>VIKI01000288.1:0-2636 GCA_008080595.1 Comamonadaceae bacterium
TGTATTGCCGACTCATCTTTGCCAACCCGGCCCATGCACAGGAAACCGGCATTCCTTTGCCCCTGGCACTCGCCCCTGATGCCGATGCGCATCAAACCTGGCGGCCCAACATGCCCTGGGAACATTTCACACTACGGCTACGGGGGGTTATCGCCAGCGGCTTGTCCGACAGCATGCTCTGGGAATGGCAATCAGCCCATGCGCAAAACGTCTGCCACGAGATGCAAATGGTGGCTGAATACGACGCAGATGGGCATGCCGTAGGTGCGCTGGTGATCGGGCGCAACATCACCGAACGCAAGCACGTGGAGCAGCAGCTGTTTCACCAGGCCACACACGATGCCCTGACCGGCTTGTTCAACCGGGCCTGTTTCAAGGATCGGCTGCAACACGCCATTCACAACGCCCACCGAAGTGGTGACAACCTGAGTGTGATCTTTATTGACCTGGACAACTTCAAGGTCGTCAACGACACCCTGGGGCATGACATTGGCGACAAACTGCTCAAGCGATTGGCCCAGCGCATGCGCTCAGCCCTGCGTGAAAGCGACTCGGTGGCCCGTTTTGGCGGGGATGAATTTGTGATCCTGATCGAACAAACCGCCACCAGTCAGGATCGCGATGCGGTGGTACACAAGCTGTTTGAAGCCCTGACCCAACCCTGCGACATTGATACCCACAGACTCTTTCCGGGGTGCAGCCTGGGCATTGCGGTCTACCCCTGTGATGGCAGCAATGTCGACACCCTGATGCGCAATGCCGACACCGCCATGTACGTCGCCAAGGCGCAAGGGCGCAACGGCTACCGCTTTTTCAACGCTGAAATGAATGTCGAAACCCAGGCCTGGATGGCCCTCAGCAACGACTTGCACCTGGCGCTGGAGCAACAGCAGTTTTCCCTGCATTACCAGCCCAAGATCTGCATCAACACTGACACACTCGAAGGCATGGAAGCCCTGATTCGCTGGCGGCATCCCGAGCGCGGCATGATTTCACCAGCGCACTTCATTCCCGTGGCTGAAAAAAATGGACTTATTGGAGCCATTGGAAACTGGGTGCTCAATGAAGCCTGCCGTCAAGCCAGCAGCTGGCTGAGCCAAGGGTTTGACCCAGGTTGTATTGCCGTCAACCTCTCGGCGGCCCAATGCAAGGGCGGGTTGCTGCCGACCCAGGTGCAACGCACACTGGAGGCTCATGGCCTGTCGAGCCAGCATCTTGAAGTGGAAATCACCGAAGGTGTTGTCATGGCCGATGCCGAGGAGTCGATCCGCTCGCTGTGGAAGTTGCGAGACATGGGAGTACAGGTATCGATTGATGACTTTGGCACCGGCTATTCCTCACTGAGCTACCTGACCCGCTTGCCGGTGCACAAACTGAAGATCGACAAAGCATTTGTTGACGGCATCGAAACCCATGCCAGTGACTTGCAGATTGTGCGCACCATCATCGCCATGGCACATGCACTGAATCTGGTGGTTGTGGCCGAGGGTGTTGAAACGGCGGGCCAGCGCGAAGCCTTGCGGGCTGCGGGTTGTGACCAGTTCCAGGGTTATCTCTATAGCCGCCCACTGCCGCCCAATGAGATACAGGCATTGCTGGCAAGCTGCCAGACAACGGTTGGCTGTGTACCTACAACGGTTGCCCGCGCCTAAGAGCAATCGCGGTTTCCACCGCTCCTACGGAACCCGGGCTGCTGTAGGAGCGGCGGCAGCCGCGAAGGCCATCACATCAGCCGCAGTCACAACCAAATGGCATCCCAATGGGGGTAGTCCCCGGTCTTTCTGACCAAACCCGCCCGCACCGGGTTACGCACCACATAACGTGCCACCGCAGCCAGATCCTCCTCACGCCGCAGCGCCTGGTCATGAAACCCGTGCTGCCACAGCGTCACACCGACCGCGTCCTGCCTGCGGTTCACCACCTTGGCCGCATTCGCCTTGAACTGCCCGACCAGCGTTGACAAATCACCCTTTTGCAGTTGCACCAGCCAGTGCAGATGGTCCGGCATCAACACAAATGCCAGCGTTTGGCTTCTGCGGCATTCATCACAGGCCCGCAACTCGGCAATCACCAGGCGGGCCAATTCAAAGTTGGCAAACACCGCAGAGCGATCCTCGGTGACGGTGGTGATCAGGTAAACCATGCCGGGTTCAGAGTACCGCCCCCGGCACAAGGCAGAAGAATGTGCGGTCATGGCGGAAATGATACCGGGTGCTTGGGGCTGCGTGCTGCATTCGCGGCTACCGCCGCTCCTACGGAAACCAGGCTGCTGTGGGAGCGGCGGCAGCCGCGAGGTATTTGCTGCATGTTTGATAGCTGCTTGCTCATGATTGATGGGCACTGGAGGCTGATTTCGCATCGAAAAATAGCGGTTCCCGAGTGCGGATCAGGATATCTGTAAGAATTTCCCTACCCCTGCCCCCACCCATCCCTACCCACCTGACAGGTATCCTGACAGCAAAATCAAGATTGCCTGATAGTCGAATTCGCTGAAATCCTGCATTCTCTGAGGTCTCGGTGCACGCAAGTCCAAAAGCAGCGCGTGTATCCCAAACCAAGAAGCCAAAGAATGGATGCGCATGCGAACTACAGACAGCGGGACGGTCAATCACCAAGGCGGCAGGGGCATCCTGCCG
>VIKI01000288.1:2670-7622 GCA_008080595.1 Comamonadaceae bacterium
CGGTCATTTTGTGCGGAGGCGGTGGTTTACTGGCCATGCTTGTGCCCACCGGCCTGCCCCCGGTGGCATTGTCCTTGGGCCTGGCGGTGATCACAACAGCCTGCACCGCCTGGGCCTGGCAGCAAGCCAGCCGCCGCCAAAGCAAAATTGAACAAAGTGTGCACGCCCAATACATCGGTGGCCTGGCCCCCCTGTGTGCGCAGGTGTTACCGGTCTGGTCCAACCAGATCGAAATGGGGCGCAGCCAAACCGAACAAGGCATCAACGACCTGGCCAGACGCTTTGCCAACCTCTCGCAACGCCTGGCCTCAGCGGTGGCGGCCTCAGAGGGCAGTGCCAGCGGTGATGCCGCAAGCAAAGGTGTGGTCGCCCTGCTCAACGACAGCCAGAGCGAACTCAACGCCATCATCAGCTCGCTGCGCTCCAGCCTGAAGGAAAAAGAAGAGCTGCTGCATGAAGTGCACGGCCTGTCGCACTTCACTGAAGCCCTGCAACAAATGGCCAAAGATGTGGGGGCCATTGCCCAGCAAACCAACCTGCTGGCCATCAACGCCGCCATTGAAGCCGCCCGCGCCGGTGAGGTTGGGCGCGGTTTTGCGGTGGTGGCCAGTGAAGTCCGCATGCTCTCCAAACAATCGGGTGAAACCGGCAAAAAGATTGCAGACACGGTGGAGACCGTCAACAAAGCCATTGCCAACACCTTGCAAATCTCACGCCAATACGCCGAGCAAGATGCCCAAATGGTGGCCCATTCTGAGCAAGTCATTGACACCGTGCTGGGCGAATTCCGCAGCACCGCCAACAACCTCAACGAGTCCGCCAGTGTGCTGCGCCAGGAAAGCCAACTCATTCAGGGCGAAATCTCTGAAGTGCTGGTGGCCCTGCAGTTCCAGGATCGCGTCAGCCAAGTGCTCGGCCACGTGCGTGACGACCAGGGCAAGCTCAGCCAAACCCTGGCCGATGGGGCCCAACAACTCGCCCAAGGTCAACCGATACCCAGCATCGACGTCAACGCCTGGCTCGATGCCCTGGCCAGCACCTACACCACCCAGGAGCAATACACCCTGCACCACGGTGGCGCAGGCCAGAGCGCAGCCCCCAACCCCTCAAGCTCAACCGAAATCACTTTTTTCTAGGAGAACCCCCGTGGCAAAAACCATTCTGATCGTCGACGACTCATCGTCCCTGCGCCAAGTTGTCAGCATCACCCTCAAAGGTGCTGGCTACGATGTGATTGAAGGCTGTGATGGCCGTGATGCCCTCACCAAACTCAACGGCCAAAAAATCCACCTCATCATCAGCGACGTGAACATGCCCAACATGGACGGCATCACTTTCGTCACCGAGGCCAAAAAACTGCCCGCCTACAAATTCACACCCGTCATCATGCTCACCACCGAAGCCGGTGAAGCCAAAAAGCAGGCTGGCCAAGCCGCCGGGGCCAAAGCCTGGGTGGTCAAACCCTTTCAGCCGGCCCAAATGCTGGCTGCGGTCAACAAACTGATCCTGCCCTGACCCATTGCCCAGCTCAGCCGGCCCAGCCCGGTTCGGCCCGGTTCGACCATCCCCCCCACTCCAGCAAGGACACCCCCATGGCAGTCACAGTTGAACGAGATAGCAGCGGCCTGTGCCGCATCCATGTCATAGGTGAGATGACGATCTACACCGCTCTGGAACTCAAAGGCGAATTACTCACCCCCATGGCGCAAGGTGATGCCATTGAAATCAACCTCGCCGCGGTCAGCGAGATCGATGCGGCTGGCCTGCAACTGCTGGTACTGGCCAAAACCGAAGCCCAGGCGCAAAACAAAACCCTGAGTCTGACCGACCACAGCCCGGCCGTCCTGAACATGCTGGAACTGTGCGACCTGGAAGGCTTTTTTGGCGACACCGTACTGATTCACGCAACGGAGTAAACAACATGAATCTTGACGACGCACTGCAAACCTTCATTGCCGAAGCCCGTGACCTGCTGGAGCAGATGGAAGACGCGCTGTTACGCATCGAACACGCCCCCGACGACATCGACACCATCAACGCCATCTTCCGCGCCGCCCACACCATCAAAGGCTCAGCCGGCCTGTTTGGGCTGGACGGCATCGTCGCCTTCACCCATGTGGCCGAAAGCGTTCTGGACAAAGTGCGCAGCAATGAACTCGCCATCACCCCGGAGCTGGTGGCCCTGCTGCTGCAAAGCGGCGACCACATGCGGGCCCTGATTGACCATGTGGCCAATGGTGGCGAGCTGGCTGAAGACACCATCACCCAAGACCATGCCCTGGTGGTGCAACTCAGCACCTATCTGGGTGGAGCCCACGAACACGGTCATGCGCCCACGGCCAAGGTCAAAGCCCATGCGGTGGTGGCCACCCCCGCCGATGGCAGTGCCCCAGTGTCTGCGTCCGTGCCGGCCGAATACGAATTCCCCCACACCAGCCACGGTGGCGGTGCGGTCGAAACCGACCGCTGGCACTTGTCACTGCGCTTTGGCCGTGATGTGCTGCGTGACGGCATGGACCCCTTGTCCTTCATCCGCTACCTGGCCTCGCTGGGCGAGATTGTCAACATCATCACGCTGCTTGATGCCATTCCCGGGGCCACCAGCATGGACCCCGAGAGCTGCTACCTGGGTTTCGAGATTGGCTTCAAGAGCGATGCCGACAAAGCCACGATTGAAGGCGTGTTTGAATTTGTGCAGGAAAGCAGCCGCATCCGCATCCTGCCCCCGCGCAGCAAAATCACCGAATACTGGGCGACATGCTGGTGCGCTGCGGCACCCTCACCCAGCACGAGCTGGACACCGCCTTGCGCATCCAGAAAGCCCAAAGCCAGTTGCCCGGCCAAACCGCTCAGCACATCGGCGAAGTGCTGGTCGGCCAACACATGGTGCAGCCCCCGGTGGTTGATGCCGCCCTGGAAAAGCAAAAACAGCGCAAAGACGGCAAAGCCGCCGAGGCCAACCTGATCCGGGTTGATGCCGACAAGCTTGATGCCCTGATCAACCTGGTGGGCGAACTCATCATCGCCGGGGCCGGGGCCAGCCTGGCGGCCCAGCGTGCCGGTGTGCCCGAGCTGCTGGAAACCACCGCCACCCTGTCGCGCCTGGTGGAAGAAGTGCGCGACTCGGCGCTGGACCTGCGCATGGTGCAGATTGGCGCCACCTTCAACCGCTTCCAGCGTGTGGTGCGTGACGTGGGCAAAGAGCTTGGCAAAGACATTCAGCTGGTCATCAGCGGAGCTGAGACCGAACTCGACAAAACCGTGGTCGAAAAAATTGGCGACCCGCTGACCCACCTGGTGCGCAACTCGATGGATCACGGCATTGAGTCGGCCGAAGTGCGCCTGGCCCGTGGCAAGCCGGCCAAAGGCACGCTCAAGCTCAACGCCTTCCACGACGCGGGCAGCATCGTCATTGAAGTCTCGGACGACGGCGGTGGCCTGAACAAAGCCCGCATCCTGAAAAAAGCCATCGAACGCGGCCTGGTCAGCGAAGGCCAGAACCTGACCGACAAGGAAATCTACCACCTGATTTTCGAGGCGGGCTTCTCCACTGCCGAATCTGTCAGCAACCTCTCAGGCCGCGGCGTTGGCATGGACGTGGTGCGCAGAAACATTGCCGCCCTGCGTGGCACGGTGGACCTGGACAGCGTGGAAGGGGTGGGCAGCACGGTGCGCATCCGCCTGCCCCTGACGCTGGCCATCATCGACGGCTTCCTGGTCGGTGTCGGCAATGCGGTCTACGTCATTCCGCTGGACATGGTGGTGGAGTGCATCGAACTCAGTTCTGAGGACCGCAACAGCGGCGACAAGCGCTACCTGAACCTGCGCGGCGAGGTGCTGCCCTACCGCCGCCTGCGCGAGCACTTTGAGGTCGAAGGTGCGTTGGTGCGCCGCGAAAACATCGTGGTGGTGCGCTACGGCGAGCAAAAAGCCGGCTTGGTGGTGGACCGCCTGATGGGCGAGTTCCAGACCGTGATCAAACCGCTGGGCAAGGTGTTCAACCTGATCCAGGGCATTGGCGGCTTCACCATTCTGGGCAGCGGCGAGGTGGCGCTGATTCTGGATGTGCCGGGCTTGATGAAGCAGGTGATGACGGGCGATGCACCTGCTGAAGAACGCAAGCACCTGCTCACGGCGAGCTAGAGAATGCTATTTAAATAGTAGCTTGTTACGCATATTTTAAAAGGGCTACACGCCAAAATGACTTGAAAAACGGGCATCCGGCAGGCCGAACCCGTTCATTTTTGCCCCCCACACGCAGATTCACTCTGAAAGACAAACCATGAAATTGACCGTGACCCAAAAAATGGCCTCGCTCGCAGGCTCGGCGCTGCTGGGTATTGCGCTCTTGGCAGGCCTGGGCCAGCAGCAGATGAACAAAGTGTTTGAAGCGGCCAACTTTGGCAACGAAAAAACCGTGCCCAGCCTGATGACGTTAGACGATGCCGTGCGGTCTTTCAGCCAGATCCGTGTGCGGGTCTACCGCCATGTGCTGAATAACGATGCGACAAAAACGGCTGCGATCGACAAGTCGATCAAGGATGCCCAAGACCAAACCGAAAAGGCCTTCAAAGACTATGAGTCCCTGGCCTCTGATGACAAAGACCGCCAGATGCTGGCGGCCAACCGCGCCTTGCTGAAGGAATACACCGCTACCCTCGAGCCTGTCCTGGCCCTGTCCCGCCAAAACAAGACGGCCGAAGCACGTGACGCATTGCCGCAGGTTGCCGCCCTCGCCGAAAAGCTGAACACCGCCATTGACGATCAGATTGCCTACAGCGCACAGTTAGGCAAAAAGAGTGCCGACGAAGCCGCTGCGGCCAAGGCCAGTGCGCTGAACCTCTCGCTGCTCATTGCCGCCCTGACGCTGGGGGTGGTGGGCCTCATTGCCTTTACTGTCACCCGGGCCTTTTTGCGCCAGCTGGGTGGTGAGCCCGAAGCTGCCGCCGACA
>VIKI01000047.1:0-13735 GCA_008080595.1 Comamonadaceae bacterium
GGTAAAGAAATGGTGATGCCTGGTGACAACGTCTCCATCACGGTGAAGTTGATTGCCCCAATCGCCATGGAAGAAGGCCTGCGCTTTGCGATTCGCGAAGGTGGTCGTACCGTGGGTGCGGGTGTGGTTGCTAAGGTGATTGCTTAAGCACGTGACTTTGAAGTAACGGAGTTCATACAGGGGCATAGCTCAATTGGCAGAGCGTCGGTCTCCAAAACCGAAGGTTGTAGGTTCGATTCCTACTGCCCCTGCCACCTGCATCAAGGCAGGTGAAAAGGCCCACTATGAGAATAGTGGGCTTATGCGTCTGAAAGTCGCAATCAATCTGTAGATATCTCTTAGGCGCAAGTCAAGTCAATAATGGCCACCACACAAGTTCAAACTGTCAATACGACTGCAGATAAAGCCAAGTTATTTGGTGCTGCAGGCTTGGTCATTGTCTCTCTCGTTGCATATTACGCATTAGCCAAACAGGGTCCATTGTTTCAATGGTTGGGTTTGCTTGTGAGTCTGGCGGCTGCCGTGGGTGTTTTCCTGATGTCTGAGTCGGGAAAGTCGCTGGTGGCTTTTGGTCGTGACTCTGTCAAAGAAGCGAAAAAAGTCGTCTGGCCTGCGCGCAAAGAGGCGATTCAGATGACGGCCTATGTGTTCGGGTTTGTGTTGATCATGGCGTTGTTTTTGTGGTTGACTGACAAAACCCTTGAATGGGTCTTTTACGACCTGATTCTGGGGTGGAGAAAATAATGAACGATATTTCGTCGATCGAGTCGGTTGTGCCTCTTACTGCCGCCCAAACACTGGCTGCACCAGCGACCAATCCGGATTTGCGCTGGTATGTTGTTCATGCTTATTCGGGCATGGAAAAAGCTGTAGAGCGGAATATTGCGGAACGCATTTTGCGTTCTGGCATGCAGGCGAAATTTGGTCGAATTTTGGTGCCCATGGAAGAAGTGGTCGAAATCAAAAATGGCCAGAAAAAAACCACTGAGCGCAAGTTTTTCCCGGGGTATGTGTTGGTTGAGATGGTCATGGATGATGACACTTGGCATTTGGTCAAGCACACCAATAAAGTGACCGGATTTGTCGGTGGTGGCAAAACCCGTCCATCACCCATTTCTGAATCCGAAGTGATGAAGATCGTCAGTCAGATGCAGGAAGGTACGGACAAACCTCGACACAAGATTGAGTTTGTGGTGGGTGAAATGGTTCGCGTCAAAGAGGGGCCATTTGCTGACTTCAATGGGTCGGTTGAAGAGGTCAATTACGAGAAAAGCAAAGTACGCGTGGCAGTTACGATTTTCGGCAGGTCAACGCCCGTTGAGCTTGAGTTTTCACAGGTTGAGAAAACCTGAAAGTGCATCGTCACAGTTGTTGACTCAATTTGAACAACTGTAACGATGCTGGAGAGTTTGCACTTTTCGACTCGGTGCAAAAATTGAAATGAGTCGTTAACAACGGGGAGTCTGAAGTGTGCATTGTGTACACCAAGACGTTAAAACCCGCTAGGAGTTAAACATGGCGAAAAAAATCGTCGGTTTTGTCAAGCTGCAAGTGCCAGCAGGTAAAGCCAATCCATCCCCACCCATTGGTCCAGCTTTGGGTCAACGCGGGTTGAATATCATGGAGTTCTGCAAGGCGTTTAACGCGCAGACTCAAGGTATTGAACCTGGTTTGCCATTGCCGGTGGTGATCACCGCTTTTGCAGACAAGAGCTTCACTTTTGTGATCAAGTCGCCTCCGTCATCGATTTTGATCAAGAAAGCGGTCAAGATCGATAAGGGATCGTCTAATCCGCTGAAGACCAAGGTTGGCAAGATCACGCGTGCACAGCTCGAAGAAATCGCCAAGACCAAGATGAAAGATTTGACAGCTGCTGATCTGGATGCCGCTGTTCGTACCATTGCTGGCTCTGCCCGTTCAATGGGCGTGAATGTGGAGGGTGTGTAAATGGCGCGCTTAACAAAAAAACAAAAAGCCCAACAAGGCAAGATTGACAGCAGCAAGTTGTACGCTGTTGGTGATGCTTTGGGTTTGGTGAAGGAATTTGCCAATGCCAAGTTTGATGAGTCCATTGATGTGGCCATTCAGCTGGGGGTAGATGCCAAAAAATCTGACCAAGTGGTGCGTGGCGCTGTGGTGCTTCCAAATGGCACAGGCAAGACCAAACGTGTGGCTGTGTTTGCTCAGGGCGCTAAGGCTGAAGAAGCCAAAGCCGCCGGTGCTGACATTGTTGGCATGGATGATTTGGCTGCGATGGTTAAAGCTGGCAACATGCCGTTTGATGTGGTGATCGCTGCACCAGATGCGATGCGCGTGGTGGGTACATTGGGTCAAATTCTTGGCCCACGCGGTTTGATGCCCAATCCCAAAGTTGGCACAGTGACTCCTGATGTGGCTGGTGCTGTACGCAATGCCAAGGCAGGTCAGGTGCAGTTCCGTGTAGACAAAGCAGGCATTGTGCATTCCACAATTGGTCGTCGTTCATTTGATAACGACAAGCTGCAAGGCAACTTGGCAGCTTTGGTGGATGCTTTGGCTAAGGCCAAACCTGCAACCAGCAAAGGCTTGTATCTCCGCAAAGTGGCTGTTTCAAGCACCATGGGCGTAGGTGTTCGCGTAGATTTGCAGACGGTTGCTGCATAAGCAGTTGTTTCGCAAAAAATCAGGCTGCCCTAAAGGTAAGCCTGATGTGGTGGGCTGAATGTATTGAATGACACGTTCAGGCCATCCAAGACCGTTGGTGGACAAGGCATAACGCCAAGTACTTAATCCGCAAGAGCCAACGCAGATGGCGATCCCACTGGCAAAGAATTGAAAAGTTCCGAATCAGTTGGTCGCTGCAATGTAGCGTGTTCTATGCAGCGAGCAAATGCTGCAAATAGACACATTTTGAAGGAGTAGACCTTGAGTTTAAATCGCAGTGAGAAAGAAGCGGTCATCAGTGATGTGACTGGCCTCGCCGCTAAAGCTCAAACGCTCGTGATAGCGGAGTACCGTGGCATCACGGTCGCTGACATGACCAAATTGCGCTCGAATGCACGCAGCAATGGCGTAAGTTTAAGTGTGTTGAAAAACACCTTGGCTCGTCGTGCTGTAGCAGGAACAGGCTTTGAGGTGATGTCTGACCAGATGACAGGTCCGTTGATCTATGGCTTCTCTGAAGATGCAGTGGCTGCCGCAAAAGTGGTAGCTGAATTCGCGAAGACCAATGCCAAGTTGGTGATTCGCGCAGGTGCATACGGTGGAAAAGTACTGGATGTAGAGGGCGTTAAACAACTGGCAAGCATTCCTACCAAGGAAGTGCTGTTGGCTCAGTTGCTGGGCTTGATGCAATCTCCCATTTCGCGAACAGCCCGTGTGCTGGCAGCGATTGCGGAGAAAAAAGGCGCTGGTGCAGAAGTTTCTGCCGAAGCAGTTGCAGCTTGAACGCTTGCAGCAAGACGTAACCAATATTGTTAGGAAATCAAAATGGCATTCGATAAAGACGCATTTTTGACCGCGCTCGACAGCATGACGGTCATGGAACTCAACGACCTGGTGAAAGCCATCGAAGAGAAATTCGGCGTGAGCGCAGCTGCAATGGCTGCTCCCGCTGCTGGCGGTGGTGCTGCCGCTGCTGTTGCAGAAGAGAAAACTGAATTCAATGTGGTTCTGCTTGACGCTGGCGCTCAAAAAGTGTCAGTCATCAAGGCCGTTCGCGAAATCACAGGTCTGGGCTTGAAAGAAGCTAAAGACATGGTCGATGGCGCACCGAAGAACGTCAAAGAAGGCGTGTCCAAGGCTGATGCTGAAGCCGCTTTGAAGAAACTGGTTGAGGCTGGTGCCAAAGCTGAACTCAAATAATTGAGTTGTCTCACGGGCTGGAGTGCTGTGATAGGCCTCCAGCCTTTGGCGTTTCTTGAGAGCGCACTGAAAAGCAGTTGTTTGAACTTTTTTTCAGTGTCTTCTAATCCCGACAGCAGAAGATGCCTTGGTTCGGGCTGCATGCAATGTGCAGTCGTCCGCCAATGATTGGTAGTGGCCAATCACCAAGATTTAAAGTCGTCCAGGACTTCCACAAGTTCCCCTAGTTGCCCGGAGATCTCATGGCTTACACATACACCGAACGCAAGCGGATTCGTAAAAACTTTGGTACACGCGACAGCGTGCTGGAGATTCCCTATCTGTTGCAGATGCAAAAGGATGCCTACACGGCGTTTCTTCAGGCAGAAGTTTCCCCCAAGAAGCGTACAGACGAAGGTCTACAGGCTGCTTTTGATGCGGCTTTTCCGATTGTGTCGCACAATGGTTTCGTGGAGATGAAGTACCTTGAGTACAACTTGGCCAAACCTGCATTTGACGTGCGTGAGTGCCAGACCCGCGGTTTGACGTTTGCATCGGCTGTGCGTGCCAAAGTGCAATTGATCATTTATGACCGTGAATCTTCTACCACCCAAAACAAGGTGGTCAAAGAGGTCAAGGAGCAAGAAGTCTACATGGGTGAAGTCCCCTTGATGACTGAAAAAGGCTCTTTTGTCATCAACGGCACTGAGCGTGTGATTGTGTCGCAATTGCACCGTTCTCCAGGCGTATTTTTTGAGCATGACAAGGGCAAAACACATAGCTCGGGCAAGTTGCTTTTTTCAGCTCGTATCATTCCCTACCGTGGTTCCTGGCTCGATTTTGAATTTGATCCGAAGGACATTTTGTACTTCCGGGTGGATCGTCGTCGCAAGATGCCGGTGACGATTTTGCTCAAGGCCATTGGCTTGAACAATGAATCGATTCTTGCCAACTTCTTTGTCAACGACAACTTCCGTTTGATGGACAGTGGCGCACAGATGGAGTTTGTCTCAGAACGTCTGCGTGGTGAAGTGGCCCGTTTTGACATCACCGACAAGAGCGGCAAAGTGGTGGTGGTCAAAGAAAAGCGTGTCACGGCCCGCCACACTCGCGAGTTGGAGCAATCTGGCACAACACACATTTCTGTGCCCGAAGACTTTTTGATTGGTCGCGTGGTGGCTCGTAATGTGGTTGATGCTGAAACCGGCGAGATTTTGGCCAAAGCCAATGAAGAGTTGACGGAAGTTTTGCTCAAAAAGCTGCGTTCATCCGGTGTGCAGGATCTGGCATGTATCTACACCAATGAACTTGACCAAGGGGCTTACATTTCGCAAACACTTCGCACGGATGAAACCGTCGACGAATTTGCCGCACGTGTCGCCATTTACCGCATGATGCGTCCTGGCGAGCCGCCAACAGAAGATGCGGTGCAGGCGTTGTTCCAACGCTTGTTCTATAACCCGGATACCTACGATCTGTCGCGCGTCGGTCGTATGAAGTTCAACGCCAAGATGGGACGCCCTGAGTCCACCGGCCCGATGGTGCTCACCAACGAAGATATTTTGGCTGTGGTCAAGATTCTGGTTGATTTGCGCAATGGCCATGGTCAAGTTGATGATATCGATCACTTGGGTAATCGCCGCGTGCGTTGCGTGGGTGAGTTGGCAGAAAACCAATACCGCATGGGTTTGGCTCGCATCGAAAAAGCTGTGAAGGAGCGTCTGGGTCAGGCCGAGCAAGAACCCTTGATGCCACATGACTTGATCAACAGCAAGCCGATTTCGGCCGCATTGAAGGAGTTCTTTGGTGCATCGCAGTTGTCCCAATTCATGGATCAGACCAATCCATTGTCTGAAATCACGCACAAGCGCCGTGTTTCAGCCCTTGGCCCAGGCGGTTTGACACGTGAGCGTGCTGGATTTGAGGTGCGTGACGTGCACGTGACCCATTACGGTCGTGTCTGCCCGATTGAAACACCCGAAGGTCCGAACATTGGTTTGATCAACTCCTTGGCGCTGTACGCCCGGCTGAACGAATACGGTTTCATTGAAACCCCTTACCGTCGTGTGGTCGATGGCAAGGTCACCATGGAAATCGACTATTTGTCGGCCATTGAAGAAGGTAAATACGTGATCGCCCAGGCGAATGCGGCCTTGGATAAAGACGGTCAATTGACCGGCGAGCTGATTTCAGCGCGTGAAGCGGGTGAAACCGTGATGGTCACGGCTGACCGCATTCAATACATGGATGTGTCTCCCGCGCAGATCGTTTCCGTGGCCGCATCACTGGTTCCCTTCCTGGAACACGACGATGCCAACCGTGCGTTGATGGGTGCAAACATGTCACGCCAAGCCGTGCCTGTGCTGCGTCCTGAAAAACCCATGGTGGGCACAGGTATTGAGCGTGTCGCAGCCGTTGACTCCGGCACGGTGGTGGTTGCCACCCGTGGCGGTGTGGTGGATTATGTCGATGCAAGCCGTGTCGTGATTCGTGTGAATGACAGCGAAGCGCAGGCCGGTGAGGTCGGTGTGGACATCTACAACCTGATCAAATACCAGCGTTCCAATCAGAACACCAACATTCATCAGCGTCCGGTGGTCAAAAAAGGCGATCACCTTGCCAAAGGTGATGTGATTGCCGATGGTGCATCGACCGACCTGGGTGAGTTGGCCTTGGGCCAAAACATGCTGATTGGCTTCATGACCTGGAACGGTTATAACTTTGAAGACTCGATTTTGATCAGCGAACGTGTGGTGGCCGAAGACCGCTACACCTCGATTCATATCGAAGAACTGGTCGTGATGGCTCGTGATACCAAACTCGGTGCCGAGGAAATCACACGGGATATTCCCAACCTGAGTGAACAACAACTCAATCGTTTGGACGAGTCCGGCATCATCTATGTCGGCGCTGAAGTTCAACCCGGCGACACCTTGGTGGGTAAAGTCACCCCCAAAGGTGAAACCACACTGACACCCGAAGAAAAGCTGTTGCGTGCCATCTTTGGTGAGAAAGCCAGTGATGTCAAGGACACTTCGCTACGTGTTGACCAAGGCTCACAAGGCACGGTGATTGATGTGCAAGTGTTCACGCGTGAAGGCATTCAGCGTGACCGCCGCGCCCAGCAGATCATTGATGACGAGCTCAAGCGTTTCCGTCTTGACCTGAATGACCAGCTTCGCATCGTAGAAGCTGATGCGTTTGACCGGATTGAGAAGCTGTTGATGGGGCGTGTGGCCAACGGCGGACCGCAAAAACTGGCCAAGGGTAGCAAGATTGACAAAGCCTATCTGGCATCCATTGACAAGTTCCACTGGTTTGACGTGCGCCCTGCTGAAGATGATGTTTCTGCTCAGCTGGAAAGCATCAAAAATTCTTTGGAGCAAACCCGTCACAGCTTTGACTTGGCATTTGAAGAAAAGCGCAAGAAACTCACCCAGGGAGATGATCTGCCAGCTGGCGTGCTGAAAATGGTCAAGGTCTATGTGGCGGTGAAACGCCATCTGCAGCCGGGTGACAAGATGGCTGGTCGTCACGGTAACAAAGGTGTGGTCTCAAAGATTGTTCCGATGGAAGACATGCCACACATGGCCGATGGCACACCTTGTGACATCGTGCTGAATCCACTTGGCGTGCCGTCACGGATGAACGTTGGTCAGGTGCTTGAAGTTCACTTGGGCTGGGCTGGCAAAGGGATTGGTCAGCGTATTGGTGACATGCTGCAACACGAAAGCCGGGTGGCAGAGTTGCGCACATTCTTGGATGAGGTCTACAACGCCACAGGGCGCAAGGAAGACTTGTCACAGCTCAGTGATGACCAGTTGCTTGAGATGTCGCACAACCTGACCACAGGGATGCCTTTTGCTACACCGGTGTTTGACGGTGCCTCAGAAGACGAAATCCGTGCCATGCTGAAACTGGCTTATCCAGACGACCTTGCGGCGGCCAAAGGCCTGACACCCACACGCACGCAAGCGTATCTGTACGACGGCCGCACCGGGGATCGTTTCGAGCGCCCGGTGACTGTTGGCTACATGCATTACCTGAAGCTTCACCACTTGGTGGACGACAAGATGCATGCTCGCTCTACCGGTCCTTACAGCTTGGTGACGCAACAACCGCTGGGTGGTAAAGCCCAGTTTGGTGGTCAGCGTTTTGGTGAGATGGAAGTTTGGGCGCTTGAGGCATATGGTGCTTCCTACACCTTGCAGGAAATGCTCACAGTCAAATCAGACGACGTTCAAGGCCGTACCAAGGTGTACGAGAGCATCGTCAAGGGTGAGCACTCCATCGAAGCGGGTATGCCGGAGTCGTTCAACGTGCTGGTCAAGGAAATCCGTTCTTTGGGCCTGGACATCGAGCTGGAACGCTCGTAATTGCTTGAAAGAGCTTTGCTGGGCAGCACCATCACCGCAAGGCGATGAGGTGCTGTCCTCAACTAAACAAAAGGATTAACAGTCATGAAATCATTACTCGACCTGTTCAAGCAATTTACGCCTGATGAGCATTTTGATGCCATCACAATTGGCATGGCCTCGCCCGAAAAAATTCGGTCATGGTCTTTTGGCGAAGTCAAAAAACCTGAAACCATCAATTACCGTACCTTCAAGCCTGAGCGTGATGGTTTGTTTTGCGCCAAGATTTTTGGCCCCATCAAAGACTATGAGTGTTTGTGCGGCAAGTACAAGCGCCTCAAGCATCGCGGTGTGATCTGTGAAAAATGCGGCGTTGAAGTCACCCAAACCAAGGTGCGTCGTGAGCGCATGGGCCACATCGATCTGGCCGCCCCTTGCGCCCATATCTGGTTCCTGAAGTCTTTGCCCAGCCGTTTGGGCTTGGTGCTGGACATGACCCTGCGTGATATTGAGCGCGTGTTGTACTTTGAAGCTTATGTGGTCACCGATCCCGGCATGACCCCGCTGAAAAAATACAGCATCATGTCTGAAGACGATTTTGATGCCAAGTTCAAAGAGTACGGGGACGAATTCCAGGCCAAGATGGGCGCTGAGGGTGTCAAGGAATTGTTGCAAAACCTGGACATTGACAGCGAAATCGAAAAGCTGCGCAATGACCCCAGTGGCTCTGAGCTGAAGATCAAGAAAAACACCAAACGCCTCAAATTGCTTGAAGCGTTCAAGAAATCCGGCATCAAGCCCGAGTGGATGGTGTTGGATGTGCTGCCTGTGTTGCCGCCGGATCTGCGCCCCCTGGTGCCACTGGATGGTGGTCGTTTCGCGACTTCTGACCTGAATGATCTGTACCGCCGAGTGATCAACCGCAACAGCCGTCTGCGCCGTTTGCTGGAACTCAAGGCCCCTGAAATCATTGCGCGCAATGAAAAGCGCATGCTGCAAGAAGCCGTGGACAGCTTGCTGGACAACGGCCGCCGTGGCAAAGCCATGACCGGTGCCAACAAGCGTGCGCTCAAGTCTCTGGCTGACATGATCAAAGGCAAGGGTGGCCGTTTCCGCCAAAACTTGCTGGGTAAGCGCGTCGACTACTCTGGCCGTTCGGTGATTGTGGTGGGCCCAACGCTCAAGTTGCACCAGTGTGGTCTGCCCAAACTGATGGCTCTGGAGTTGTTCAAGCCCTTCATCTTCGCTCGTCTGGAAGCCATGGGCATTGCCACCACCATCAAGGCGGCCAAAAAAGAGGTTGAATCCGGCACCCCGGTGGTCTGGGACATTCTGGAAGAAGTGATTCGCGAACATCCGGTCATGCTCAACCGTGCGCCAACCTTGCACCGTTTGGGCATCCAGGCGTTCGAGCCGATCCTGATCGAAGGTAAAGCCATCCAGCTGCATCCACTGGTTTGCGCGGCCTTCAATGCCGACTTTGACGGTGACCAGATGGCGGTTCACGTGCCCTTGTCGGTTGAAGCGCAAATGGAAGCTCGCACCTTGATGCTGGCATCCAACAATGTGCTGTTCCCGTCCAATGGCGAGCCCTCCATCGTGCCGTCGCAAGACGTGGTGCTGGGCTTGTACTACACCACCCGCGAAAAGATCAACGGCAAAGGCGAAGGCCTGATTTTCTCGGACGTGGGTGAAGTTCAGCGTGCCTTTGATGCGGGTGTTGTCGAAATGCACAGCCGTATCAATGTGCGTTTGACCGAGTACACCAAGGATAAGGCCACGGGCGAACTGGTGCCCTCGACCAAGCTGTGGGAAACCACCGCCGGGCGTGCCTTGTTGTCTGAAATTTTGCCCAAGGGCTTGCCTTTTGCCAACATCAACAAAGCCTTGAAGAAGAAAGAAATCTCCAAGCTGATCAACGTGTCTTTCCGCAAGTGCGGACTCAAAGAGACGGTGGTGTTTGCTGACAAGTTGTTGCAATACGGCTTCCGTTTGGCGACCCGTGCCGGTATCTCGATCTCCATCGAAGACATGCTGGTGCCTACCGAGAAGCCGGGCATCATTGACCACGCTGAGCAAGAGGTCAAGGAAATTGCCCAGCAGTACACCTCAGGTTTGGTGACCGCCGGTGAGCGTTACAACAAGGTGGTGGACATCTGGGGTAAAGCTGGTGACGAAGTGTCCAAGGTGATGATGGGCCAACTGTCCAAGGAAACCGTGACGGATCGCCATGGCAACCAGGTGCCGCAAGAGTCGTTCAACTCCATCTACATGATGGCCGACTCCGGTGCCCGTGGTTCTGCTGCACAGATTCGTCAGGTGGCCGGTATGCGGGGTTTGATGGCCAAGCCTGATGGCTCGATCATTGAAACCCCCATTACCGCCAACTTCCGTGAAGGTCTGAACGTGTTGGAGTACTTCATCTCCACCCACGGTGCTCGTAAGGGTTTGGCGGACACGGCCTTGAAAACTGCGAACTCGGGTTACCTGACCCGTCGTCTGGTCGATGTGACGCAAGACTTGGTGGTGACGGAGCAAGACTGCGGTACGCATAACGGGTATTTGATGCGCGCCATTGTCGAAGGCGGTGAAACCATTGAGTCCTTGCGGGATCGTATTCTTGGTCGTACTGTGGCCGACGATGTGCTCCATCCAGAAAACCAATCCGTCCTGGCCCCTGCGGGTGCCATGCTGGATGAGGATTTGATTGACGAATTGGAAGTTGCCGGCGTGGATGAGGTCAAGGTGCGCACTGCATTGACTTGTGAAACCCGTTTTGGTATTTGTGCCAAGTGTTATGGCCGTGACCTGGGTCGTGGCGGTTTGGTCAATGGTGGTGAGGCTGTGGGTGTCATTGCCGCCCAGTCGATCGGTGAACCGGGTACCCAGCTGACCATGCGTACCTTCCACATCGGTGGTGCAGCTTCGCGTGCGGCCATTGCCTCCAGCGTTGAAGCCAAGTCCAACGGCGTGATCGGGTTCAACGCCACGATGCGTTATGTGACCAATGGCAAGGGCGAACTGGTGGTGATTTCTCGTTCAGGCGAAGTCGTGATTCATGATGAACACGGCCGTGAGCGTGAACGCCACAAAGTGCCTTACGGTGCCGTGTTGACGGTGAAGGCCGATCAAACCATCAAGTCAGGCACGATTTTGGCCAACTGGGATCCGCTGACTCGCCCCATCATCACCGAATACGCCGGTCGGGCGTTGTTTGAAAATGTGGTGGAAGGTTTGACCGTGGCCAAGCAGGTCGATGAAGTGACCGGTTTGTCCACCCTGGTGGTGATTGACCCGAAACACCGTGGTTCTGCCAAGGTGGTGCGTCCTTTGGTCAAGTTGATCGATGCCTCCGGCAATGAAGTCAAGATTCCGGGCACTGACCACTCTGTGACCATTGGCTTCCCGATTGGGGCCTTGGTTCAAGTGCGTGACGGCATGGATGTGGGCCCCGGTGAAGTGCTGGCGCGTATTCCGGTCGAAGGTCAAAAAACCCGAGACATTACCGGCGGTTTGCCGCGCGTGGCGGAGTTGTTTGAGGCTCGCTCGCCCAAAGACAAAGGCGTGTTGGCTGAGATGACCGGCACGATCTCCTTTGGCAAGGAAACCAAAGGCAAAATTCGCTTGCAGATCACCGATCCAGAAGGCAAAGTCTGGGAAGAGCTCGTGCCCAAAGAGAAGAACATCCTGGTGCATGAAGGCCAGATTGTGAACAAGGGCGAGGTGGTGGTGGACGGCCCGGCTGATCCACAGGACATCTTGCGCTTGCTGGGTGCGGAAGAGTTGGCACGTTACATCGTGGACGAAGTGCAGGACGTGTACCGCTTGCAAGGCGTGAAGATCAATGACAAACACATTGAAGTGATCGTGCGCCAGATGCTGCGTCGTGTGGTGGTGGAAGCTGCTGGTGACTCCACCTACATCAATGGTGAGCAAGTGGAGCGTTCAGAAATGCTCAACACCAATGATGCCTTGCGTGCCGAAGGAAAAATCCCTGCGACCTACACCAATTTGTTGCTGGGTATTACCAAGGCATCGTTGTCGACAGACAGCTTCATCAGCGCGGCTTCCTTCCAGGAAACCACCCGGGTGTTGACCGAAGCGGCCATCATGGGCAAACGCGACAGCCTGCGTGGTTTGAAAGAAAACGTGATCGTGGGTCGCCTGATCCCGGCCGGTTCCGGTATGGCCTACCATGAAGCTCGCAAAATCCGTGAAAACATGGACGATGCTGAACGGCGTGCCATTTCCGAAGCCGAAGCGGCTGAGTTGGCGGGTGAAAACGAAGCAGAACAAAGCGAGGATACTGCCGCTGAGTGATCTTATTGCTATAAAATAAGTAGCGCCTCACGCTCTGTTTATAAGGGCTTGAGGCGTTTTTATTTATATAAATTGACAGAAATAGCATGACTCTAGGTTCCGCACCGCCTCTTTGGCGGCAATTGCAGGCAACTGCCAGTGTGATTCAGGCGATACGGCATGGACAGTCCGGCACGACTGCGCTTGATGCCGTGGCTGCATCTTTGCGCCCAGGGGTTCAGGCATTAAGTTTTGCTGTGCTGCGCACACTGGGTCGGGCGCAGGCTTTGCGTCAACTGCTGGCTCCGCGAACTCCGCCCGCACCCGCAGATGCTTTGTTGTGTACGGCGTTGGCGTTGTTGTGGCAGCCTGATGAGGCGCACTACGACACGTTTACGCTGGTCAATCAGACCATTGAGGCCGCTAAAAAAACGCAGGCCATCAAGCCGCAAGCGGCCTTCATCAATGCCTGTTTGCGCCGGTTCTTGCGTGAGCGTGACGCTCTGGTCTCACAAACCGAACAAGATGTCACCGCACGGTGGAATCATGCGCCCTGGTGGATCAAACAACTGCAAACGGATTGGCCAGATGCGTGGCCGTCCATTTTGAATGCCAACAATAGCCCGGGCCCATTGACCTTGCGCGTCAATACCCGGCGCATCAGTCGTACTGCGTATCTGGAGCAACTTCAGACGGTGGGTCTGGATGCCCTGTCCGTGGGCATCAGTGGTCTGCAACTGACCACACCGGTGGCCGTGCAGAAGTTGCCCGGATTTGCCGATGGTTTAGTTTCGGTACAAGATGCCGCCGCGCAATGGGCGGCACCGCTGCTTTTGTCCGGGTTGCCTGAGACCCGTGGACTGCGCCTGCTGGATGCCTGTGCGGCACCAGGTGGCAAGACTGCGCATTTGCTCGAAATGGCCGATCTGGCGGTGACTGCGCTGGACATTGATCCTGCCCGTGGTCAGCGCATTCATCAAAATTTGGCGCGGCTGGGCTTGTCGGCTGAGGTTCTGGCTTTTGATGCCGCCGATGTGAGCGCGTGGTGGGATGGCACGCCGTTTGATGCCATCTTGCTGGATGCGCCTTGCTCGGCCGCTGGTATCGTGCGGCGGCATCCAGATATTCGATGGTTGCGCCGCCCGACCGACATTGCGCAATTGGTTGCCATTCAGGCACGTTTGTTGAAAGCGTTATGGGGTGTGCTCGTTCCAGGGGGGCGGCTGTTGTATTGCACTTGTTCGGTATTCAAGGCCGAA
>VIKI01000047.1:13757-16600 GCA_008080595.1 Comamonadaceae bacterium
GGCGTTTCTTGCAAGCAACACGCAGGCCAAATTGATGTCTTCTCCTGGCCACTTGTTGCCCTGCGTGGCGGCCCAGGCAACCGCCTTCACGGACAATCCGCTCGGTGATCATGATGGTTTTTACTACGCACTGCTCGAAAAGTCGGTGGCTTAGCGGCTTGGCTTGGCTGCTGGCTGTGCTGTTGTTCAGCGTGTCAGTCAGTGAGACGCGTGCGCAGGCGGTGTCGACTTACCCACAGGAACTCAAGCTGGAGCGCAGTGAGGAAGGGGTGTGGCTATCGACGACGCTCAAGTTTGAATTGCCAAGTGTTGTTGAAGATGCGTTGCAGAAGGGAATCCCTGTCCATTTTGTTGCGGAAGTCGATGTGGTGCGAGAGCGCTGGTATTGGCTCAATCGCAAAGTCAGCAGCGTTCAGCGCCACATGCGGCTGGCCTACCATCCCCTGACACGGCGCTGGCGACTGAATGTGAATGCCGGGACGGTGATTGATTCAGAGCAGGGTTTGATGCTGAATCAGAATTTTGAAAACCTTCAAGATGCCTTGAATGCCGTCCAGCGTTTTTCCCGCTGGCGTATTGCAGATGCAGCCCAACTTGAAGCTGGAGCCAAACACGGGGTGGAATTCCGTTTCAGATTGGATGTTGCGCAATTGCCAAGGCCATTGCAGATTGGTACCTTGGGACAGTCGGATTGGCAAATCTCCATCGCCTTAAGCAAAGCACTGGCATCGGAGCCGACGCAATGAGTGCCCAGTCCAACACCCAGTCTGCCGTGTTGAACAGTTCACGGGCCGTGCGCTGGATCGTGGGTTTGGGGCTGACGGTGATGGTGGCGATCGGGTTGATCTTGTTGTTTTTGTTGACACAAGCCACGACCAACCGTGACTTGTATGAGCGCAATTACACCCAGCTGTTTGTGATCAATGTGGTTGTGGCCACTGCACTGCTTCTGGTGATTGTGTGGGTCGCTGTGCGACTGCTTTCCCGCTTAAAACAAAAAAAGTTTGGCAGTCGTTTGCTTGTCAAACTGGCCGCAGTTTTTGCTTTGGCTGGCTTTGCGCCCGGGGTTTTGATTTATGTGGTGTCTTATCAGTTTGTGACACGTTCAATTGAAAGCTGGTTTGATGTCAAAGTAGAAGGTGCGCTCGAAGCTGGGTTGAATTTGGGTCGTACCACGCTGGAAGCACTCTCGTCTGATCTGGCCGCCAAGGCGCGTGCTGCGGCAACCCAATTGGCTGATGCGCCCGATGCCAGTATTGCTTTGCCGTTGGAGCGTGCGCGTGATGCCATGGCCTCCGAGGATTTGATGTTGTGGAGTGCCTCTGGTCGCTTAATCGCCTCAGCTGGCAAGTCGCGTTATAAACTGAACGCAGACTTGCCCACCCAAGCCCAATTCCGCACCGCGCGAAACCAGCGTGTGGTGACCTGGATTGAAGGTTTGGAGGAAAGCATCACTGGCTCAGAAGTGAATGCCCAGATCAAAGCGCTGGTGCTGCTCAGTAGCAGATGGGAAACGCTGGGTGAATCGCGCTATTTGCTGGTCATCAAAGCACTGCCACCATCGCTGGTGCGTGATGCACTGGCTGTGACACAAGCCAATCGTGAATACCAGGAACGTGCATTGGCACGTGACGGCTTGCGCCGCATGTACATTGGCACCTTGACCCTGAGCTTGTTCATGGCTGTGTTTGGTGGCGTGTTGTTGGCGGTGTTGCTCGGCAATCAAATTGCCCGCCCCATGTTGTTGTTGGCAGATGGTGTGCGACAAGTGGCTGCGGGTGACCTGACCCCCAAAGCATCGTTGCAAGGCAAAGATGAGCTGGATGGGTTGACCCGCTCTTTTGCCGATATGACCCAACAACTCTCCGAGGCACGGCACGCTGTGCAGTCGAGCATGCAAGAAGTGAATGCAGCGCGTGCCAACCTTCAAACCATACTGGACAACCTGACCGCCGGTGTGATGGTGCTCAATGCCCATGGCAGGATCGTTTCAGCCAATCCTGGTGCAACCCGTATCTTGCGCACACCGCTGGCAGCCTATGAGGGCAAGTTGCTGGCTGATATTGAAGGCTTGGAAAAATTTGGACTCAGTGTTCAGCAGCAATTTGATGTTTTTCAAGCGCACTCCACGCAGCGCAGCCTGGATCATTGGCAACAATCCTTTGAGCTTGGCGGCTCCGGGGCTGCACAAATTGGTCGCCCCGCCAATGACACCATCACCTTGATTGCCCGTGGTGCGGATTTGCCTGGTGATCAACGTTTGTTGGTCTTTGATGACATCTCCGAAATTGTGTCGGCGCAGCGTTCTCAGGCTTGGGGAGAAGTCGCCCGCCGTTTGGCGCATGAGATCAAAAATCCGTTGACCCCGATCCAGCTTTCTGCAGAGCGCCTGGAAATGAAACTCTCGGGCAAAGTGTCTGCCACCGAACAAGCCCTGTTGACCAAATCAGTCAAAACCATTGTGGATCAGGTTGAAGCGATGAAGAGACTGGTCAACGAATTCAGGGATTACGCACGATTGCCAGCAGCAGATTTAAAGCCAATTGACCTGAATGTATTGGCACGTGATGTGCTCAGCCTTTACCATGATGAGGGCAGACAGGTTCGTATCCTGGCTGAACTTGATCCTGTCTGTCCGCCCATTTTGGGCGATGCACAGCAGCTTCGCCAGGTGCTGCATAACTTGCTGCAAAACGCGCAAGATGCCACGGTGAGCGCAGGACATCTGGGGGATGCGAATGCGGTGGTGTTGAAGACCCAGTGGTTGGCCGTTTCGCAGCGCGTGCGTCTAAGTGTGCTGGATTGTGGAACCGGGTTCCCAGATCACATTCTGAAACGTGCCT
>VIKI01000289.1 GCA_008080595.1 Comamonadaceae bacterium
AGCTTGACTTTCCATTGACGGTGGCCGTCAATG
This sequence comes from Comamonadaceae bacterium, assembly GCA_008080595.1. GTDB lineage: Bacteria > Pseudomonadota > Gammaproteobacteria > Burkholderiales > Burkholderiaceae_C > Rhodoferax. Next base: position 34 of record VIKI01000289.1, read on the forward strand.
ATGCTGTCCACATCAATACCCTCCACCAGAGGTGAAACTTTGGCATTGGACAAGCGAAACTCATCCACCTGTGCCGCCATCCGCACGGCAGCCGAACTCAGGTGACTGGACGAGGCGGCAGTTTCCTCGACCAGGGCCGCATTGGCTTGGGTGTTGCGGTCCAGCTCATGCACCGCCTCACCAATCTGACCAATCCCCAGGCTTTGCTCACGTGCGCCATTGGCCACTTCATCCAGCAGGTTCTTCACATGTGCGGCGTTGTCCACAATCTGGTGCATGTGCACACTGGCCTGGCGCACGATCTCTGAGCCACGTGTCACCTCATCGGTGCTGGTGGTGATCAGCGTTTTGATCTCTTTGGCGGCAGCCGCGCTGCGTCCGGCCAACGCCCGCACTTCGGTTGCCACCACGGCAAAACCACGGCCCTGCTCACCGGCACGGGCGGCTTCTACCGCCGCGTTGAGCGCCAGGATGTTGGTCTGGAAGGCAATGCCATCAATCACCCCGATGATGTCGCTGATTTTTTGTGACGAGGCCTGGATGCGTTCCATGGTGTCGGCCACGTCTCGCATCACCGCACCGCCCTGGCTGGCCGTGCTGGCATTGTCGGTGGCAATTTCTGAGGCTTTGCCAACCGCATCAGCCGTCATGGCCACGGTGGAGTTGGTTTGCTCCAGGGCGGCTGAAGACTCCTCCAGGGCCGCCGCAGCCGATTCGGTGCGAGCCGCCAGGTCATGTGTGCCTTGAGCAATTTCCATGCTGGAAGAGACGACCGCGTCGCTGGCCAGCTGCACTTCGCGAATGGTCTGTGTCAGCGCCAGTTGCATGTTGGAGAGCTCTTTGAGCATGCCGGCCACTTCATCCCTGCCACGAGGTTCAATCGGTGAACGCAAGTCACCCATTGAAATACTGATCAAGTGGCGACGCAGTGACGCAAAGCCTTGGCCCATGGCGTTGTAAAACCCAACACACAGGTACAAACCCAAAAACAAAAACAGCAATGTCAGGCCCAGAGACAACCATAGACTGCGCTGCAAACTGGCCTGACGATCAGCCAACATGGCATCCAGCACCAGCAGGTTTTTCCCGACCTGGTTGAACTGGCTTTGCATGGCATCGTTGGCGGCCTGCATGAAGACGGGTACATCAGCCTTGAGTTCAGTAGCCCCCGTTGGAATGTCAGTGTGCACCAGTTTCATGAAGTTTTCGGTTGCATCAAGAGCACCACGGGTCAGTCGCGAACCGTATTCCGGGGCGATTTGTTGCACCTTGTTCAGTGACACTCTGGCCAGGGCGGTGTCATTGAGAAGCAGCATCATGAAACCGTGCAAACGCTCAAGGTTATCCGGGCTGATTTGGCCAGCTTTCAGGGCTGAACGCACCAGGCCACGTACTTCAAGGGTGTTCTGGATCACATGGGGCGCACGCAACATCACGGCCGACATCAAGTGGTAACTGGCAAGCTCTGTGTCCAACACCAGGCCCGAGCCATCGGTGACGGCATCCAGCAAGTCGGCCAGTGCACGGGACACCCCAACCATGCCGCTCAAGACGACCTGGGGGTCCGCCTTGGCCCCAGGCTGAGGCTGAACAGACCGCGCCGTTTGCACCGCGCTGCTTAATGCGGAAAAACTTGCTTTGGTGTTGAGCTTGGGCCCCAGTTCCGCATCGATGGTCTGCAACTCGGCAAAGGCTTTGTCAAAGGCTTGGCGGGTTTGCGGCAATGTGTCAGCGGCTTCACCATAGGCCGCATTACGTGCCTGCTGACGCCATTGGGCCACCAAATCGATGGTCGGATAGATGGCTCTGGCGTAACGCACCCCCATGCGTTCTTGCTGCGTGAAGTCAATATCGTTCAGGCGACTGCCCACCATTTGCCACAACAGCCAGGCTATAGGAACCAAAAATGCTACGGCAATCACGCTCATCTTGCCGGGAAATTTGAGTCCTCGCATCAAGGCCACCGAGGGGCTCCAAACAGGTGAATGCAGCAAATGCGCAGCTATTTTTTTCATTGTGATTTCCAGCGACTGAAGTGGGCGAATTTTAGGGCTTTCACCAACAAAACCCAACACCGGAAGGTGTGAGATCGGCTCAATATATCACGCAGAAACCCATTCCCCATAGAGGAAAACCCGGTCGACAAGCTGGTTCGGGTGGGCTCAGGAAGTTACAGCACGAGGGCAAGGAATTGGGTGCCAGCAACCGGGTTGAAGCTGACCGGCGGCGCAGGCACAAAGCCCAGTGACTCGTAGAGTTTCTGCGCGGCCATGAACTCAGGCAGCACATCCAGGCAAATGCGTGAGTAACCCACTATGCGGGCTTCGCTCAACAAGGCTTCGACAAGCCGACGGCCTAGATTGCGCCCTCGTCCGGCAGGGCGAACATAGACGCGCTTCATTTCACAAGTGGACGCATCGACGCGGCGCAGTGCGGCGCAGCCAATAACAGTGTGGCCCTCGCGCGCCAGCAAAAGGCGGCCCTCTGGGGCAGCGTACTTGCCAGGAAGCGCTGCAAACTCGGCCTCGTAGTCCTGAAAATCAAGGCTGGCGGTAGGGCTGCGCACATACTCGCGAAAGATCGAAACAACTTCGGCTTGGTCTATTGGGAAACGTGCTTGACTGATGCTGGGCATGGCAGTTGCTGTACAGAGAAGTTGGAAACGCCAGGGCTTGTAATGCCCTGGAACAGAACAGCAATGGTA
>VIKI01000048.1 GCA_008080595.1 Comamonadaceae bacterium
CCGCCATCCAGCGCCTGATGACCACCACCCTGGGTGTGGCCCTGCTGCTGACCGCTGCCGCCACCTTGTACAAGGCGCTGCGCGGCAAAACCGCCCCAACCCGGATTGCAGCAGGTCAGGAGGCCTTGGTGCTGACCCCGCGCCACTGGAGCCTGCCGCTGCTGTTTGGCGCATTGATTGGCACGCTGGTGTCGCTCACTTCGGTGGGGGCTGGCGCGATTGGGGTCACAGTGCTGATGCTGCTCTACCCCCTGCTGCCGCTGCCGCGTATTGTGGCCGCCGACATTGCCTACGCCGTGCCGCTGACGCTGGTGGCCGGGGCTGGTCATGCCAGCCTGGGCTCGGTCAACTGGCCGATGCTCGGCCTGCTGCTGGCCGGCTCCTTGCCCGGTATCTGGCTGGGCTCGCACTTCATGAGCCGTGTGCCTGAGCGCCTGATCCGCTCCCTGTTGTCGCTGCTGCTGGCCTATGCCGGTACCAAACTGATTGCCATCTGAAAGAAGAAACCCGATGTACCACTACACCGACTTTGACCGCCAATTCATTCAAAACCGTGCCGCCCAGTACCGCGACCAGCTGGAGCGCAACCTCAATGGCGAACTGAAAGACGACGAGTTCCGCCCGCTACGCCTGCAAAACGGCTGGTATGTGCAGCGCTACGCCCCGATGCTGCGCGTGGCCGTGCCCTACGGTGAGTTGTCGAGCCGCCAACTGCGCGTGTTGTCGAAAATTGCCCGCGACTATGACCAGCCCAGCGCAGCGGTGTACCAGCATGCCAGTGCCACCCAGGCCGAGCTGGGCACACCCCACCTGCCGGTCGGCCACGGCCATTTCAGCACCCGGCAAAACGTGCAGTTCAACTGGATTCCCCTAGCCAAAAGCGCCGACGTGATGGACTTGCTGGCCAAGGTCGACCTGCACGGCATTCAGACCAGCGGCAACTGCATCCGCAACATCACCAGCGATGCGCTGGCCGGTATTGCCCCGGACGAAGACATTGACCCGCGCCCTTACGCCGAAATCATGCGCCAGTGGAGCACCTTACACCCCGAGTTTGCCCACCTGCCACGCAAGTTCAAGATTGCCATCACCGGGGCCGAGGAAGACCGCGCCGCCACCGCCTGGCATGACGTGGGCCTGCACCTGCGCCGCAATGCGCTGGGCCAGGTGGGCTTCAAGGTGCTGGTCGGTGGCGGCATGGGCCGCACCCCGGTGATTGCCAGCACCCTGCGCGAGTTTTTGCCCTGGGATCAAATCCTGAACTATTTGGAAGCCGTGGTGCGGGTCTACAACCGCTTTGGCCGACGCGACAACCTGTACAAGGCCCGCATCAAGATTCTGGTGAAAGCCGAAGGCCAGCGTTTTGTTGACGAGGTGGAAGCCGAATTTGCCCAGATCGTGGCGCATGACGGTGGCCAGCACACCATTCCGCAAGCCGAGCTGGAGCGGGTTTCAGTGCATTTTGCGCCTCCAACCCTTGTACAGTATGCGCAAACAGCTACCAAAGATATAGCATCAGAATTCACCGACAAAGAGGCCGCAGACTACCAGCGCTGGCTCAGCCAAAACGTGCGGGCGCACAAAAACCCGGCTCTGCGGGCCGTGACCCTGTCGTTCAAGCGCTTGGGCTATGCGCCAGGTGATGCCACGGCCGACCAGTTGTGCGCCGCAGCCGACTTGGCCGATCGTTTCAGCGCCGGTGAGCTGCGGGTCACGCACGAGCAAAACCTGCTGCTGCCCTGGGTGGAAGCCACCGACCTGCCCGCGCTCTGGCTGGCCGCCCGCAGCCTGGGCGTGGCCAAAGCCAACATCGGCCTGCTGACCGACATGATCACCTGCCCCGGCGGCGACTTTTGCGCTCTGGCCAATGCCCGCTCCATCCCGCTGGCCGCAGGTATTGCCGAGCGTTACCAAGACCTGGACGAGCTGTTTGACATTGGCCCGGTGGACCTGCACATCAGCGGCTGCATGAACTCCTGCGGCCACCACCACACCGGCCACATTGGTGTGCTGGGTGTGGACAAAGACGGGCGCGAGTGGTACCAGGTGTCGCTCGGCGGCTCCGATGGCAGCCTGCTCAGCGGTGATGCTGTGCCGGGCAAAGTGATTGGCCCGTCGTTTGCGGCCTCTGAGGTGACCGACGTGGTGGAAGCGCTGCTGGATACTTACCGCGCCCAGCGCCTGGCCGGTGAAAGCTTTATTGCCAGCGTGCGCCGCCTGGGCTTGGCTCCGTTCAAAATAGCCGCCAACGCCGTGCGCCATGAAACCCGCGAGGGCGGCCAAGTGCTGCATGTGCACCTGAGCACCGCCGATGCCGCTACCGACTGAAAGCTCAATACCATGACAAACACTATCCAATTAATAGCTGCTAGCGCTTATTCAACAAGGGCTACAGGCCTAAATGTCTTGAAAATTGCGAATGATGCCGATGTCAGCACCTGCGCCTTGCAAGGGGTGGATTGCATTGAGTTGCAGTTCCCCAAATTCACCGATGGCCGCGCCTACAGCCAGGCTTACCTGCTGCGCCGCCGCCTGGGCTTTACCGGTGAGCTGCGTGCCACCGGTGATGTGCTGGTGGATCAAGTGCTGCTGATGCAGCGCAGCGGTTTCAGCTCTGCCGTGCTGCGTGCCGATCAGAGTCTGGCGCATGCGCAACGCCAGCTGAGCCAGTTTGCCAGCTTCTACCAAGGTGATGCAGATCACCCACAAGCCCTGTTTGCCGCCCAAGGAGCCCCAGCATGAGCGCCATTGACCTGAACGCCCGCGCCAGTGCCACCTTTGCGCAAAAACTGGCCGAGACCGAGGCACTGCTGAAGCAAGCCGCCCAGGATTACACCTCCCGCATCACCCTGGCCTGCAGCCTGGGAGCAGAAGACATGGTGCTGGCCGACCTGGTCAACCGCTTGCAGCTCGACATCCCCATCTTTGTGCTGGAAACCGGCCAGCTGCACCCTGAAACGCTTGCCTTGCTGGAGCGGCTCAAGGCCAGTTCACGCGCCCCGGTGGAAGTTTTCACACCGGTGAATGAATCCGTGGTGGAGTTTGTCAGCCGCGAAGGCAAGGATGCCATGTACCAAAGCATTGCGCTGCGCAAAGCCTGCTGCAACATCCGCAAGATGGAGCCGCTGGGCCGTGCCCTGGCGGGCAAGGATACCTGGATCACCGGCCTGCGCCGTGAGCAATCCGGTGCCCGCGCCGAGGTGCCACTGATCGACCGCTCAGAGCCCCGCGTCAAACTCAACCCCCTGGCCAACTGGACTTGGGGCGATGTCTGGCACTACATTGCCGACAATAAAGTCGACTACAACCCGCTGCACGACCAGTTTTACCCCAGCATCGGCTGCGCCCCCTGCACCCGCGCCATCAGCCTGGGCGAAGATTTCCGCGCTGGCCGCTGGTGGTGGGAAGATGAGGCCGCCAAAGAATGTGGCCTGCATGTCAAATCCAGCTCATTGCCCGAAAAGGTCTCCTCATGAACGCCCCGATTCACTCCAACCTGCTGCAACCCATGACGCACCACCGCCCTGACCACCTGAGCAACGCCCACCTGGACGCCCTGGAAGAAGAAACCATCTTCATCCTGCGCGAAGTGGCCGCCGCCTTTGAGCGCCCGACCCTGCTGTTCTCGGGCGGTAAAGACTCGCTGGTGATGCTCAAGTGCGCCGAAAAAGCCTTTGGCGTGGGCCGCATTCCCTACCCGCTGTTGATGATCGACACCGGCCACAACTTCCATGAAGTCACCGATTTCCGTGATGCCCGCGCCAAGGAGCTGGGGGCCGAACTGATCGTGCGCAGCGTCGAAGACTCCATGGCGCGTGGCACAGTACGGCTGGCGCACCCCGGCGAGAGCCGCAACGTGCACCAGTCGGTGACGCTGCTTGAAGCGATTGAAGAATTCCGCTTTGACGCGCTGATTGGCGGAGCCCGCCGCGACGAGGAAAAAGCCCGCGCCAAGGAGCGCATCTTCAGCCACCGCGACAGCTTTGGCCAGTGGCAGCCGAAAGACCAGCGCCCCGAGTTGTGGACGCTGTTCAACACCCGGCTGCAACCCGGCGAACACTTCCGCGTGTTCCCGATTTCCAACTGGACTGAGCTGGACGTGTGGCAGTACATTGCCCGCGAACAGATCGCCCTGCCCTCGCTCTACTACAGCCACCAGCGTGAGGTGGTCGAGCGCAAAGGCTTGCTGGTACCGGTGACCGAGCTGACCCCTTTGAAGCCAGGCGAAGTGGCCGAGTTGCGCGACGTGCGCTTTCGCACCGTGGGCGACATCACCTGCACCTGCCCGGTAGAAAGCCTGGCCGCCACGCCCGACCAGATCGTGCTGGAAACCCTGGCAGCCGATGTGAGCGAACGCGGGGCGACCCGCATGGATGACAAAACCTCTGAGGCTTCGATGGAGAAGCGCAAGAAAGACGGGTATTTCTGATGAACACTACAAATTTAATAGCTTCTCACGCAGAGAATACAATGGCTACAGGCAATAATGACCATCAATCCGCGCTCAAGTTCATCACCTGCGGCAGCGTCGATGACGGCAAGAGCACGCTGATTGGCCGCCTGCTGGTTGACAGCAAAAGTGTGCTGCAAGACCAGTTGGCCAATGTCTCCAAAAGCGGCGAGGCGGATCTGGCGCAGTTCACCGACGGCCTCTCAGCCGAGCGCGAACAAGGCATCACCATCGACGTGGCCTACCGCTACTTCAACACCGCTGATCGCAAATTCATCATCGGTGATGCCCCCGGCCACGAGCAGTACACCCGCAACATGGTCACCGCCGCCAGCAGCGCCGATGCCGCCGTGGTGCTGGTCGATGCCACCAAACTGCAATGGCAAGACCCGCAGCTCAAGCTGCTTCCACAAACCCGCCGGCACAGCCTGCTGTGCCATTTGCTGCGTGTGCCCAGCATTGTGTTTGCCGTGAACAAGCTCGATGCCCTGGGTGACGATGCCACCACCGCCTTTGCGCATATCCAAGGCGCACTGGAAGCGTTTGCCCAAGACGCAGGCATTGAAGTGGCCACCATCGTGCCGATCTCTGCGCTCAAGGGCCACAACGTGGTGGAGTCCGTCACCGGCTGGTGCGGCTACACCGGTCTGAGTTTGCTCGACATTCTGGAAGAGCTGCCCGCAACACCTGCCGAAACCGCGTTGCCGCTGGCTTTCCCGGTGCAATGGGTTGAGAAGTTTTCTGCAAGTAGCGACACCTCCCAAGGCCGCCGCATTTTCTGGGGCCGTGTGGCTGCAGGTGTGGCGCAAGTCGGCCAAACCGTCAAGGTCTTGCCCAGTGGCCAAACCGCCACCGTGGCGCAAGTTCTGAGTACCACACGCAAACCCGGCACGGTACAAGCCGGCCACAGCGCCGGAATGGTGCTGGATCGTGAAGTGGATGTGTCGCGTGGCGACTGGCTGCTGGCGCTTGAATTGCCTGCTGCGGCCAGCGCACCGGCAGACGATGATTTCAGCGATAGCCCCGCCCCTACCAGTCTGGCCCCGAGCCGGGAACTCAGTGTCACCGTGGCCTGGATGGACGACGAGCCGCTGATTGCCGGACGGGTTTACTGGGCGCTGCACGGCCACCGCTGGGTCAAGGCCCGCGTCAAACGCATCGTGCATCGGCTTGACATCAACACCCTGGCCGAAGATAACGCTGACGCGCTGCCCGCTAACAGCATTGGTCATGTGGAACTGCTGTTGCAAGAAGGCATTGCGGCCAGGCCTTTTGCAGTGTCGCGCGTGCTGGGTTCTTTGGTGTTGGTCGATACCGCGAGTCATAAGACGGCGGGAGCGGCATTGATCAATTGATTCAAATCAAGGCAAATATCAGTCGATGCTACTATATTCAACAGTGCCTTGTTGTGAACCCTTAAAATCTCACTTTTGCATTTAACCCTAGAGACAACACCATGACCCATACCGTCACCGAAGCCTGTATCAAGTGCAAGTACACCGACTGTGTCGATGTCTGCCCGGTAGACTGCTTCCGCGAAGGCCCCAATTTTTTGACCATCGACCCCGATGAATGTATTGACTGCGCCGTGTGTATCCCCGAGTGCCCGGTCAACGCCATCTATGCCGAAGAAGACGTGCCCAAAGACCAGCAACACATGACCGCCCTGAACGCAGAGTTGGCCAAGCTGCCCACCTGGACCAGCATCACCAAGCGCAAAGCTGCGCTGCCAGAAGCTGAAGAGTGGAAAGACAAAACCGGCAAGCTCTCCGAGCTGATTCGCTGATCCCCCTCACCCTGGCACATGCCGGGGTTTTTCACATTGGGCCGCTGGAGGTGATATTGAACACTCAGTTGAACACCACCATTAAAACCGATGCCCTGGTCATCGGCGCTGGCCCGGTTGGGTTGTTCCAGGTGTTTCAACTGGGGTTACAAGGCATCCACGCCCATGTCATTGACGTGCTGGCGGAGCCCGGCGGCCAGTGCATCGAGCTTTACCCCGACAAGCCGATTTTTGACATTCCGGGCATCCCGCGTTGTACCGGGCGCGAACTGGTGGGGCAACTGTTGCAACAAGTTGCCCCATTCAAACCGACGTTTCACTTCAATCAGCAGGTCAACGAAATCTGTGCCCAAGAGGACGGGCGTTGGCTGGTGACTACCCCCCAACAGCAGTTTCTGACACGCACGGTGTTCATCGCGGCCGGTGTCGGGGCTTTTGTGCCGAAAGAACTCAAGCTTGAGGGCCTGGCCACGTTTCTCGGCAACCAATTTTTTTACCGCAGCGCACCGCCTCAGGCCAGCGCAGGACAAGCCGTACTGATTGTGGGTGGTGAAGATGCCGCCGTTGCCCAAGCCATTGCCATGGCCGAAGACGGCCCGAACCAGGCCCGAAGTGTCACCCTGATTCACCGGCGTGATGTGCTGCAAGCCAGCACCGCAGCGCTCGCCCGTCTGGCGCAACTGCGGGCAGCGGGCAAAGTGCAGTTTTTAGCTGGCCAACTGGTGGGGATTGGCGTGGAGGGTGAGCGCCTGCACAGCGTCACACTCCATACACCAGAAGACCAGACCGTCCAACTGCCGCTGGACACCCTGCTGGTGTGTATGGGGGTGAGCCCCAAGCTGGGGCCGGTCACTCAATGGGGGCTGGACATGGAACGCAAGCAACTCACGGTGAACCCCGCCAGCTTGGCCACCAGCGCAGCCGGCATTTACGCCGTGGGTGATGTCAACACCTACCCTGGCAAGAAAAAGCTGATCGTCTGCGGCTTTCACGAGGCCACCCTGGCGGCGTTTGCCGCCGCCAGTGAGCTGAACCCGCAAGCCTCAGGGGTCTTGCAATACACCACCAGCAGCGCCTTGTTACAGCAGCGGCTGGGGGTCTTAACAAGCCCCGCAGAGTCAGTTCAGACTTCCTGATCCGGCAGGAAATTGGATTGGCACAAATTTCCGCTTATTCGGGCGTTGCAGGAGCGCCAGAAGGCGCGAAATCGCGGCTGCCGCCGCTCCTACAACAGCCCCGCGCCACGCCCAGGTTTGGTAGGAGCGGCGGCAGCCGCGAATGCAGCCATTCCTGATTCCTGAAAATCAGGCTGTTGCCTGCACCGGATCAGGAAGTCTGCAGTTTGATGCGATCAGGCGGCCTTGACCAGATCCGCATTGCGCAAGCGGATGTGTAATTCACGCAATTGTTTCTCGTCCACCGGTGACGGGGCTTGGGTCAACAAGCACTGGGCGCGCTGGGTTTTCGGGAAGGCAATCACGTCGCGAATCGATTCCGCGCCGGTCATCATGGTGACGATGCGATCCAGACCAAAGGCCAGGCCGCCATGCGGTGGCGCACCATATTGCAGCGCATCGAGCAAGAAGCCAAATTTGAGTTGGGCTTCTTCCGGCGTGATCTTCAGCGCATCAAACACTTTTTGCTGCACATCGGCACGGTGGATACGCACGGAACCACCGCCCATTTCCCAGCCATTGAGCACCATGTCATAGCCCTTGGAAATGCATTTGCCGGGGTCGGTCACCATCAAGTCTTCGTGGCCGTCTTTGGGCGCGGTGAAGGGGTGGTGCACCGCCATCCAGCGGTCTGATTCCTCGTCGTGTTCAAACATCGGGAAGTCCACCACCCACAGCGGAGCCCAGCGGTTCTCGAACAGACCATTTTTCTTGCCAAATTCACTGTGGCCAATCTTGATGCGCAAGGCCCCAATGGCATCGTTGACGATCTTTTCCTTGTCGGCACCAAAGAACAGGATGTCGCCGTTTTGCGCCCCGGTGCGGGTCAGAATCTCGGCAATGGCGCGGTCATGCAGGTTCTTGACAATCGGGCTTTGCAAGCCTTCACGCCCCTGAGCCACATCATTGACCTTGATCCAGGCCAAACCCTTGGCCCCGTAAATCTTGACAAACTCACCGTAGTTGTCAATCTCGCCACGGCTGATTTCCGCACCACCAGGCACACGCAAGGCCACCACACGGCCGCCTTTGGTGGTGGCAGGTGTGGAGAACACCTTGAAGTCCACATCGGCCATCACATCGGTGAGCTCGGTGAATTCCAGTTTGACACGCAGGTCAGGCTTGTCAGAACCAAAGCGGTGTGCGGCTTCCTGGTAAGTCATCACCGGGAACTCGCCCAGGTCAACCCCCAGGGTGTTCTGGAACACGGTCTTGATCATGCCCTGGAACATGTCACGAATATCTTCCTCGGTCATGAACGAGGTTTCAATATCGATCTGGGTGAATTCGGGCTGGCGGTCGGCCCGCAGGTCTTCGTCGCGGAAGCACTTGGTGATCTGGTAGTAACGATCGAACCCGGCCACCATCAACAATTGCTTGAACAACTGGGGCGACTGCGGCAAAGCGAAGAAGTGGCCATCATGCACACGGCTGGGTACCAGGTAATCGCGTGCGCCTTCAGGGGTGCTCTTGGTGAGCATGGGAGTTTCAATGTCGACAAAGCCATTGGCATCCAGGAATTTACGCACTTCCATGGCCACGCGGTAGCGCAGCATCAGGTTGTTTTGCATGTAAGGGCGGCGCAAATCCAGCACGCGGTGGGTCAACCGGGTGGTTTCAGACAGGTTGTCTTCATCCAGCTGGAACGGGGGCGTGACCGAAGGGTTGAGCACCGTCAGCTCATGGCACAACACTTCAATCTTGCCGCTCTTGAGGCTGTCGTTGACCGTGCCTTCGGGACGGGCACGCACCAAACCCTTGACCTGAATACAAAACTCATTGCGAAGATCCTCGGCCACCTTGAACATGTCGGCACGATCCGGGTCACACACAACCTGCACATAACCTTCACGGTCACGCACATCGACAAAAATCACGCCACCATGGTCACGCCGGCGGTTGACCCAGCCACACAAAGTCACGGCTTGGCCCATCAGGGCTTCGGTCACCAGACCACAATAATGAGAACGCATTGCCATAAAAACTGCTTTCTAAAGCCGCCCCATGGAGCGGCAGGTTGTCAAAAAATTATTTGGGCAAATGGCCCGTTTGCGAAGTGGGAGCCACGGAGCCCATGGAAATCACATAGGTCAGGGCTTCGTCGACACTCATCTTGAGTTCAATCACCTCACTGCGCGGCAGCATGAGAAAAAAACCGCTGGTGGGATTGGGCGTGGTCGGCACATACACGCTGACGAAATCAGGGCCGAGTTGCTCGGCCACTTCACCACCGGGTGCGCCGGTCTGGAACGCAATTGTCCACATGCCCGCACGCGGGTATTGCACCAGCAAGGCCGTGCGAAAGGCGTTTCCGTTGCTGGAGAACAAGGTGTCAGAAACTTTTTTGACACTGTTGTAAATCGACTTGAAGACCGGAATACGGGTCAACAAGCGATCCCACTGAAGCAACCACCAACGCCCGGCCACATTGGAGACCATGGCCCCGGTGATCAGCAGACCGCCAAACACCAGCACCACACCCAGGCCGGGAATGTGTTTGAAACGCTCCAGCAAGGCCACCACCGAAGCCGAAGTGACGGCTTGCAGCGCGGAGATCACGCCAATAAAAATGCCATCAAGCAAGCCAACCAGCCACAACAAAACCCAAATGGTGATCGCCAGCGGCAACCACACCAGCAAACCGGTCAGCAAATATTTTTTGATATGCACAAGGGCTTTCAGAGAAGTGGTTTAGCTGTGGCAGGCACAACCGGTCCCACATCCCGCGGTGGCGGTTGACGCGGTTTCAGTCTTGCTTGGGGCGGCTTCAGGCGCACTTGCCGGCGATTCTGAGGCACTGGCCGCAGCCGGAACCGATGCACCACCGCTGCCACCCTTGAAGTCCGTGGCATACCAGCCCGAACCCTTGAGCTGGAAACCGGCGGCGGTCAGTTGTTTAGAAAACTCCTCCTGACCACATTGAGGACACTCCGTCAGGACAGGATCAGAGATTTTTTGCAACACGTCCTTGGCAAACCCGCAGGCGTTGCATTTGTAAGCATAGATCGGCATAGTGTTCAGACTTAAAAGAGAGCTGCAAAGCCGCTGATTATAAATCCGCCCTCAAAGTTGGCGGCCATTGAAAAGTCAGGGGTTAAAAAAGACGCACACGCACCAGCAGTTGCATCACCAACAAGCCCAGCACAAAGCCCAGCCCACCGTACATCAGGCGCTGCAACAAGCGGTTGGTTCGTTTTTGCTCCAGCAACAAGGCACGCAGCTCGGCAGAGTTGCCTGAATTGGGCGGATGTTTCAAAAATTCGACCAACAAACGTGGCAACTCCGGGAGCAACTTGGCATAGTGCGGGGCTTCGTTACGCAACTGTTCCAGCAGTTTTTTCGGGCCGATTTGATCCACCATCCATTTTTCAAGAAATGGCTTGGCGGTGTGCCAAAGATCAAGCTCCGGGTCAAGCTCACGCCCCAGCCCTTCAATATTGAGCAAGGTTTTTTGCAGCAACACCAGTTGCGGCTGGATTTCAACCTGGAACCGGCGCGAGGTTTGAAACAGGCGCATCAACACCATGCCGAGCGAAATTTCTTTCAGAGGGCGGTCAAAGTAAGGCTCACACACCGAACGAATCGCGGCTTCGAGCTCATCTACCCGGGTGCTTGCTGGTACCCAGCCCGATTCAATGTGAAGCTCGGCCACACGCTTGTAATCACGGCGGAAGAAAGCGGTGAAATTCTGCGCCAGGTATTCCTTGTCGACTTCGGTGAGGGTGCCCACAATGCCAAAGTCCAGCGAGATATAGCGCCCAAAAGTGGCCGGTTCAATGCTGACCTGGATGTTGCCCGGATGCATGTCGGCATGGAAAAAACCATCGCGAAAGACCTGGGTGAAAAAAATCGTGACACCGTCACGCGCCAGCTTCGGGATGTCGACACCGGCAGCACGCAACCGGTCGACCTGGTTGATCGGCAAGCCCTTCATGCGCTCCATCACCATGACTTCGGGCATGCAGTAATCCCAGAACATTTCCGGGATCAGCACCAAGTCCAGATCGGCCATGTTGCGGCGCAGCTGGGCGGCGCTGGAGGCTTCACGCACCAAGTCCAATTCGTCGTGCAGGTATTTGTCAAACTCGGCCACCACCTCGCGCGGCTTGAGGCGTTTGCCGTCCTCTGAAAAACTGTCCACCCAGCCGGCCATCATGCGCAGCAAATCCAGGTCTTTGTCGATCACCTTCAGCATGCCTGGGCGCAACACCTTGACCGCCACTTCCCGGTGCACACCCTGCTTGTCTTTGAGCACGGCAAAGTGCACCTGTGCAATCGATGCACTGGCCACCGGCTGACGCTCGAACGAGACAAAAATGCTGTCCACCGGCTTCTTGAAGGCCCGCTCAATGATCTCGATGGCGACTTCGCTGGGGAAAGGCGGCACCCGATCCTGCAACTTGGCCAATTCATCGGCAATATCGACCGGCAACAAGTCACGGCGGGTGGAGAGCACCTGGCCAAACTTGACAAAAATGGGGCCCAGACTTTCCAGCGCCTGGCGGATACGCTGACCACGCGGCGCATCCAGTTTGCGCCCCAGCGTCAACACATTGGACACGCGCAACAACCAGGGCTTGTTGAAACTGGTCAGAACCAGCTCATCCAGGCCATGCCGCAACATCACCCAAAGGATGAACACACCACGAAAAAGACGTGTCATTTGGCGGACTGGCCTGGTACAAAGGTGGCCGCTTTGGCCAGAAATTCGCGCAAGGTGCTGGCCAGGGTCTTGGCCATTTGGCTCAGGGTGTGGGCGGGCACATCGCCCATGACACGGGCCAGATCTTCTTCCATATCCCAGCGCACATGCTCCACCAGCCAATTCACCTCAGCCGCCAATTGCACATCACCTTCAATACGCACTGCGGGTTTGTCACCACGAATAGCCGCTTGCGCCAAGGCCCAAGGAGATTCCTCGGTCATGGTCATGACCAGATCAGCGGCCGCCTCAGGCGCGGCCAAATCCAGCAAACCCGCAGGCGTTGCAAGCAATTTGAAATTGAACGTGCGCCATTGCACCAGCATGACCTGGCCTTTTTGGCGCACCAACCGCGCCATGGCTTCTGACTCTTGCATCAGCACATGGTTGAGCAACAGCACAACGCGGCGCTGTGCCTCATTGACCGCCCAGGCAGGGGGCTGCAAATTGGGAAGTGGAAGTTTTTGGAGGAAACCCTCCAACAAAGAAAAAGGGGACTGTGTTTCCATAGTCCCCGATTATTCCCCGAATTGGCGGTGATTCTCTTATTGCAGTGCCTGAACCCCTGCAACCAGCCAGCCATTACTGCCATTTTTGGATTTGACCATGTTCCAGACTTCGCGGAACGGGCTGGGCGCACTGGAGGGTTCCTCGCGGATCATGCCGGAGAACTCCACGCTGGCCATGTAATCGTCACCCAAATCCTCAATGCCCAGCAGATGGGCTTCAATCATCACCACCTCGGTCATGTTCAAGGGGCCACCGGTATGGGTTTCGCGCTCGGCCAATTGCGCCTGGATTTCTTTCAGCATGGTGTCGGTCATCATGACACGCAGGGCTGGAATGTCTGCCTTGTCCCAGGCTGCTTGCAAAGACACAAAGTTGGCTTTGGCTGACTTCAGAAAACCTTCGCTGTCAAAACCCGCAGGAATACCCCAGGTTTGTGAACCCACCAGACCCGAGCCAATCATGGAGCCGCCAGCACCGACCGTGCTCCCAGTGTTGGCCTGAAACGCGGTGGTGTTGCGCTCCCAAGGGCGAGCTGAGGCATCGTTGCCGACATTTTCCGGGCGATAACTGGCGGGAGTGGGGGTTGCGCCAGACGAACCAGCCCCCTGAAAAGCAAACGGTGAGGCTGCTTGCTGTGAGCCCTGTTGTTTACGCCGCATGAACCAGCCCACGGCCACCATGATGACCAGCGCCAGCAAGGCAAACATCATGAACTGGCCCATGGCCGCGCCCAACCCCAAGGAACTGGCCAACCAGGCCAGGCCCAAACCCGCAGCCAAACCACCCAGCATGGCCCCCCAAGGTTTTTTCGGTGCCGCCGCCGCCGGTGCAGCAGGTGATGGCGTGTTGGCGGTGGTGTTGGCCGCCTGGGTCGGTGCAGCAGGCGTGGCCTGACGCTGCGTCACATTGCTGGACTGTTGACCCACTGACTTGCCCCCACCAAAGCGTTTGGCCGCCTCGGCCTGACCCGCCACCGGCGCCAAACAAA
>VIKI01000049.1 GCA_008080595.1 Comamonadaceae bacterium
AAGTGGTCAAAGTACAGACTCCAGAGCGGTTGAATGGTGGGGTCAAACACACCCCCCGAGCGGGCCGCCATGTCAAGCGCCGTGCCCAACAGCGCCACAAACTCAGGCGATGCATTGTCCAAGCGCCCGCTGCGGTTGAGCTGGGATATCTGTGAGTCAGCGCGAAACAGGCTGAACATGGCTTCCAGCCGCTCGATCTCGGCCAGCGTGGCGGTCAAGGCGGCTTGCGCCCCGGCGGTGTCGCCCTGATGGTGCAGCACCAGTGAAGCCGGAGCCCCCATGGCCATGCCGTGCCATTGAAGTGGTGCGGCATGCGCATTTTGCTGAATGCGCCAGCCCAACACGGGCAACACAGCGGCCATCAGCATCAGGCGACGGCGGCCGATTGAGCGGGGCGGGGTCAGCGCAGATACCTCAGAACCAGGCTGCGACAAAGGTGGGCAAAAGTTTCTCATCACGGGTTCATCCTTTAGCGTTTGAATCACTTTTTGCAAAGAGCATGCCAAGCTTTTGAGACTCTATTCAGGGGAAATCTTGTCGGATTTGGCGTGAAATGACTTGGGTTTGTCGGCTACTCAACATGCTCGATCAAGCCATGGCACGCCGGGGCAGCGAGGCTTTCAAACTGTCCAGCGTCACATGCTGGCGACCATCGACATCCTGAAACACCTTGAACACTTTTTCTTGTGCCGGGGTCGATTTGACGAAGTCCGAATAGGCCTTGACCAACTGCACCCGGTACAGGGTGTAGAGGCCGACTTCGTCGGTCTGCGTCAACAGGTTTTCCTGGCGGATGTACTGAAAAAACCGTTTGAGGATGTGCAGGCGGCTGACGTTGACCACGCTTTGCTCAAACGGCACACCAAAATATTGCAGAAAGTCCTCGGCGGAAGACAGGGCTTTGAGTTGTTGAAGAAAGGTTTCCATGGGGGCTACTCCAGGGTTGAGGTATGAAGGGCGGAGCGGGAAAATCCGGGTTCGCTACAGTGGTCGTCGCACGCACCACAAGCGGCTTCTGGCTTGGCACGGGGCCGGGCTTGGCTGGGGGCTGCGGCTTCGAGTTGAGCCACGCGGTCCAGCAGGCAGGCAATGGCCTTGCCCACCGGGTCGGGAATCAGGTGATGGTTGAGGTCAAAGCCGTAAGTGGTGCGGCGACCCGGGGCCACCACCCGCCCCGGAATGCCCACCACCGTGGTGTCGGCGGGTACCGCGTCAATCACCACCGAATTGGCGGCAATACGCACCCGGTCCCCCACCACGATCGGCCCCAGAATCTTGGCCCCGGCTCCGACCACCACCTGGTTGCCCAGCGTTGGATGCCGTTTGCCCACACGCCAGCTGGTGCCGCCCAGGGTGACCCCGTGGTAAAGCGTGACATCGTCACCAATCACCGCAGTTTCGCCAATCACCGTGCCAGCCCCATGGTCAATAAAAAACCGTTTGCCAATGACCGCACCGGGGTGAATGTCCACATGGGTGAGCCAGCGGGCCACAAAAGACATCCAGCGCGGCAGATAACGCCAGCCCCGTGCCCACAGGGCATGCGCCACCCGGTGCAAGGCAATGGCGTGGACACCGGGGTAGATCGTCCAGGCTTCCAGCAGGCTACGCGCTGCCGGGTCACGATCCAGCACACAATGCACATCACCCCACAGCAGCGACCACCACGAAGCGGTCGCCCCATCAGGCGCAGCGACCTGAGGCAAGGGCTGGGCAAGGTTGGGGGTGTTCATGTCGTCCCTCATACCACCATGCCACCGGGCTTACCGAGGGCAGGCGCGGCCAGTGATTCCAGCAAAAAAACACGCAATTCTTGTGGCGTGGCTTGCTGCTTGACCCGCATGGCATGGTCACGAATACGCGCCAGCAGACGGGCGGTGAGCGCATCATCATCCAGCACCACGCCCAACTTGCCATAGGCCTGGCGCACCGCTTGCGAGCCTGAGTGTTTGCCCAGCACGGTACTGCGCTGGCGGCCCAATTCCGAGGGATCAAAACTCTCGTAGGTGGAGGCGTTTTTCAGCAGCCCATCAATATGAATGCCGGATTCATGCGTGAACACCGCCTCGCCCACAATACTCTTGTTGAAGGCCACCGGGCGACCCGAGGCGCGTTCCACCAGGCGAGAGATCGGCATCAGGGCCTGCGTATCCACCCCGGTCTGGGCATGGTGCAGGTGCCGCACCCCCATCACCACTTCTTCCAGCGCCGCATTACCTGCACGCTCACCCAGCCCGTTGACGGTGGTGTTGGCATGCGTGGCCCCGCCGCGCAAGGCGGCCAGGGTGTTGGCGGTGGCCAAGCCAAGGTCGTTGTGGGCGTGGATTTCGATCTCGATATCTACCGCTTCGCGCAGCCGCGCCACCGCGTCATAGGTGGTGAACGGGTCCAGCACGCCCAGGGTATCGGCAAAACGAATGCGGCTGGCCCCGCAGGCCTGGGCCCGCCGGGCCACCAGGGCCAGAAAGTCTGGATCGGCACGGGATGCGTCCTCGGCACCCAAGGAAATCTTGCGGCCACTGGCAACGGCTTTTTCAATCACCCGGGTGACCTGCAGCAACACCCAGTCACGCGATTGGCGCAACTTGTGCTGCAAATGAATGTCTGACACCGGAATCGACAGGTGAACAATGTCGGCCTGGCAACGCAGGGCACTGGTCAGATCGGCCTCGGTCAGGCGGCCCCAGACCATCAGGCGGGAGGGCAGCTCCAGCGCCGCAATGGCGTTGATGCAATCAATCTCTTCATCACCCATGGCGGGGATGCCAATTTCCATCTCGGGCACACCGGCTGCGGACAACGCACAAGCGATGGCGCACTTCTCATCGACCGTGAAAGCTACCCCGGCGGTTTGCTCGCCGTCACGCAAAGTGGTGTCGTTGATGATGAGATTTTGAGGCATGGTAGGGCATCCTTTGCTTATCTCATTGCAAGGTGCGTGCCATCTGGAATTGGGGTCTTTTCGGCCTCACCAGAACCTTTCGCGGGGGCGTTTTGTCGCGTCTAGAACCCTCTGCCCAGCTGAATCACGGACTGCGCTTGTCGGAAATGTGTTGTTTCTGACAGTGTGTTCGGGGACAGCACTTGTGTCATCGCTGTTCAAGGCTTCCGCTGGCTGGTTTTGGATGCGATACTTCAAGCAACATCGTCTGACTTGGCCATCTTTGTATGAACCTCAACACCAAAGCCACCCTGTTTTTTGCGACCCTCATCGGCTTGCTGATGGCCGCACTGGTCGCCATCAGCCTGTACACCTTTCGCAGTTTCTCCATTCTCTCGGCCACCGAAAACATTCGTACCGCCGCCGAAATTGTGCGCGTGCACCTGACCGATTCCATGATTCATGGCACCATTTCCAAGCGCGAGAGTTTTCTCAACCGGCTGCTGGAGGTACAAGGGCTCAAGTCAGCCAAGGTGACCCGCTCGCCTCTGGTGGTGCAACAGTTTGGCCCCGGCCTGAAACAGGAATCCGCTACGGATGAAGATGTGCGCGAGGCATTTCGCCTGGGTGTGCCGCAGTTCAAACTGGCCGACGAAGGTGATGACCTGGTCTTCAAGGGCACTATTCCCTACATCGCCTCGTCACACGGCACACCGAATTGCCTGCAATGCCATCAGGTTAAAGAAGGCGACGTGTTGGGCGTGGTCTCCATGACCATGTCGATTACGGCCATCCGTAACCAGGCGTTGATCTCCGTGACTGGCATCGTTGCCGTGGTATTGGCTTTCGCCCTGCTGCTGATCCTCTTGATGCGGCGCATGCTCAAACCGATTTCCAGCACCGCACGGGCGGTAGAGGTCACCGTACACAAAGCCCTCGAAGGTGATTTCAAGTCTCATCTGGAACAAAAAACCAACGACGAAATTGGGCACATTGCGGCCGATCTGAATCGGCTGCTGAAGTTTCTCGATGACGGACTGAACCGCATTGGCGACAGCATCTCGCGCCTGACGGGCCGGGTGTCATCCCCGGGCGAAAATCTGCTCAATTCCACCATCGACATGGTTGACGGCCTGACCAAAGCAGCCCACTTCAAGCAGGCCATTGAAGAAGATGAAACCAAGATGGAAATTTACCAACGGCTCTCCACCATGTTGCAGCACGACCATCAAATGGAGTCTTTCTCCATCTATGAGCTGAACAACCAGAAGCATCAGATGATTCCGATTGTGGTGGACGGCCAAGTGGGCGGCGACTGCCGCTGGTGCGACCCGCAAATCCTGATTCGCCCGGAAGCCTGCCGTGCCCGGCGTACCGGTCACAAGGTGGATGGGGTCACCACCCCCGACATTTGTTACGCATTTCGTCCTTCAGCGGAAGGTGAGCGCCACCTGTGTTTCCCCGTCATCCAGTCAGGCTCGGTGGGCAGCGTGTTGCAACTGGTGAGCACCGCGCAAGATCAGCAGCGCCTGCTGGATCAGGAGCCCTTCATCAACGGCTACCTGCGCGAGGCATCGCCCGTGCTGGAAACCAAACGTCTGATGGAAACCCTGCGCGAAGCCAACTTACGTGACCCCATGACCGGCCTGAACAACCGGCGTTTCCTGGAAGAGTATGTTGAAACGCTGGTCAGCACTGCGCAGCGCAAAAAGTCCAATCTGGCGATCATGATGCTGGATCTTGATTTTTTCAAGATGGTCAACGACACCTATGGTCATGACGCGGGTGATGCCGTGCTGAAAGCACTGGCCAAGGTGCTCAAGCAGTCGGTGCGTGCCTCCGACATGGTGATTCGTTACGGCGGCGAAGAATTCCTCATCATCCTGCAGGATACCCATCGCGAAAGTGCTGACCAGGTGGCTGAAAAAATCCGTGTCGAAGTTGAAAAACTCAAAACCACGGTGGCCGGGGTGGTGATCCAGAAAACCATCTCCATCGGTCTGTCTGACTTCCCGACCGACAGCGACACCTTCTGGCAGGCGGTCAAGTATGCCGACGTTGCCCTCTACAGCGCCAAAGAGACCGGGCGCAACCGGGTGGTGCGGTTTGACCCCAGCATGTGGACGGATAAAAAGGAATATTGACGCAGCCGGGCCCACAAACCACGCGGCAACATGGCGGGCAATTCAATGCAGGCATCCCGCCTGGCGGTGATCTCAAACCAGCCCGAACAGCTCACGCAGAACACCCCACCCCGTGACAGCGGGGTTGAGGTGACCAGGGCGCTGTGCTCCAGCCACACCCGGCTGTGTACGGTGACCGCACCAGCCCCCACCCGCAGCACCGTGCCGCGCCTGAGCTGAGCGCCATACGACTGACCTGGTGAAAGTTGGATTTGAATCTGGCTTGTTGGCATAGGACGCTCCTTTTCATACCCCTGCATGTGTCCGGCGGATCAGCTTGAGGGGGTCTGGAAATCGTATCGACTGGCCCCAGTTTTCAACAGCCACAGGCGGGCAAAATCATGGGCAGAACAGCCCTCTGATTGAGCATCTGTTACGGTACGTTTTACCGCCATCTGCATCTGTTTTTTGCAGCCCGGATCAAGGACGATTGCGCATGGACAAGCCTCAGCACCCGCCACCCCTCTCGACACTTCCGCTCTACCAGCGCTTGGCTGCGCATTACCGCGAGGCCATTGATGCCGGTTCCCTGATTCCCGGCGACCGCATGCCCTCGCTGCGCACCTTGATGCGCCAGCACAACATCAGCCTGAGCACCGCCTTGCAATTGAGCCGCCAACTGGAAAGTGAGGGCTGGCTGGAGGCGCGGCCCCGCTCAGGCTACTTTGTGCGCCGCCCATCACGCAGCACTCTGGCCGTGGTGGCAGAGCCGCGCATGAATGTGATGCCCGACCCGGCCCAATACGTGGGTATTCACGCCCGGGTGTCGGATTTTGTCGCGCGGGGGCGCATGCAGCCGATCAAGACCAACTTGTCGGTAGCCCGCTGCTCGCCCGACCTGTACCCGCTTGATGCCTTGAACAAGGCCGCCGCGCGGGTCTTGCGCTTGCAGCCCAAGCTGCTGGTCAGCGCCGTCTCGCCCCAAGGCCACCCCGAGTTTCGGGCTGTGCTGGCGAAACGGGCGCTGGGCCTGGGCTTGACGCTGTCACCGGATGACTTGCAGATCACCCACGGCTGTATTGAGGCCCTGAACCTGGGCTTGCGGGCCGTGGCGCAGCCGGGCGACACCATTGCGGTGGAGTCGCCCACCTACTACGGGCTGTTGCAAGTGCTGGAAAGCCAGGGCCTGCGGGCGCTGGAAATCCCAACCAGCCCACAAACCGGCATCTCGATCGAAGCGCTGGAGCTGGCGCTTCACACCTACCCAGGCATCAAGGCGGTGGTGGTGGTGCCGCACCTGCAAAACCCGCTCGGCAGCATCATGCCCGATGCCCACAAAGAGCGGCTGGTGCGCCTGATTGAAGCCCACGGCATCGCCCTGATCGAAGATGACACCTACAGCGAACTGGTCAATGAGCAAACCCGGGGGGACACACCGCTGCGGGCCATGAAGTCATGGGACACCAGCGGTAGCGTGATCTACTGCGCCTCGCTGCACAAAATCCTCGCCCCCGGCCTGCGCCTGGGCTGGATCAGCGCCGGGCGCTGGCAGGCGCGGGTGGAAATGTTCAAGTACGTGCAAACCCGGGGCAACGAGGCCTTGTCACAGCTGGCCGTGGCCGATTTCATGGCTTCGCCTGCGTATGACCGCCACCTGCGCCGTTTGCGCAGCACCCTGTCGGTACAGCGCGAAAAAACCGCCGAAGCGATTGCCAACTTCTTTCCTGAGGGCACACACCTGAACATTCCCCGTGGCGGTCTGGGGCTGTGGGTGGAACTGCCCCAGCAGCTCTCCAGCCAGCGGGTGTTTGATGCCGCCTTGCAGGCGCAGATTCTGGTCGCACCGGGCCTGATGTTCTCCAACTCGCAGCGTTTTGATCCGTTCCTGCGCATCAACTGCGGCTGGCCCTACGACAAACCCATGGAGCAGGCCCTGCGGCGACTTGGACAAATCATTGGCCAGCAAATGGATTGATCAGACGCGAGTTCATTCAGACTCCACAACGCAGTTTTGCACCCGCTGTTGGATGCAGCATCAAGCCAGCCGCAGGGGTCTGACGGGGGCCAAGAAGGCTGCAGCATGGCCCACTTCAGCCAGTTGAAAGACCGAAACCGCGCGCACCTGTTCTCCGGCAAGACTATTCAGACTGGAGGCGGCAGCGGCCATTTGCTCGACCAAAGCCGCGTTTTGCTGCGTGACCTGATCCATCTGGGCAATCACTTCGCGCACTTGTGCCGCGCTGCTGGCCTGTTCATGGCTGGCCGCACTGATCTCGCCCATGATGTCGGTCACCCGGTGAATGGCGCTGACCACCTCGCTCATGGTGCTGCCAGCCTGATCGACCAGGGCGTTGCCTTGCTCCACCCGGGCGACACTGGTGTTGATCAGGCTCTTGATCTCCTTGGCCGCTTCGGCCGAGCGCCCGGCCAGGCTGCGCACCTCTGAGGCCACCACGGCAAAACCGCGCCCTTGCTCACCGGCGCGGGCGGCCTCTACTGCCGCATTAAGCGCCAGAATGTTGGTCTGGAAGGCAATGCCGTCAATCACCTGGATGATGTCGGCAATCTTGCGCGAAGCCTCATTGATGCCTTTCATGGTCTGAACCACGTGGCCCACCACCTCGCCACCCCGGCTGGCCACCTGGGAGGCGTTCATGGCGAGTTGATTGGCTTGTGCCGCGCTGTCGGCGTTGTGCCGCACGGCGCTGCTGAGCTCTTCGATGGAGGCGGTGGTTTCCTGCAACACCGTGGCTTGCTGCTCGGTGCGGTTGCTCAAGTCGTGGTTGCCTTGGGCAATTTCGGCACTGGCCGTGGCCACCCCTTCCGAGCCCTGGCGCACGCTGGTCACCACGCTCACCAAGGCAGCTTGCATGCCCTTCAAGGCGCTCAGCAATTCGGCAATTTCCCCACGCCCGCGCACCTGCACCGGGTGCGCCAGATCGCCATTGGCAATTTTGTGGGCCACCGCCACAGCGCTGGAGACCCCGGCGCTGACCGAGCGGGTGACCGACCAGGCCGCAAACAGCCCGACCAGCAAGGCCAGGGCGGCCATGCCCACCAAGGCCACGCGCGAGGTGGTGACCTCCGCGTTCATCGCCTCCACGCTGGTCTTGCCGCGCTTGACCTCGATCTGGCGCAAGCTGTTCATGGCGGCAATCCATTGGCCCAAAGCGCCATTCCAGCGGGCCAGGTCGCGGCGCAACTCGGTGCGAATGCCAATCGCAAAGTCGTCCGCCGCCGTGCCCTGGGCGCTGGCGGCGGCCAGCTAGGCGGTGAAGTCGGCCAGCGCATCGTCATAGGCCTTGAGGTGAGCCAGCAGCCGGGTGTATTCCTCGCCCAGTTCGCTGGGGTTGTTGATGACGCTCAAGTTGCGCATGGCCAGGGCGCTGGCATACACCTGTTGGGTGACATCCACCACTTTTTCTGCCTTGACCCCGTCGCCCTCCAGCGTGTGGCGCATGCGGCTCACCAACTGTTGCTGGGTGAACAATGCGGTCATCAGCAAGGCCAGCAACAGGGCCAGCACCACGCCGTAGCCCAGGGCCAGTTGGTGCGAGAGACGGGAGGGGCGCAGAAAGTTCATGGGTGAATTCCTTGGGGCGACATGCGATAACCGAATGGGAGACGTTGACCCATTCAGAACGCTACAAAATAAATAGCTGTTTGCGCAATACTATCAAGCGCTAGAGGCCTAAAAGACTCTAAAAATCAAATCAAACCAGCTCAGGCAGCCCGCTGTGCAGCGATCGGGTGATCGCCAGACCAATGCGGGTGGCTTCCAGTGCATCGGCCAGCGTCAGGCTCAGGGCCTGCTCGCCCCGGCAGGCGGCGACAAAGGCGGCCATCTCGGCGGCAAATGCGGCCTCGAAGCGTTCGTAAAAGTCTTTCACCACGGCGTGGCGCACGCCGGATGCGTCACTCACGATCACCCGGTCACGCGCCCCATGCTCACCCACGGTCAGCTTGCCCGCCGTGCCAATCACCTCGGTGCTGGTCTCATGCCCATGGGCCATGGTGCGCGAGGCGTAGAACACGGCACGTGCGCCGCCTTCAAACTCCACAATGGCCAAGCCGTTGTCCACATCACCGAACTCGGCCAGGCCCGGATGCAGGGCAATCGTGCCGCTGGCAAAGGCCCGCAAGGCTTTGGGGCGGCCCAGCAGCCAGCGTGCCAGGTCAATGTCGTGCACGCTGCAGTCCATGAAGATGCCGCCCGAGGTCGGGGCAAAACGCACAAAAAAACCTTGCTCGTCGTTCTGATCACAGGTTTGGGAGCGCACCAGAAACGGCTTGCCAATCTCACCCGCAGCCACACTGGCATGGGCATTCACATAACTGGGGTCAAAGCGCCGCACAAAGCCCACCATGGCAACTTGCGTCGGGTGCTGCTCGGCCACCGCCAGCACACGCTCGCAGTCGGCCACGTTCAGCGCCAGCGGCTTTTCCACAAACACATGTTTGCTGGCCTGGAGCGCGGCGATGGTCTGGTCGGCATGCAGCGAGGTAGGGGTAACCAGCACCACGGCATCAACCCCGGGGTCGGCCAGCAGGTGCGCAAAGTCCTCATATACACGCGCCACGCCCAGATGCTCCTGAGCGTACTGGCGCTCGTCGGCCACCGGGCTGCAAGCTGCGACCAACTGGCAATGGCGGGTGCGAAAGGCCAAGGCCTCGGCATGCCGTTGGCCCAAGCGGCCCAAGCCTGCGATGCCGATGCGTAACGTGTGGCTCATGGTGCGCCTTAGAAAGTGATGACTTGGTTGCTGGCGGCGCTTTGGGCTGCCGCATCGGCCAGCACCTGGGCATCGACCCCGTCTTGCACCGTGGTGCGGAACGTGCCGCCGGTTTGCAGTTGGGTGAAGAAGTGCTCAATCTCCAGCCGGTAAGCGGCGGCGTAGCGTTGCAGGAAGAAGGCCTCGGGGTTGTCTTGCTGCGTGCCCTGGGCGGTGGCTTGGGTGACTTCGCTGGGGCGGTGGTTGCCACATTGCAGCATGCCGCTGGAGCCAATCACTTCAAAACGCTGGTCGTAGCCATAGGCGGCGCGGCGTGTGGTGTTGATCTGGCACAGGCGGCCCTTGACGGTTTTGATGGTCACGGCGGTGCAGTCAAAGTCACCGGCCTGGCCAATCGCCGGGTCGGTCAGGCAGGAGCCAGTGGCGCTGAGCCAGGCGGCTTTGTCGCCATCGCCACACAGAATCCAGCGGAACACATCAAAGTCGTGGATCAGCATGTCGCGGAAGATGCCTCCAGACTGCTGGATGTAAGACACCGGTGGTGCGCCGGGGTCGCGGCTGGTGATGACCAGCATCTCCGGGTTGCCAATGTCACCCCGATCCAGGCGGGTTTTGGCTTCATTGAAGGTGGGGTCGAAGCGGCGCTGAAAGCCAATCATGCAAGCCACACCGGCCTGGGCCACCACGGCGGCGCAGGCCTGGGCACGTTCGGCCGACAGATCCACCGGCTTCTCACAAAAGATGTGTTTGCCGGCCTGCGCGGCGCGGGTGATCAGGTCGCTGTGGGTGGTGGTGGGGCTGCCAATCACCACCGCGTCGATCGACTTGTCGGCAATGATGGCCTCAATGCTGTCAACCCGTGCGCCATGCGCCTGGGCCAGGGAGGCGGCTGCGTCCATCATGGGATCGCTGACCGCAGTGAGTTCAATACCAGGCATGGCGGCCAGGTTGGCGGCGTGGATGCGGCCAATGCGGCCAGCACCAAAGAGGGCTACTTTTTTCATGATGAATGGTGTCTTTCAGGTTTTCAAGTCATGGAGAGGGGAAGGGAGGCGTTGTTGCGGGTCGGTTGGTACTGCAATTCGAGCCGGTAGGCCAGCGCCATGAACAGGCTTTGTGCCACCGTCATGGTGTTGGTCAGGGCGCGAAAGCCAAACACGCTGGTCTCATTGAGCAGCAGCGCGGCACTGGCCAGCCGGGCCAGCGGGCTCAGGCTGCTGTCGGTGATGGCAATGATCTTGGCTCCGCGTTCATGGGCGGCACGCACAATGCCTTCGGTTTCTTCGGCGTAAGGCGCGAACGAGATCGCCACCAGCACGTCACCAGAGCGCAAGCCGCGCAGTTGGCCGTCTTGCATGCTGCCCGCCGACGTGATGTGGTGCACCCGTTTTTCGGTGTGCTGCAAGGCGTAGGCTAGGTAGGTGCTGACGGCAAACGAGCGCCGGGTGGCCATCAGCCAGACCGAGTCGGCCTCAAACAGCAAGTTCACCGCGTCTTCAAAAGCCGGTTCTTGCAGGCTGTGTTGCAACTCTTCCATGCCGGCAATGCTGCCGCCAATCAGGGCGTGGGCGATGTCGGCACTCTTGAGGTTTTGTGCGCCGGACTCAATGGCCCCGCGAATGCGCGACTGGTAGTCCCGGCTGGGTGAGATGTGCCGCGCCAGACTCTCGCGCAGCAGCTTTTGCAGCGCCGAATAGCCGCTGAAGCCAAAGTGCTTGGCAAACCGAACAATCGCCGAAGGCTGGACCTGGCAGTTTTCGGCCACTTGCTGAATGGACTGGATGCCGATCTCACCCCGGTGCTGCTCAACGTATTTGGCAATCACCCGCAGCTGTTTGCTTAAAGCTTCAAACTGGCTGGACATGGCGGCAATGAGGGCTTCTTCGGTCGGGGGGGCGGTGGTGGGTGGCGGTTTTTTCATGGGGATAGGGCCTCTGATTTGGAACAAATTATCCACGAAAGGCATTCAATCGAACGAATATTTGTTCTAGGGTTTTCACCTATTAGAAATTTATTTCTATTTTTAAAAAAATTAGATAAACTTTGCCGCAGATGCTGGTCAGCCCGCGTCTGCTGTTTTTCAGCCCCTTGCTTGTTCACCCCAAAATTTGGAGACCGTATGAAACACCTGAAGTTATCCCGCAAGACCTTTGCCAAAACACTGCTGCTCAGCGCCTTACTGGCCAGCAGCGGCTTTGCCGCCGCAGCCGGAAAAATTGCCCTGATCAGCCACGCGCCTGATTCCGACTCGTGGTGGAACACCATCAAGAACTCGGTCAAGCAAGCCGGTGAAGACTACGGGGTGCAAGTGGACTACCGCAACCCGCCCAATGGTGACCTGGCTGACATGGCGCGTTTGATTGAACAGGCAGCGGCTCAGAATTACGACGGCGTGATCGTTACCATTGCCGACTTCAACGTGCTGCAAAGCTCCATCAAGAAACTCACCGACAAGAAAATCCCGGTCATCACCATCAACTCCGGCACCACCGAGCAAAGTGAAAAGCTGGGCGCGGTCATGCATGTGGGCCAGCCCGAGTTTGAGGCCGGCAAAGGCGCAGGCTTGCGCGCCAAGGCCGACGGCGTGAAATCTTTCCTGTGTGTCAACCACTACGCCACCAACCCGGCATCGTTCGAGCGCTGCCGTGGTTTTGCCGAAGCCATTGGGGCCGACTTCAAGAAGAGCACCATTGACTCAGGCGATGACCCCACCGGCATTGAAGCCAAGGTGTCGGCCTACCTGCGGCAAAACCCCAGCACCGGTGCGGTGTTGACCTTAGGCCCGACATCGGCTCACCCCACTTTGAAGGCGCTGGAAAAGGGCGGCCAAAAGGGCAAGTTGTGGATGGCTTCGTTTGATCTGTCAGACGAAATCTCCAAGGGCATCAAAGACGGTTCAGTCAAGTTTGGCATTGACCAGCAACCCTATTTGCAAGGCTACATCCCGGTGGCGGTGCTGGCCACCATGAAGGCCAGCAACACCACCGACCTGGGCAAAATTTCTGCTGCCGTCAAGGCCAACAAGAAGACTTCTGCCCGCTTCAGCGAATACGGCCTGGCCCCGGCCTACGGCCCGCGCCACATTGGTTCCGGCCCCGGTTTTGTCACCAAGGACAACATCGGCAAGGTTGAGAAATACGCTGGCCAATACCGCTGATTTGCGCTTGCTGCACCAAGACCCTGCTGGGGTCTTGGTGTCTATCCTGAATTGCCCTTCCCCTCGTTTGACTGATTTGATTTCATGAACTCACAAGCCCTAAAACAAGCCCCGGTCGCGCCCCAAGACGACCGGGTGCGCACCGTCAGCCCCCTGCGCCTGCTGATGTCACGCCCTGAATTTGGCGCACTGGCCGGCACCCTGCTGGTGATCGTGATGTTTGCCTTCAGCGCCGGGGGCTCGGGCATGTTCAATGCCGAAGGCATCATCAACTGGAGCACGGTGGCTGCCTACCTGGGCGTGCTGGCCGTGGGTGCAGCGCTGCTGATGATTGCTGGCGAGTTCGACCTGTCGGTCGGCTCGATGATTGGTTTTGCTGGCATGTTGCTGGCGATTCCGGCGCTGTACTGGGGCTGGCCAATCTGGCTAGCCACCTTGTTTGCCTTTGCCGTGGCCATGGGGCTGGGCTGGATCAATGGCTGGCTGGTGGTGCGCACCGGGCTGCCCTCGTTCATCGTCACCCTGGCCTTCTTCTTTATTTTGCGCGGCCTGTCCCTGGCCGTGTCGGTGATTTTTACCGGCAAGACCATCCTCAGCAGCAACGGCGATCAGGTCTTGCGCGAGCTGTTTGCCAATGACCCGGTGATCTCCTTCCTGTTCAATGGCTACACGCTGACCGGCTTGTTTGACAGCCTGGCCCATGCCGGTGTGCTGGCCGCCCGTGACGATGGCACGGCGCTGGCCACCGGCATTCCCAAAGCGGTGGTCTGGTGGTTGGCGCTGACGGCCGCCGGTGCATTTGTGCTGGCCCGCACCCGCCTGGGCAACTGGATTCAGGCGGTGGGAGGAGACGCCAACGCCGCCAAAAACGTCGGCATTCCGGTGGCCAAGGTCAAGGTCAGCCTGTTTGTCTTCATGGCGTTTTGCTCCACCGTGTTTGCCGTGTTGCAAGTGGCCGATGCCGGCTCGGCGGCGGCAGACCGGGGTTTGCAAAAAGAGTTTGAGGCCATCATCGCTGCGGTGATTGGCGGCTGCCTGCTCACCGGTGGCTACGGCTCGGTGATTGGCGCGGCCTTTGGCGCGCTGATTTTTGGCATGGTGCAAATCGGCATTGGCTACACCAGCATCGACAACAACTGGTACCGCGTGTTCCTGGGCCTGATGCTCTTGATTGCCGTGCTGTTCAACAACTACATCCGCACCCGCTTCGCCCTGGGCCGCCGCTAAACCAAACGGATACCAACATGAGTGACTACATTCTCCAGCTCGAAGACATCAGCAAATTTTTTGGCCCGGTGATCGCCCTGGGTGGCGTGACCCTGCGGCTGCGCCGTGGCGAAGTGCATTGCCTGCTGGGCGACAACGGTGCGGGCAAATCCACGCTGATCAAAACCCTGGCCGGGGTGCATGCGCCGGACAAAGGGCAATACCTGCTCGAAGGCAAGCCGGTGCGCTTCAGCTCGCCACGCCAGGCGCTGGACTTAGGCATTGGCACGGTTTACCAAGACCTGGCCCTGGTGCCCTTGATGAGCGTGGCACGCAACTTCTTCATGGGGCGTGAACCGATCAAAAAACTGTTTGGCTTTTTGCCGGTGATGGATCACCAGCACGCCGCCGAAGTGGCGGGTGACAAGCTGCGCGACATGGGCATTCGCATTCGCGATGCGAACCAGATGATTGGCACCATGTCGGGCGGTGAAAAACAATGCCTGGCGATTGCCCGGGCCATCCACTTCGGGGCCAAGGTGCTGATTCTGGACGAACCCACGGCGGCGCTGGGGGTCAAACAATCGGCCAATGTGCTGCGACTGATTGCCAAGGCCCGCTCGCGTGGTATCTCGGTGATTTTCATCACCCACAATGTCAACCATGCCTACCCGATTGCCGACAGTTTCACCCTGCTCAACCGGGGCAAATCCCTGGGCACTTACCTGAAAAAAGACGTGAGCAAAGATGAGGTGCTGGACATGATGGCTGGCGGCGAAGAAATGCAAAAACTCATGGCAGACCTGGACGGCATCACGATCTAATGAAAGCCCACATGACTACATTGAAATTCCCCTCCAATCGCCCCATTGACCTGGCCTGCCTGGGCCGCCTGGCGGTGGACTTGTATGCCCAGCAATTTGGCAGCCGCCTGGAAGATGCCCGCAGCATGGCCATGACCCTGGGCGGCAGCTCGGCCAACCTGGCCTTTGGCGTAGCGCGACTGGGGCTGAAAAGCGCCATGATCTCGCGTGTGGGCAACGAGCACATGGGCCGTTTCCTGACCGAGACATTGCAACAAGTTGGCTGCGACACCAGCCAGGTGCAGATCGACCCCGAGCGCCTGACCGCCCTGGTGCTGTTAGGCCTGAAAGACCGCGACACCTTTCCGTTGCTGTTTGTGCGCGAGAACTGCGCCGACATGGCGGTGGAGGCCACGCAGATTGACGAGTCTTTCATCGCCCGCTGCCGCGCCCTGGCCATCACCGGCACGCACCTGTCCACCCCCGGCACCCGTGCGGCTTCCCAGCAAGCTTTGGCCTATGCAAAAACGCATGGCGTGGTGCGGGTGCTGGACATTGATTACCGCCCGGTGCTGTGGGGCCTGACCTCACGCGGCGCAGGAGAAAATCGCTACGTGGCCGATGCCCGCGTGACGGCCCAACTGCAAGAGCTGCTGCCCGAATTTGACCTGCTGGTGGGCACCGAAGAATTCATTGCCGGCGGTGTGGCCGGTGACCTGATGGCCTGCCTGCACGCGGTGCGTGCGGTAAGCAGCGCCACCCTGGTGGTGAAACGCGGGGCGCTGGGTTGCAGCGTGATTGAAGGAGCGATACCTGCCACGATCAACGACGCGCCGCTGTTTGTCGGCGAACGGGTCGAGGTACTCAATGTGCTGGGCGCGGGTGATGCCTTTTTGTCCGGCCTGATGGCCAGCCTGTTGCAGGGCAAAGATTGGGTGCGGGCCACGCAAACGGCCAACGCCTGCGGGGCCATCGTGGTGTCACGCCACGCCTGCTCTGCCGCCATGCCGACACCGGCGGAGCTGGCCCACTGGTTTGGCGGCAGCCGCAACCCCAAGGTCGATGCCGACTTGCAACTGGCGCACCTGCACCGAGTCACTGCGGCGCGGCCCGAATGGAACGAGCTGTGTGTGATGGCGTTTGACCACCGCAGCCAATTCTTTGACCTGTGCCGTGAGGCTAGGGCCAGCGAGTCACGCATTCCGGCGCTGAAAAAACTGCTGGTCCAAGCCGCCGAACAGGTCGAGCAAAGCCACCAGTTGCAAGGCCACACCGGGGTGTTGATTGACGGCGGCGACTACGGGGCCGATGCACTGGCCAGCGCCACCGGGCGCGGCTGGTGGGTCGGTCGCCCGGTGGAGCTGCCGGGCTCCCGCCCGTTGCGTTTTGACGGGACGCGCTCAATTGGCAGCGCCTTGATCCACTGGCCGACCGAGCAGGAGCAAAAAGTGCTGGAGCTGTGGGAAGCCACCCGCGAAAGCGGCAACGAGCTGCTGCTGGAAATCATCTGCCCACGTGGCCTGACCCCAGCGGGCACAGAAGATGCCGTGGTGCTGCGTGCCGTGAAACGCTTTTACAACCTGGGTGTCAAGCCCGAGTGGTGGAAGCTGGCCCCCATGCAGGCTCAAGGCTGGGCCGCATTGCAGGCCCTGGTGGCCGAGCGCGACCCGTACTGCCGGGGCGCGGTGATCCTGGGCCTGAACCAGCCCTTGCAGGTGCTGGCAGACAGCTTTGCCCAGGCATCAAACCCTATCGTCAAAGGCTTCATGGTCGGGCGCACGCTGTGGGCGGATGCCTCGCTGCGCTGGCTCAAACAAGAGATCGACGACGCAGCCTTCATCACCGAGGTGGCCCATAACTTTGCCAGCCTGGTCGAGGCCTGGCGCACGCGGAGAGCGACAACATGAAAACCCAAAAACTCACCATGACCCAGGCGCTGGTGCGCCACCTGGCCGCGCTGCGGGTGGAGATGAACGACGGCAGTGTGCAACCCTATTGCGCCGGTGTGTTCTCGATCTTTGGCCACGGCAATGTGGCTGGCCTGGGCGAAGCGCTGTGGGCCAACCGGGCCGCGCTGCCGACCCACCGCGCCCACAACGAGCAAGCCATGGCCCATGCAGCCATAGCCTACAGCAAGGCGCAGTTTCGCCAGCGCATCATGACTGTGACCACCAGCATTGGCCCCGGGGCCACCAACCTGGTGACCGCTGCCGCGCTGGCCCATGTGAACCGCCTGCCGGTGCTGCTGCTGCCGGGTGACACCTTCACCTCACGTGCGCCCGACCCGGTGCTGCAACAGCTGGAGAGCTTTTCGCAAGGCGACCTGAGCGTCAACGATGCCTTCAGGCCTGTGACACGCTACTTTGACCGCATCACCGCGCCGGAACAAATCCTCAGCGCCTTGCCGCGTGCCGTTTCCATCATGACCGACCCGGCGAACTGTGGCCCGGTGTGCCTGGCCTTGCCGCAAGACGTGCAGACCCAGGCCTTTGACTGCCCGGAAGATTTTCTGCACCCGGGGCTGATCCACTTTCGCCGCCCGCCTGCGGATGCCTATGAGCTGGCCTGCGCCGCCGCCACGCTGCGCAGTGCCAAGCAGCCACTGATCGTGGCTGGCGGCGGCGTGTTGTACAGCCAGGCCTGGGAGGCCCTGCGGGCCTTTGCCGAGACCCACGGCATTCCGGTGGCCGAATCGCAGGCGGGCAAGAGCAGCCTGCCCTGGGATCACCCGCTGAACCTGGGCGCGGTCGGTGTCACCGGCTCACCCGCTGCCAACGCGCTGGCCGCAGAGGCCGATGTGGTGCTGGCCGTAGGTACGCGCTTGCAAGACTTCACCACCGGTTCCCACAGCCTGTTCGCCAAGGCCCAGTTGCTGAGTCTGAACGTGCAGCCTGTCGATGCCAGCAAGTGGCACAGCACCGCCTTGGTGGCCGATGCCCGCGTCGGTTTGGGGCAGCTCAGCGCTGCGCTGGCTAACTGGCGTGCCGAGGCCAGCTGGACAGCCCGTGCCCAAACCCAGGCCGCCACCTGGGTGAGCCGTGTCACTGAGTTGACCACCGCCGTGCCCAAAGACGTGCTGCCCTACGACGCAGAAGTCATCGGTGCGGTGCGCGACTCGCTCAACGATGCCGGTGGCGACAGCGGCACACATGACGTGGCGGTATGCGCCGCAGGCACGCTGCCGGCCGAGTTACACAAGCTCTGGCGCGCTTCTTTGCCGGGCAACTACCATATGGAATACGGCTACTCCTGCATGGGCTACGAGATTGCCGGGGGCCTGGGCGTGAAGATGGCGCGACCCGAGCAAGAAGTGATCGTCATGGTCGGCGACGGCTCCTACATGATGATGAATTCAGAGATTGCCACCTCGGTCATGCTGGGCCAAAAGCTCATCATCGTGGTGCTGGACAACCGGGGTTACGGCTGCATCCAGCGCCTGCAATTGGCCTCAGGCAGCCCACGCTTCAACAACCTGTTGGACGACTGCGTGCCCGAGGGTGGCAGCCGCTCCACCATTGACTTCGCCATGCACGCCCGCAGCCTGGGTGCCGATGCGGTGCATGTGAGCGACGTGGCTGAACTTAAAACCGCCATGGCCCGTGCCCGTGCGGCAACCGGCACGCAGGTGCTGGTGATTGACACCACCCACACCCGCACCACCGATGACGGCGGCTGCTGGTGGGAGGTGGCCATCCCAGAAGTGTCCGAGCGCAGCGAGGTGAACGCGGCCCATGCCCGCTACCTGGCGGCCAAACAAGATCAACGCCCTTAAACCCCTTCAAGAAAGAACTTTTGTCATGACCTGGAACGTACAAATCGG
This sequence comes from Comamonadaceae bacterium, assembly GCA_008080595.1. Classification (GTDB taxonomy): domain Bacteria; phylum Pseudomonadota; class Gammaproteobacteria; order Burkholderiales; family Burkholderiaceae_C; genus Rhodoferax. The sequence goes on from VIKI01000049.1 coordinate 18,724, forward strand.
CATCAATCCCCTGTCCTGGATGAACGACGACCTGCCCTCACTGGGCGGCGAAACCCCTCTGGAAACCGCCTTGAAAGAAGGCAAGGAAATTGGCTACGCCGGCTTTGAGCTGGGCAACAAATTCCCCAAAGACGGCCCCGGCCTGAAAGCCAAGCTGGACGAATTTGGCCTGGCCTGCGTGTCGGGCTGGTACTCGGGCTTTCTGGCCGAACTCGAGCTGGGTCAAACTAACGAGCAAGCCGTGGCAGCCGAGGTGGAACGCTGCAAGGCGCACATGAGCAAGCTGCAATACAACGGTGTCAAAGTGGTGGTGTACGGCGAATGCGCAGGCACGGTGCAAGGCCAGATCAACACCCCGGTGTCCAAGCGCCCGCACTTTGCCAGCGAGGCTTTGTGGCAGGCCTACGCCGAACGCCTGAACGCCTTTGGCGAACACCTGATCACCACCTACGGCATCCAACTGGCCTACCACCACCACATGGGCGCGTATGTGGAATCCCCCGCCGATGTGGACAAGCTCATGGCGCTGACCGACCCTGCCAAAGTCTTCCTGCTGTTTGACACCGGCCACGCCTACTTTGGCGGTGCGTCCGACCCGGTGGCCTTGCTGCAAAAACACGTTAAGCGCGTAGTGCATGTGCATTGCAAAGACGTGCGCAGTTCGGTGATCGCCCAGGCCCGCAACGACGGCTGGAGCTTTTTGAACGGTGTGATCAACGGCACCTTCACCGTGCCCGGCGACGGCAGCATTAACTACGCTGCCGCACTCAAGGTGCTTCGTGATGCAGGCTACGAGGGCTGGCTGGTGGTAGAAGCCGAGCAAGACCCCGCCGTGGCCCCGAGCTACCAATACGCCAAGAAGGGTTTTGACACCCTGAGCGCCCTGGTCAAGAGCCTGGGTTAAGCGCCATGGTCAGCCCTTTACTGGTCAAGGCCGCGCCGAGTGGCCGCGAGATTGTCAACGTCACCCCCGAGCGTGCAGGCTGGACGCATGTCGGCTTTCGCGCGCTGCGCCTGGAAGCCAATGCTACGGAAACAGTAGCTACTGGCGCACGAGAACTCTGCCTGGTGGTGCTCACCGGCACGGTCGATGTGACGGTGGACGGCATCACCTACGCCCAGCTCGGTCAGCGTAAGAGCGTGTTTGAAGAACGCTCCCCGGCTGCCGTGTACGTGCCTGCGGGCAAAGAGGTGACGCTGCGTGCGGTGGTCGATGCCGAAGTGGCCCTGTGCACCGCCCCCAGCGACGACAAGGCCCGCGCCGTGCGTGTCATCGACCCGGCCAGCATGCGCCGCAGCGTGCGCGGCCACGGGGCAAACACCCGCTATGTGTGCGACATCCTGCCGCACGACGACCCCACCGCTGCCCACCTGCTGGTGGTGGAGGTGCTCACCCCGGCCAGTACTACCACCGCTTGAACCCGCCGCAAGGTTTTGCCTTTCAGCGCGTCTACACCGACGACCGCAGCCTGGACGAAGCCTGCGCCGTCGAAAACCACGACGTGGTGATGGTCCCGCGCGGCTACCACCCGGTGGTGGCCCCACACGGCTACGACCTGTACTACCTGAATGTAATGGCTGGGCCCAACCGTTTCTGGGTCTTCAAGAATGACCCGGCACATGAGTGGATGCTGAAAGCGGGGTGAATGGGTTCGGCAGGTTTTTTATATGAGAAACTAGCCTGTAGCGCAAGTGTTTCTTGCGCAAACAGCTATCAAATATGCAGCATAGTGAGTTACTTGCCTTTGTCAGGCTGACTTGACCCAAAGCCGCAAACCGCGGACTTCTGCGACGGTTTCATGACATCAGTCTTGCACGCCAGATGTGTTCTGTCGCACGCGCCGCAGATACTTGATCTGCGCTGTCCCAACCGCTCCCCGCGCAAAAACAGCCGTGTTTATGTTTTGGCCATGCGGGGTTTGCAGTCAAAACAAAAGAAAAACAAGGCTGTCAGATAGCGTTTGTAGGACCCTTTGCTGCGCAGTTTGTGCTGGCCGCATTGGATGCAACTCATGGTTTCTCCTGAGCTACTCATCCCCTGAAAGGGTGAGCCGTTTTGTTTGGCCGTGTAGCGCAAGCCATTGGGAGAAATCTGGGTTGTTGCAGTGTTGGGCATGAAGAGTCCGGCATCGTGTTGAAGGATTCAATCATGCGGTGACTGCGTTTCATTTTTGTGACGGGAATGGCCTTGAGCCCTGTGACAAGCACATGACCCGTCAGCATCTAAGTATTCAGATGTGTTTTGGCCTCTGGCGCTGATCAATCAAGCGTCAGAAGCATGTTGGGAAGTTTGCTACACGGAAGCTGGGAGCTTGAGTCCTGCCCGCCAGAGAATAGAACAAGGGCGGTAGTATGCATGGCCGTGATGGTAGAGCAAGACCCTTCATCCAAGCTGGCCTCTCTACTATTTCAAGGACAAAATCGCTAGGATAACGACTCTCTCGATGGCCATGACCAGAAGCCCGGCACCAGGAATCAACCCACCCACAAGGAGGCCTCATGACATTCACCAATCTGAATATTCGCGTCAAGATCCTGCTCGGATTTGCCCTGATCATCGTTGTCAGCCTGTTCATAGCGCTGTATGCCAGTCTGAAGCTCAACAGCATCGGCAATGACGTTCAGGTGCTGACCAAAGAACGCCTGGTCAAGGTGGTTGAGACCAAGGTGCTCATGGACAATCTCAGCTACGCGGCCCGAACCATACGCAACATGGCACTGACCAATGATGCAGCTGAAAAAGCCGCCGAGAAGCAGCACATTGAACAACTCAGTGCCCAAAACGGCAAGGTGTTCAAATCGCTGGAAGCCAGCAACACAACCGGGCGTGACCGTGAATTGTTTCAGGCTGCAGCGCAGGCCCGGCTGGACTACCTGCCCCATCTTAAAAAGGTCATGGCCATGGCCCAGACCGATGACCGCGAGGCCACCACACAGCTCCTGAAGGGTGAAGGCGACCGCGCCATGAACGAATACTTCAAAAAGCTGGGGGCGCTGATCGATTACCAGGCGGAACAAGCCCAACGCGATGCCGAAAAAACCCAGCAGCAAGCGATTCTGGCCAGCGAAATCATGTTTGCAGTGGCCATCATTGCCGCTGGCCTCGCTGTCGTGATTGGATTGGCGGTCACCCGTTCGATCACAGGCCCCATTCATAAAGCCGTGCAGGTGGCACAAGCGGTGGCTGCGGGCAACTTGACCAGCCACATTGACACCCAGCGTACCGACGAAGTGGGGCAGTTGCTGACGGCCCTCAAAACCATGAATGACAATCTGCGCCAGATGGTCGACACCGTGCGGCGAGACAGCGACACGATTGCCACCGGGGCCACTCAGGTGGCCGCAGGCAGTCGGGATTTGTCGCAACGCACCGAAACTCAAGCCTCCAGTCTGGAGCAAACCGCTGCATCACTGGAGCAACTGACCAGCACGGTGGCCCAAAGCACCGAAACCGCTCGCCAAGCGAACCAGATGGCCCAACAGGCTGCCGATGCCGCACAGCACGGGGGTGATGTTGTGGGGCATGTGATCAGCACCATGAACGACATCACCCAGTCAAGCCACAAAATGTCTGAAATCATCAGTGTGATTGACGGCATTGCTTTTCAGACCAACATCCTGGCCCTGAACGCGGCGGTGGAGGCCGCGCGCGCCGGAGAACAAGGACGCGGATTTGCGGTGGTGGCCTCTGAAGTGCGCGCCCTGGCCGGGCGCAGCGCTGCGGCTGCCAAAGAGATCAAAGCCTTGATTCAAAACAGCATTGAGCGGGTGGAAAGCGGCAGCCATTTGGTGGAAGACGCGGGCAAATCCATGGAAAACATCGTCACCCAGGTGCAGCACGTCAGCAGCCTGATCAATGAACTCAGCAATGCGTCTTCTGAGCAAACCGACGGCATTCGGCAAATCAACATGGCCGTCTCGCAAATGGATGCGATGACACAGCAAAACGCCGCACTGGTGGAAGAGTCTTCAGCTGCAGCTGACAGCCTGAAAAACCAGGCCGTCGAGTTGGCCAACACGGTGGCGGTGTTCAAGGTCGGAGATACCTCCGAGCTGCTCAAACGTCCGTCAACCAACACGCAGCTGCACCTGCCTGCCTGATCAACCAACCCGATACCCCATCGCTGCCGAAATGACTTCAACCTTGGCTTGCGTTGATGACATCGTCAAACTAAACGTGTGAGTCTTCAACCCGAAAACGGTTGACCAGCCCACCCAGGCGCTCGGTTTGCATCGTCAGGCTTTGTGCGGCAGCGGAAACCTCCTCGACCAGAGCTGCGTTTTGCTGGGTGGTGTCACCGATGTTGCGCACCGACTCATTCACTTGCCGAATGCTGTCGGTCTGATGACTGGAGGCACTGGAGATTTCACCAATCAGCTGACGCACGCTGGAGACGCCATCAATGAGTTCCTGCATCGTGCTGCCCAGACCGCTGACCAGGCGGGCCCCGTCGTCCACCCGCGTCACCGAATCGCTGATAAGTGTACGCACCTCGCTGGCGGCACTGGTCACCCGCTGGGCCAGGGCGCGTACTTCACTGGCCACCACCGCAAAACCACGGCCTTGCTCGCCAGCTCGTGCCGCCTCTACGGCGGCATTCAGCGCCAGGATGTTGGTCTGAAACGCAATGCCGTCAATCACCCCAATGATGTCGGCGATGCGCTTGGACGAATCACTGATCAGCTTCATGGTGTTCACCACCTGCCCCATGGCCTGCCCACCCTGCTCGGCAATGCTGGCGGTGTGCCCAGCCACATCGCTGACGGTATTGGCGTGGGTCGAATTGCTGGCCACCATCTCGGTCAGTTCGGTCAGGGTTGCCGAGGTTTCCTCCAGCGAGGCCGCAGTTGACTCGGTTCGGTTGGATAAATCCAGATTGCCGCTGCTGATTTCGCCGGATGCGGCGTTGATGGCGCGACTGCTCTCATTCACTTCCTGCACCATGGTGGACAGTTGTACCGTCATGGTTTGCAAGGCACGCAGCAACTGGGCCGCTTCATCATTGCCGCTGGCCTCAATGTGCACCGACAAATCCCCTTGGGCCACGCGTTCAGCCAAAGCCGCAGCGGTTTGGAGGGGGCGCGTGACAGAACGGGTCAGCATGACCGCAAACAGTGCCCCACCCAGTGCCACCAGAAACAGCAGCACCGCCAGCAAGGTGGCCCGCTGGTCATTTTTTTGGGTGATGGCATCCGCATGGCTGGCTGCATTTTTGCGCTGCAAGTCAGCCAATGCGTCCAGCTCGCCCGCCCAGCTCACCTGCAGCGGCGCAAACCGCCCGGTCAACACCTTGGCGGCCTCCTCGCCAGCGAAAGCCATGGCCAGTTTGACCGCCTCGTCGACCACCGGTTCGGCTTGCTGGCGCAAGGCACTGGCTTTGTCCAGCAGCTCACGCTCGCGCGGATCAAGTGGTAATGCGGCAAAAGACTTCTCGCTGTCTTTGAGAGTTTGCAGGGCTTTGCGATAAACCTCGACCTCAGTGTTGACTTGACCGCCATCACTTTGCAAACCCGCATTGCGAATGGCAGACACCAGCCGCAACTGAGCCTCTTTCATGGCGAACACGGTGTCGATGCGGGTCTGGGCCGCCTGGGCCGACTCGCGGATGTCCGCCTGCCCTTGCCGCCCCTGCAACGCCGCCACGGTGAAGGCGGCGATGGAGGCCACAATGACGACCCCAAAGCCGATCGCCAGTCGGCTCCCTATGTTGAGTTTGTCCAACATGGTGGTGGCCAGGTTGCCCTACTGCTTGGTGATCGCTACGCCGACATAGCCATCAAAGCCCACGCCTTTCTTCACAAACATCGAGCGCATTTCAAGTTTTTTGGTTTCTGGGTTGACAAACTGGTAATCCACCCAGCCTTCGCCCTTGGTGGCCGTGGCCATAAATTCCTTGACATAGGCCTTGCCCGAAGGGTCTTTGGCCTCCAAAGTGTTTTTGCCCACCAGTTTTTCATTGAGGGAGCTGGCCAACACCACGCCTTTAAAGTCATTGACAATGACATTCATGCTCTTGACCTTCCACTCGGGGTTGCCGTTGATGTCTTTGACGGCTTGCTCTACCCCGACTTTTTTGATATGGGCAATGGCGGTATTGACCTGCGCAATGGCCTCATCCTTGGTGGCGGCCCAGCTGGACACCACACAGGCGGCGGCCAGGGCAAAACCGATCATCGAGCGTGTCACGATATTCATGAAATTTCTCCTTTGGGGTGCAATGATGGAAAAGGTCACGAAAATATTATGAGCACATACCTCAAGCTTGGTGATAGGTGTTTACGAGAAAAAAGGCGCAAATAGATGCCGCTCAAAGGATATTTGCTGAATCCTTGATTTTTGTCAGAAAAATTGTGCCACCCTGACAGATCCCTAAATTTGTGTCAATTGCGGTGTGCCGCCAACTGACCACGGTGAAGACTCAGGCGCTCAGCAGCAGATGGCTTGGGCCGGGCTGCTTGCCCTGGCGGCGTAATTCCACGGCATCGGGAACGTGAAAACCGCTGTCGCCTTGCAGGCGAAACACTTCCACAGTGGAAGTCATCACCTCAGCCTGACCTTGCACGGAAGAAGCCGCAGCCGCAATTTGCTCGACCAGCGCGGCGTTTTGCTGGGTGATGGACTCCATCTGCGCCACCGCGATATTGACCTGTGAAATGGCCAACAGTTGTTCTTGGGAAGAAAGGCTGACCTCGGAGATCAGTTGATTGACTTTTTGCACCGCAGCCAGGGATTCCCCCATGGTTTTACTGGCCGAATCGGTTTGCAGGTAGCCGGTTTCGATTTTGCGGGCGGAATCGTCGATGAGTTGCTTGATTTCGCGTGCCGCCAGCGAGGTGCGTTGCGACAGCGTGCGCACCTCGCTGGCCACCACAGCAAAGCCACGGCCTTGCTCACCTGCGCGAGCTGCTTCCACCGCAGCGTTGAGAGCCAGAATGTTGGTCTGGAACGCGATGCTGTCAATGACTGCCGTAATGTCTGAAATGCGATGGGAGGACTCACGCACCTCCTGCATGGTCTTGACCACCAGGTTCACCGCATCGCTGCCGCGTTGGGTGACCTGCGCTGCCCCGTCAGCCAGCTTGGAGGCGCTTTCTGCCGAATCGGCGCTGTGCTTGACGCTGCCGGTGATTTCTTCGATCGAGGCGGCCGTTTCTTGCAGACTGCTGGCCTGGTCTTCCGTGCGCTGGGACAAGTCGAGGTTGCCGGCGGCAATTTCGCTGGTGGCACTGCTCATCTGGATCGACTGGGTGCGGGCATCGCGCACCACGGCTTGCAGGTTCACGGTCAGTTGGTACAGCGCCACGGCCAGTTCGCCCATTTCGTCACTGCGAGTCAAATCCAGGCGCTGGGTCAGGTCACCGGCAGCCATGCGGTTGGCAAAGTTGCCCAGTTCATGCAACGGTGTCAGACAAGCTTTGCGCAAGGAATAACTCGCCCCCGCCACCGTTGCCAGCGCCAGAGCGGTGCCCGCCAGGCCAAACACCAGTTGACCCGATGCCAGCAAACCGCCTGCACCCAGCAGCAACAGTGCGGCCACGCTCAAGCTGAGATTGATGCGGCCAGACAGGCGCATGGTGAAAGCCTCTTTGAGCCAGCCTGCCGGAGTGTGGCGCACCACGCGTCCGCGCTGCAGGGTATGCACCAGCTGGCCACGTTGCGTTTCCTGGCGCATGGTGGCATACAGTGCCTCAGCCGCCTGGATATGGGCCCGACTGGCTTCGGTGCGCACCGACATGTAGCCCACCGGTGTCTTGCCATCCATCAGCGGGGTCACATTGGCCATCACCCAGTAGTAGCTACCGTCCTTGCGCCGGTTTTTCACGGCGGCTGACCAGGGGTTGCCCTGCGAGATGGTTTGCCACATGTCGCGAAAAGCTTCTTCGGGCATGTCCGGGTGGCGGATCAGGTTGTGCGGCTGACCCAGCAACTCTTCGCGACTGTAGCCGCTGACGGCGATGAACATCGGGTTGCAATACAGGATACGCCCTTTGAGGTCGGTGGTCGAGACCAGGGTTTCACCATGGGGGTAGGAAAATTCTTGCTGAGTAACGGGGAGATTTTTGCGCATGTGAGACCCTTTGTGAGCTCATCGTGTGTTGTTATTCAGCCTGGGTTTTCAAACGGCATGCCGGTTATTGTCAGACTGTCCAGACCGGCCCACATCGGGTCGGGTGGCGAAGCATAGAGGGAATCCATGCACAAAAACATCAGAAAATGCTGATTTTGGGGTCAGGAAATCCCTTAGTGTGTCAGGAACCCCTGACACATAAAACCACCCCGCAAACAGGGTTTTAACGCGCTGCCAGAGTCTGCAAAAACTGTCTTCACGTCCCGGATTTTTCCACCCACTTGTGCACGCTGGGTGGTGAGTAACTGGCAAAACGATCCAGCAGTGTGCCAGGCGAGGCCTCCACCATCAAGGTGGCGCGGTGCGCAGACTTGACGAACTCCTCCGCCACCGTGTGATCCAGAAAGGTGGTCAGGGCATCGTAATACCCCGACACATTGAGCAGGCCGCAGGGTTTGGCATGAAAACCCAGCTGCGCCCAGGTCCAGACCTCAAAAATCTCCTCCAGCGTGCCGATACCGCCGGGCAGAGCAATGAAGCCGTCAGACAGTTCGGCCATCAGGGTTTTGCGCTCGTGCATGGATGTTGTGACGTGTAACTCGGTCAGGCCCGTGTGCTCGATTTCCTTGCGTTTGAGGGCTTCGGGAATCACCCCCACCACCCGTCCGCCAAGTTGCAGCACGGTGTCAGCAATCCGCCCCATGATGCCAACGCTGGCACCACCATAGACCAGGCCCAGGTCTCGCTCCACCAGCGCCGCGGCCAGCGCCCGCGCGCCTTCTGTATAGGCTTCTTGTCGACCAGGGTTGGAGCCGCAATAAACGCAAATATTTTTCATGGTGTGTCGGAAGAGTTGTCAAAAGTGCATTGTCGGAGGCTTTGGACGCAGCATGCGCTAGCGCCCACCCGCCACATCCAGTGTGGTTCCGGTGGTGTAAGAAGCCTCATCGGACAGCAACCAGAGCACAGCCCTGGCCACCTCTTCGGGGTAGCCGCCGCGCTTCATCGGTATGGTCTCTTTCACCCGGTCTACCCGCTGCGGCTCGCCTCCGCTGGCATGGATGTCGGTGTAGATGATGCCGGGAGACACGGTGTTGACACGAATACCCTCCGCCGCCACCTCTTTCGACAAGCCAATGCTCAGGGTGTCAATGGCCGCCTTGGAGGCGGCGTAGTCGACATACTCACCTGGGGAGCCCAGGCGCGATGCGCGGGAGGACAGGTTGACGATGGCCCCACCCGTGCCGCCGTATCGGGTGGACATGCGCCGCACCGCTTCGCGTGCACAGATAAAGCTGCCGATCACATTGGTGGCAAAAATGCGCTGGATGCGGGCGCTGTCCATCTCATCCACCCGTGCCTGGCCGGCAAGCACACCGGCATTGTTGACCAGGGCCGTCAGTGGGCCGAAAGCGGCATCAACCTGTTTGAACAGCCGAACAATATCGTCTTCAAGCGCCACATCCGCCTGAACCGCCATGGCTTCGCCATTTTTGAGGCGAATGGCAGCGACCACCGCGTCGGCTGCGGCCTGGTTGTGGAGGTAGCTGATGCACACCGCGTAGCCTTGTTCAGCTGCCAGGTGAGCCACGGCAGCGCCAATGCCTCGTGAGCCACCGGTGATGAGGATAATTTTTTTCATGATTTGAGGTTGTGTGGTGGTGTGCTTGGCATCATCAAACTTGGTGCGACTGCGCCAGGGCAATGGCCGCCTGAATCGCCGCCCGTGCCTGTGGGCTGTTTTTCCAGCAGGTCGAGCCCACGATGCTGGCGGCTTTTGAAACAATGTCCAGCGCGTTAGCCTTGGCCAGATGCGCCAATGACTCGAAACCCATTTGCTCCAGCCGGGCGACAACCGTGGGGCCAACCCCTTTCGCGGCCAACAAGGCTCTGCGTTCTTCGAGTGGGAAAGGCATAAGGACTCCGCTTCAGTGCTTTGTTGATGAGGAATGTGGGTCAGGGCTGTGACTGCACCACGACACTCAGCTCGCCGGGCCAGAGAACGGCTTGCGCCACGATCACATTCACGCCATTGAACGTGGCAGCAGGTGAACCATAGAGCCGGTAGCCCAGCGCCAGTGCTTCACTGACCCGGCGGCAAAACGTGGCATCGTCCGGCCCGGTGAGCAGGCGGTAAATGGGCAGGCCGTCTGGCGGTTGCTGGGTGGTTTGAGTGGCTGGGTTCATACGGGCGCTCCAGGGAAGCTTGTTTTCAACGGCTGGGCAATTCACCGGTTGTTGATGGCCAGCTTGATGCCAAAGCCGATCAAGGCCAGTCCCGCCAGCCGGGTGGCGATTTTGCGTGCTGAAGGCAGAGACTTGAGGTGCGCCGCCACGGCGTTGCCAATGAGAACCAGGCCAGCCTGGTACAGCAGGCTCAGCACCGTGACGTGGGCCATCATTACAACCAGCGTCAAGGCCGAGGCCTGCGGCTGGATGAACAGGGGGAAGAAGGCCACAAAGAACAGAATCACTTTCGGGTTGGTCACGCTGACGGTGAACGCCTGACGAAAGTAAGTCCAGGCTGAGCGCGTGGACTCTGCCGAGCTGGCCGCGGCGGATATCGGCGCACGCAGCAGTTGCAACCCCATCCAGCACAGGTAGCCCGCGCCAAACCACTGCAGGGCCTGAAACAGCATCGGGTTGGCCTTCATGGTGGCAGCCAGCCCGGCCACGGCGGCGAACATCATGACAAAGTCCCCCAGCAGCGTGCCGAGCACCGCCGCCATGCCCACCGCCACACCCTGGCGTGCCGTGGCGTTGAGAATGGCAATGGTGCCCGCACCGGGAATCAGCTGAAAGACCAGGATGGCAAGAACAAAGCTGGTGTAGTTTTGAATGTCGAGCATGGTGGATGGGTGTGAAGAGGGTTGGTTAGTCAGTTCATTGCGTATTAAACCGCAATGAGCTGGCCCAGTTGGATGCGCTATACATTCAATAGCTTCTTACGCATATTTCACATGGTCCACAGGCACTTTTTATACACAGTTCAGGCGGTAATCTCCATCACCCAGACAAGCACAAGAACCTCGTTTTGTTACAGACTTGTTGTGGGCTTAGGGATAAAGTCACGGCATCGCAACCTTCATGCAAGGCACAGCCATGAAACCGCAAGCCCCCAAAGACTGGTGCACCACTGCCATGGTCATCGCTGTCGCGCTTGGGCTGGCCGCCTGTGGCGGGGGTGATGCCCCGGTCTTGCGCGGCACGGCAGCCACCGGTGCGCCGCTGGTGGAGGCGCAAGTGTCCCTGGTCTGCGCCAGCGGCCCGGTCTTGACGACCCGCACCAATGCTGAGGGCGACTGGCAGCTCACCCTCAACGCCCAACGCGCACCCTGTGCCGCCCAGGTCAGCGCCGAGCCTCTGGCCAACGGCCTGCGCTACCACGGGTTAAGCGCCAGCACTGACGGCGGCGTGCTCAACATCACACCGCTGACCGATCTGGTGGTGACCCGCCTGATTGGCGCAGAACCCACCGCCTGGTTTGCCACGCTAAGCCCCCAGACGCTACGCCTGTACCAGGACAGCCAGCGCATCAAAGCCGCACAAACCCAGGTCATCGACGCGCTGGGCCTGCAAAGCGTGAATGCGATCGACTTCATGGGAAGCGCCTTCAAGGCCAAGCCAGGGCAGCTGGCAGATGACCTGCTGACTGCGCTGCAAGCGGCTTCGCAACAAACGCAGACCACACAAGCCAGCTTGCGCACGGTCTTTGCCAGTGCCAATGGCCAAGTGAGTGTGGACTTCAAGAGCGCTTTGACCAACGCGTTTTCTGCGCCCGCGGGCGGGGGGTCTGAACTGATGACGGCATGCAACATCTGCAGATTTAATTGCCAATTTGATAAAGATAAGTGGGCTTGCCTCGCCACATGCGAATTGTTGGCCTGCGCAGGACAAGAATAAAAAGTGCAAGGCTCACAAGGCAAGTAGCGCCCCGCCCGGTGATTGGTGGCCATCATCACGCCAAGACCTGAAACCACGCCTCAATACGCCGTGCCGTCTTTGCGCGTAAACAGGTATTTGCCGTCCGGGCCCAAGCTGGCTTTCAGGTCGTCGTCTGGGTAGCTGGTGGTGTCACCCGCGCTGCGGTCGCAGACTTCGAGGTAGAGCACATCGGCGTTGGAGCGGTTGATCAGTTGGTGGCCGTTGCCCGTGCCGGCTTTGAAACCGGCGCACATGCCGGATGACAGCGTGGTCTCGCCCGCGTCGGTGACCAGCACCGCGTGCCCTTCCAGCAGGTAAATGAATTCGTCCTGCACAGTATTGGCGTGCCGCAGGGCGGACATGGCCCCGGGGCCAGGCGCGACAGGTTCACCCCGAAGTTGCTCAGCCCAAAAAGATCGCCCAGCATGCGTTTTTCCCGGCCCGTCATGCGCGAGGCAAACGGTTCTGGGTAGTTGCTGGGGTGGGTTCAGGGCGGGGCCTCCAGAGCGGTCACCGCTACGGGAAATTTGGGGATCGTCATGGCGTTGGTCCTGATCGGTAATGGGCCGCTGATCCCATCGCTCGATTATGATCCGCGTCCACCCACATGAATGTGCTGTCACCCCCTGCCGCAGCCGTCAGCGCAGGCGGTTCAGCGCAAAAGGAGTCCACGTGAACGGCCCCGATCCCACAGACAAACACCCCATGGTCGGCTTTCCTCAAGTGTGTTTCATCAAGAACACCGTGACCAATCCCAACATCGTGATTGGCGACTACACCTATTACGACGACCCGGAAGATTCAGAGCATTTTGAGCGCAATGTGCTCTACCACTACCCCTTCATCGGTGACCGGCTGGTGATCGGAAAGTTTTGCGCACTGGCTCGTGGTGTCAAGTTCATCATGAATGGGGCCAACCACAAGATGTCGGGGTTGTCCACCTACCCTTTTTCGATTTTTGGCAACGGCTGGGAAAGGTGATGCCACAACCCGGCGAGCTTCCGTACAAAGGCGACACCGTCATCGGTAATGATGTCTGGATCGGGTATGACAGCCTGATCATGCCGGGGGTCAAGATTGGTGACGGGGCCATCATTTCGTCACGTTCGGTGGTGGTGGCCGACGTGGCACCTTACACCGTGGTGGGTGGCAACCCAGCCAAGCTGATTCGGCAACGTTTTGACGCCGAGACCATCGCAGAGCTTGAAGCCATCGCCTGGTGGGACTGGCCGATTGAGAAGATCACCCGACATCTGCCCGTGATCGTGGCGGGTGATGTTGGGGCGCTCAGAGCCTGCGCTGATGCATGAATTGAACGCCCGGCGAGGCGGATTACCAGCGGCTGGTCGAGGAAATTGCCCAAGAGGTCGGCGGGCAGCAGGTGGATGTTCGATGGGTGCCTTCATGGCGCTTCAGACTTGCCGTTAACGGCCTCCCAGCGCAAGGGCAAGGCGGCTGGCACACGCCGCATCTCATGGATTTGCAGGCGCAGCAGGCGCTGCGCACCTGCAAAGGCGGCCAGCGCCGGGCCATCCCAAATGATGTTGACGCTTACCGCCAAGTGCAGCAAATCACCCGTGTCAAAGTCAATGAACAACAGCCCGGAACGGGGGTTCACCGTCAGATTGCCCAATGTGTTGAAGAAAAAATTGCCCACGTAGTCTGGCACGGTCAGGATGCCTTCATCGTCAAGTTGCACAAATCCGGGTGGACCACCGCGGTGCGACACGTCCACACCGTGGACCGCTGGCGTGCCGTCGCCCGCATAGGCGGTGGCAATGAAGAAGGTGTCGGCGCGCTGGATCAATTGCCGCGCATCGGCATCAAGCCGCGGGGCACGCAGCACGTTCTGCGCAACCGCGGCACGCTCGGGCGCAAACAGCGCCTGCCGGGGCTGGATGTATTTGGGGCAGTTGCCGAAACTTTGCTGCACTTGCACCTCAAACCCCGCAGGTGTCACGGCACTCACCACACCGTTCATGCGGTTGCGCCGCCGTGTGTGGTGTTCAATGCCCAGCAGGCCGATGCGCTCGCCAACACGCAAGGTGGTGGCCAAAGGTGTTGCCGCCAGCGGCTGCGTTTGCACGGTCAAGCGCTGTGGCTCGGGTGAGTGAATGAACCCTGGCGGGCCAGCCAATGCGCAAGCCCAGGGCTGACCATGCTGATCCACCGTGCCTGCCAGCAAAAACGACAGTTGGGCAAAAAAACTGCGGTGCTGTTCGGGCATGTGGTCGCGAATGGCAACGCGCCCGACCGCGGCCAGTTTGTCGTGCACGCCCATGCGGATTTGCACGGCCAGCTCGCCCTCATGGAACGCTGATGCAGGGGCTGATGCGGGCATCTCAGGCAGCCAGTCCAACAGGTGTTTTGAGCATCGGTACAAAACCCGGCAAAGCTTCAATGCGGGCCAGCCAGCGGCGCAGGTGCGGGTAAGGCTCCAGACTGATGCCGCCTTCTGGCGCATGGGCGGTGTAACTGTAGTTGGCGATGTCGGCAATCGTTGGGGTTGCGCCAGTTAAAAAATCCGAGTGTTGCAGCGTGGCATCCATCACCGTGAACAAGGGCTTGGCGCGTCCGATGGCTTCATCCGGGCTGATCGGGCGCTTGAACACGGCAATGGCGCGTGCAATGGCCGGTCCAAACGCCAACGGCCCAGCGGCCACCGACAGCCAGCGTTGCACTGCTGCGGCGCGAACCGGGTCACGCGGCCACCAGTCTTCTGCGTGGGCGGCGTAGCGGCTGCTCAGGTAGACCAGGATGGCGTTGGCATCGGCCAGGGTGACATCACCGTCCTGAATCACGGGCACCTGGCCAAAGGCGTTCATTTGCAAAAAAGCCGGGAACTTTTGCTCGCCAGCGGCCAGATCCACGTCCACCAGCTCCACCGGCAAACCCAGCAGCACGCGGTGGCTGTGGCCAGACAGCGCGTAGCGGTACAGCTTGATGGCTTGCGCCGGGCGGGGGGATGGTGTGGCTGCAACAGAAGTATTCATGGGAGGCTTTCAAAAAAAAGATCAGACAACGGGGACAAACAGACTGGCCATTCGTGCAGCCCAGTCTTGGGGGGATTGTGTTTGCTTAACAATTCACAATAAATGCCTAAAAATGGTTTTAACTACTCCACTTACAGGATGAATACGCACCATGGACAAACTCAAAGCCATGCAGACTTTTGTGCACATTGCCGACGCGGGCAGCTTGACGGCGGCGGCGCGGGTGTGTGACTCGTCCCTGCCCGCCGTGGTGCGAACGCTGGCGGCGCTGGAAGCCCACTTGGGCGTGCGCCTGTTTCACCGCACCACGCGACGTATTTCACTCACAGAAGAGGGCAAGCGTTATCTGGACAATTGCCGCGCGGTATTGGCTGCGGTAGACGATGCCGAGGCAGCCCTGAGTGCCGATGCCGCCGAGCCCAGCGGCCAGCTCACCCTGACCGCCCCTGTACTGTTTGGCCAGATGTATGTGGCACCGGCGGTGATGCGGTTTGTTCAGCGGTACGAGCGCGTGCGCTGCAGCCTGATGCTGCAGGATCGCATCGTCAATTTATTGGAAGAGGGGCTGGATGCAGGTATTCGCATCGGCCACCTGGAAGACTCATCCTTGGTGGCGCAGCCGCTGAGCACCCTGCGCCGGGTGGTGGTGGCCAGCCCAGACTACTTGCGCCGCCACGGTATGCCCCAACACCCCAAAGACTTGGCCCAAGCCAACTGCGTGCGGTTCCTGGGCAGCACCGGGCCGTGGTGGACGTTTCATGAAGAGGGCCGGGCTTTCAGTGTGCCGGTGACGGGCAACCTGGACTTCAACCACATCACCCCGGTGCTGGATGCCTGTCTGGCAGGCATGGGTTTTGGCACCTTCATTTCCTACCAAGTGGCAAGCTATCTGGCTCAAGGCAAGTTGCAACTGGTGCTGGAAGCTTTTGAGCCACCACCGCGCCCGGTCAGTGTGGTCTACCCGCACGCCCGGCTGCTGCCAGCTCGTACCAAGGCGTTTATTGATTTCATCAAGCAGGAGCTGAATGGCCTTGTTTTGCTCTTGTAGTCCATCGGCAACGATGTCTGGATCGGGTATGACAGCCTGATCATGCCGGGGGTCAAGATCGGCGACGGGGCCATCATTTCGTCACGCTCCGTTGTTGTGTCCGACGTGGCTCCGTACACCGTGGTGGGCGGCAACCCGGCCAGGCTGATTCGGCAACGCTTTGCCGCCGAAACCATCGCTGAACTTCAGGCCATCGCCTGGTGGAACTGGCCGATTGAGAAGATCACCCACCATTTATCGGTGATCGTGGCGGGTGATATGGGTGCGCTCAGGGCCTGTGCAGATGTCTAAATTGGACCTCACCCACAGCAAGCAAGTCATCGCTAAAGCCCCATGGCCGATAACAACGTGGACAGATCAATCGGTTTGAAGAGCACTTGCCAGCGGGAAGATTGCATCAGTGTCAATTGATCCGGTGAGGTGTTTCCGGTCAACACTACAGCCTTGATGGGCACGCCTGAGCTAGCCTGAAGCGCTTCAAGCAACGCAAGGCCATTGATGCCGGGCAGCCGATAGTCGGAAATGTAGTGGTCTACCGCCATGGTTTGCGGGCAAGCCAGCGCCTCTTCAGCTGATCGGAAGAGTGTGACCTGGGCCCCCGCCATTTCCAGTGACAACTTGAGCGCCTCGGCCGCCGTTGCATCATCTTCCACCACCACCAGCCGCAAGCCGGCAAGGCGTGTCCCGACAACGGTTTTCTGGGGCATGGAGGTCGCCCGTACCGGGACTTGCGGATCCGATGACATGTTCAGCGGCACACTGAGTTCAAAGACGGAACCCTGGCCTTCCTGGGAACGAACACTCAGCCCGATGCCCAGCAGCTGACTGAGCCGCTTGACGATGGTGAGCCCCAAGCCCACACCTTTGGCGCGATCGCGTTGCGGGTTGGCAACCTGAAAGTATTCCTCGAAGATCGAGTCTATCTGACCGGGGGCAATACCAATGCCGGTGTCCCACACCTGAATCAGTGCGCGATTTTCCCGCTTCCGGATACCTACCAGAACGCCCCCGCTCTCCGTGTATTTCACGGCGTTGCTGATGAGGTTGCGCAACACGGTCAGCAGCAAACTGCCATCACTGAACAGCACCAGGCCTTGGCGCGGGCAAAAGAGATCAAGGTGCAGGTCTTTCTCTTGGGCCAGCGCATCAAACTCGGCCCCCATCATCCTGAGCAAGCGCCTGGCCTGGATCGCCTCGGGATGCGGCTGGATGATGCCGGCATCGAGCCGGGATAAATCAAGCAAACCGTTGAGCAGTTCGCCCAGGGATTTCACCGACTTGGAGATATTGCGGCTGATGCGCCTTTGCTCCTCGTCGAGTTTCGTCATGCTCAAGGCCTGGTTGAACAGCCCGATGGCCTGCAGCGGTTGCCGCAGGTCGTGGCTGGCTGCGGCGAGGAAGTGCGACTTGGCCCGCGTCGCGGTCTCCGCCGCCTCCTTGGCGCTGGAGAGGGCCTGCGTGCGCTCCTCGACCAGCTGTTCCAGGTGATTCCGGTACCGCTCCAGTTCGGCTTCATTGCGCTTGCGCTCGGTGATGTCGTGACCGATGGATATCGCACCAATGATTTGCCTGTCCGGTGCCCGCTCGGCCGCAATGATGCACAGGCCAGTGCGGATGCTCCCGTCCGATGATGGCAGCTGGATTTCGAACTCGCTACGCTCACCCGTGGCAAGTGTGTGCGCCAATGCGCACTGATAGCTTTGCGGCATTTGCATGCTGGTGGGGTTGGTTTCCTGTAGCGTTTTGCCGATCAGTTGTTCAGCCGTGGTGGCAAACATCCGTTTCAGCGCAGGATTGACATAGGTGCGCCGACCTTGGCTGTCATAGCGAATCAGGCTGTCCGGCAAGTTCTCCGCCAGGGTTCGGAATTCCTGCTCACGCGCCTGCAGGTTGCGGTACATCAACAAGCTGGTCAGGGCATCGGAGAGTCGCCAGCCGATTTTCTCAAACAACTCTTCTTCATCACGTGTCCAGCTCCTCGAATGGTCACACTGCTGAATGCCAAACTGCCAGGGCTTGTCCAGCTTGGGGGACAAGGCCATCGACAGCAAAGACCTGACCCCGTATTGCGTCACTAAATTCGACGGTATCGCTCGTTCGGCGCCTGGCCCGAACTTCACGACGCCTTTTGCATCGAGCAGGGTACGCAAGATTCCCGCAACATCCTCGTCCATGGGCACAGCCCCCATTCCCGAAGCAAGTTGCCCAGGGTATTCTGATCGAGTACGTTCCATCGGTACCCGCCATTCGGGCGCAGTCGGATCACATGGGTACAGAAGAAACGCCCGGTCGCAGTCAAAAAAGGTGAGCACTACACCGAGCACGTTGCGCATCATCTGCTCGGGGTTGGTGGCTGCCAGGATGGCTATGTTGACGCTGTCCATACATTCAAGCGAATGCTCGTAGGCTTGGCGCGCCTGCTCCGCCCGCTTGCGCTCGGTAATGTCTTCCAGCATGGCCAGCACGTAGTCGACCGAGCGGTCGGCCTGGCGAGCGCAGCCAACCACCAGGTCGGTGAACACGATGCCACCATCCTTGCGCACAAAGCGTTTTTCAAGCGCGTAGTTGTCAATTTCGCCACCCAGCATGCGCTCAAACAAAGTCAAATCTGTCGCCAGATCCTGCGGGAAGGTCATTTGTGCCCAAGTCAGCTGCGTCAATTCCTCTCGGCTATAACCCAGCATCTGGCAAATCTTGTCATTAACCTGGAGCCAGCCCTTTTGCGGCGACGTGATGGCCATACCGACCAGCGTACTCTCGAAGAACAAGCGCATGCGTTCTTCGCTGGCGCGTAACGCCGCCTCCACCTGCTTGCGCTCGGTGATGTCGAGCATGATGCCGTGCCAGACTACGCTGCCATCAGCCTGCTTGTCCGGTACGGAACGCACATCCAGCCAACGCACCGGCAAGCCGGGGCGGCAGACCCGCGACTCGATGCGAAACGGGGTCATGGTTCGCCCGGATTCGGCAACGGCAGCCTCGATGCGCAATCGGTCTTCGGGCGGGGCCAGCATGTGGATCGGCATCATGTCGTCCATCACGTCTCGTGGCTGCAGGCCGTATAACTCCTCAATGCCTGGACTGACGTAGGGAAAACGGGCCTGCCCACCGGACACCTGGAAGGTATAGGCCATTCCTGGCAGATTCTCAATAAAGTGCTTGAGCTTGAGCTCGGCCTCGCGGATGGCAGTGATATCCCGGCCAAAGGCAATGGAGCCGATGATGTGCCCATTCACGTCGCGCTCAGGCACGATGAAAATCTGGCGATAACTGGGCGCTGCGGGTTCGTGGTGCTCAATGAATTCGATGTCCACCTGGCTAGAGCCCCAACGGTTTCAGCAATCTGTCGTTGAAGTAGCGATGGCGGCCTTGGCGGTCATAACGAACAATAAAATCGGGGGAAGTTTCAGCCAGGCTGCGAAACTCCTGCTCCCGCGCGGCAATGTCCTGCTCCATTCGCTTGCGCTCAATGGCAATACTCACCAGATGCGTCGATTTTTCGATGATCGAAATATCAAAGGCCGCAGGCGAGTAGACCTCTCGGTGGTAGACCGCAAAAGTACCCAACACTTGACCACTGGATGAGCGGATGGGCTCTGACCAGCATGCCGCCAAGCCGGCCTTGGCGGCGAGTTCTTTGTAAGGTATCCAATAGGGGTGCGTCTGAATGTCATCAACAATCACGCGCTCTCCGGTTGCGGCCGCCGTCCCGCAGCAGCCACAACCAACACCGATTTCTATGCCATCGATGGCCGCGTTGTAAAAATCCGGCAGGCTGGGAGCGATGCACTGACCGAGATGTTGGCCATCACTCTCCGACAGCAAAATGCTGCAAATCATCTCCGGCTTGAGCTGCTCCACACCTCGCACTATCGATGCGAGAAGGTCGGGCAAGGATACGCCGCCAGCCAGCAGCTCCAGCGTCTGGCTGCGAAATTGTTCATACCGCTCGGTCAGCCTTTGCTGGGTAATGTCACAAAAGGTCTGGACCACCGCATACGGCGCAGATTCCCCGTCCGGGATCAGCGGCAGCGTATTGACGGATAACCAGACCAGCACACCATCGGGCCGATACACCCCCATCAGCACATTGCGTTGCGGCTTGCCGGTTTGAAAAGCAAGCATGGCAGGATGGTGTTCCCAGGGTATTGGGGTTCCACCCTGATGGATGAAGTTGAGTGTGGAATCAGAACCTGCAGAACCCGCGCAAGAGTGGCCAAGCCAGTGTGTGGCATCAAACCCAAGAATCAATTCTGCAGCAGGATTGATGGCGATGATTTCACCACTGCCATTGTGCAGAATAGCCCCATCTTCCATGGCCATGAAAAACGCCCGGAACAGGGGTTCGCTGGCGCGAGAGGTGTGTGGTGAGTGATAAAACATGGGCCCCTCCTGAATGGATCAAGTCTATCCGCACCGATTGAGCCTATTGATCTACGCTGGCCGCTGCACGCCCAAACTTGTCACGCAAAAAACAGGGGAACTGCCATGAACCCGATTGCGGCCAGCCGCCTTGGCCGCATACAGCGCATGGTCGGCGGCGGCGATCAGCTCGTCACCGGTGTGGCCATCATCCGGGAAGCTTGCTACGCCAAATGAGGCCGTCACCACAATGGAGTATGCCCCACTGGTTATGGGCGCAGCAGCCAATGCCGTGCGCAACTGTTCAGCCCGCTCAAGTGCGCTGTTCTGTGTTGTTTGCGCCAGCACCAATAGAAACTCTTCACCACCATAGCGGCAATAGACATCGCTGCCGCGCGCATGGCGTTTCAGCAAGGCACCAAAGGCCCGCAAAACATCGTCCCCAGCCAGGTGGCCGTAACGATCATTGATCGCCTTGAAGTGGTCGAGATCACTCATGATCACACTGATCGGATAGCCGTGCCGCTGGGCGGAAACAAGTTCCTGACCCAAGGTTTCCTCAAGGTAACGGCGGTTGTACAGGCCGGTCAGTACATCATGTGTCGACTGTTCCCGCAGCATTTCCTGCAAGGCTTTCACTTCGCGTTCGGCGCGGGTGCGCTGCGTGACATCCATCAACAAGCCGATCAGAGCCGGTTTGCTGTCAATTTCCATGGTGCTGCGGTGCACCTCCACATGGATCACCTCGCCGTTTTTGCGCAAACCGCGAAATACATCGCCAGTCTTTGCGGTCTCGCCGCTGATCTGTTTTTGGATACTCTCGGCAACCCTTGGCCGATCAGCTTCAAGGACCAGATCAAGCACGCCCAGTCCACGAACTTCTTCGGCGCTGTAGCCGAATATTTCATTGAACTTGGCATTGGCGTAACTGAACCTGCCCTCTTCAATGATGACGATGCCCACCAGGGACTGACTCACCAGACTGTGAAATTTCAGCTCGGACTCGCGCAGGGCCTGGGTGATTTTTTCGTTCTCAGACAAGGCTGCTTCCAACTCCCTGGTTCGGATGCCCACCTGATCTTCCAACATCACGGTCATCTGGAACCGGCTGAAATCGGTGCCTTGGGCATCCGTGCTGCGCTCAGCACGATCCATCAATGCCCGGATGATTTTGTTGAGCCGAGCAATTTCAGCATTCAGTGCAGACACATCCTGTGGTGTCGCTTGCACCCCGGCATCAGGCATCATCCGCCCCGGTGGTTGCGGCACCAATCGCAATGCCGACCAGCGTCTGGTTGACATGCACGCCATGAAACTGCTCCCCATAGGTGTTAAAGCCTATGGTGTTGTTGCGACAAAATACGGCATTGATATCCTCGACAAGCGCCTTCTGGGTCGCCTCCAGTTTGCGCAGAATGCAGTCACAGGCGATCACCAGTTGAGGTGGGCCAATTTCCGCAACGATCTGGGAAAAATTGTTTTCCAGGTTCGCCAGCAGATCCACGCCTTTGGCCACGCGCAACACCAGCCCTTCTTCAATGGCACAGAAAAAGGTCAGACTACCATCTGGATTGGCTTGCTGGATGGCGCGCACGTAATTTCCCCCATCAATCATCACCACCACAGGCCAAGCCGCA
Organism: Comamonadaceae bacterium; assembly: GCA_008080595.1. Classification (GTDB taxonomy): domain Bacteria; phylum Pseudomonadota; class Gammaproteobacteria; order Burkholderiales; family Burkholderiaceae_C; genus Rhodoferax. The sequence continues at coordinate 40,757 of VIKI01000049.1, forward strand.
AAGTGGGCTGGCGTGAGCTCGCCCACATCAACGCCCAGAATCCGTGCGTACTCCTGCGCCGCAGGAAGTCCATTGATTTCCTTCACGTTGCGATGGACCCAATCCACCTCGGTGACCACCATCCGTTCTTCCGTCACAACAAAATGCTGGGTCTTGAACAATCTGAATGGCAATGGTGTTGAAACCAGAATCAAGGCGGCACTGTCGGTTTCAAAGCTGCCATCCAAATACACATGGGTACGGCCATACCTTGTTCCGTCGCCCGCTGAACCACCTACAAGGGGGAGTCCACCCAAGGTGCGCTGGAAAGTGCGCGTGACCGGCTCCTCACGCACGGACAGGCCATCAATCAGCAGCAAGGCAAAACTGTTTTCGGCATTCGCCTGTGGCACCTGACTTTCCAGCCGTTGTAGCAGTTCCTGGGTAAATAGCTGGCCTGCGGATGCCTCAAATTGCTGCAAGTGACCCATGCGCCCGCTGACGGCAGCAAAACAGCTGGCCGAAAAACTTGCACCAGTCAGGCTGTGAACCAGGCAACCGGCAGGGCCGATTTCCCCAGCTGTCGTGCAACCCACGACCTGAACCCCGCCAAACAAACGCTTCAATTCTTCGGCAAGCTGCGTCAGGTCATAGACACTGGAGCAGAAAAAAATGACCAGTGCAGTTTCAGGCTGTGCCACTGCGGCGTGAAACTCTTGTACAGCTTCGCGTGCGTCCGTTTTGCAGGACTGCGCTGTGCGTATGCCGGGGCGGTGTTCCACGATGATGCCTTGCCTCTCCACCACCCCAGTCGGTGGCTCTTTATTTGAAACTTCCCTGCTGCTTTGAATAATACTCTCGCCCAGATGCCAGGGAGAAGAAGATTGCAGCTTTTAACAGCATCATCACTGTGGGTAAGTCCCCGGCAACAAAATCCGCTTGTCCACCGTATCGATTTGGGTATGGCCGCAAAACGCCATGGTCAGGTCGAGCTCTTTGTGGATGATTTCCAGTGCCTTGGTCACGCCGGCTTCCCCCATGGCCCCCAGGCCGTACAAAAAGGCGCGGCCAATGTAAGTGCCACGGGCACCCAGGGCGCGGGCCTTGAGCACGTCTTGCCCGCTACGGATGCCACCATCCATGTGCACCTCCATCTGACTCCCCACCGCGTCCACGATGGCCGGCAGGGCCGAGATGGAGCTGGGTGCACCATCGAGCTGACGGCCACCGTGGTTGCTGACGATCAGTGCGTCGGCCCCCGAGTTGACGGCCAGGCGGGCGTCTTCCACGTCTTGAATGCCTTTGAGGATCAGCTTGCCGCCCCAGCGTTTTTTGATCCACTCCACATCGCCCCAATTGAGCGCCGGGTCAAACTGCTTGGCCGTCCATTCGCTCAGCGACCCCATGTTCTCGATGCCTTTGACGTGGCCAACGATGTTGCCAAAGCCGTGGCGCTTGGTGCCGAGCATGCCCAGACCCCAACGCACTTTGGTGGCCATGTTGATGATGTTGGCCAGGGTGGGTTTGGGCGGTGCGGACAGGCCATTTTTGAGATCGTTGTGGCGTTGGCCGATGATTTGTAAATCCAGCGTCAGCACCAGCGCCGAGCAATTGGCGGCTTTGGCGCGGTCGATCAGGCGCTCAATGTAATCCCGGTCTTTCATCACATACAGCTGAAACCAGAACGGGTGACCGCCGGTTTCCTGCGCCACGTCTTCAATCGAGCAAATGCTCATGGTAGAGAGCGTGAACGGTATGCCGAATTTCTTGGCCGCATTGGCGGCCTTGATTTCACCGTCGGCACACTGCATGCCAGTCAGCCCGGTGGGGGCAATCGCCACCGGCATGGCCACTTTCTGGCCAATCATAGTGCTGGCGGTGCTGCGGTTTTCCATGTTGATGGCCACCCGCTGGCGCAGTTTGATCTTCTGAAAATCTTCGCTGTTGGCCCGGTAGGTGGATTCGGTCCAGCTGCCAGAGTCAGCATACTGGTAGAACATGCGGGGGACGCGTTTTTCGGCGAGGATGCGCAGGTCTTCGATGTGGGTGATCACAGGCATGGCAAGGTTCCTTTCAAGCTGCAGCATGTTACGGCGACCGCGTTGAAGTTGGTTTGAAAAGACGAGGTTGCTGCATGAAAAAATTGATGCTTGAGTCCGGGTGTTGCCCAAGCCGTCCGGAATAATGCCCCCAAGGTCGCCGATGAGGTTCGGCTCTGTTTTTTGAAAGTTGATCCATGCAAACAGCCGATGTTCTGATTGTGGGTGCGGGTATGGCGGGTGCGTCAGCCGCTTATTTTTTGGCAGCCCACCGCAAAGTGGTGCTGCTTGAGCGTGAGGCACAGCCCGGCTACCACGCCACGGGCCGCTCGGCCGCCATGTATTGCGAAACCTATGGCAATGTGGTGGTGCGGGCCATCACCACTGCGTCCAAGTCGTTTTACGTCAACCCGCCGACAGGTTTTTCAGATGTCCCGCTGCTCACACCACGCGGTGCGCTGATTGTTGGCGCGGAAGCTGACCATGCGTCCTTGTGTCAAACCCTGGAAGCCATGCGCACCCTGGTGCCCAACATGCAATGGTGGACCCAGGCCGAGATCTTGCAGCGTGTGCCGGTGTTGCGGCCTGAATGCGCCAGGTATGGTGTGTATGAGCCCGATGCCATGGACATGGATGTGCACAACATTCACCTGGGTTTTTTGAAAGGAGCCAGAGCGGCTGGGGCGCAACTGGTGTGTGATGCCGGTGTGCATCAGATTGGCTTTGAGGCCGGGCAGTGGTGTGTGAACACACCCGTCGGGCGGTTTTGCGCCCCCGTGCTGATCAATGCGGCGGGGGCCTGGTGTGATGAGGTGGCCGCGCTGGCCGGTGGAAACGCCGCACCGCCTTTACTTGTGACCCACCTGAAGGTGTAGACATCCGTGAATGGCCGCTGGTGATGGATGCACAAGAGTCGTTTTACTTCAAACCCGACGCAGGTGTGCTGCTGGTATCCCCTGCCAATGAAGACCCCATGAGTCCACAAGACGTGCAGCCCGAGGAGCTGGATGTGGCGCTGGCGGTCGACCGGCTTGAGCACACCACCACCTTGCAGATTCGCCGGGTGCGGCGCAAATGGGCGGGTTTACGCTCGTTTGTGCACGACCGAACACCGGTCGTGGGGTTTGCCCCCGATGCCCCCGGTTTTTTCTGGTTGGCTGGTCAGGGTGGCTATGGCATTCAGACCGCACCCGCTATGGGTGAACTCACCGCAGCGCTGGTGCGTGGCCTGGATGTGCCCGCACACATGGTGGCGCTGGGCTTGCGTGCACAAGACGTGTCGCCACAGCGGAGCACCCTCGATTCAACTCTTTGAAATGCTGTATTTTTGAATAAATCCACGGTCGATCCGGTCTTTCAGCCACCCTACCCAGCGCCCTTGGGCGGACCGATTGCCCCAACTGGCAATGGCGCTTCGATCACCGCATGAGAGCAGATTCAGCGATTTGGCTTGTGGCAGATAAGGGCGGGGCTCGATGCCTGCCAGCACGGCCCGCACATTCTGGCTCAGCGGTGGGCCAGCACGTACCGCGTAAACCCCGCTTCTGGGCCGGGTCACGTCCTGGCGGCTGGCCACATCACCCGCCGCAAACACCTGTGGGTGGCTGGTGCTGCGCTGAAAAGCGTCCACCGCAACAAAGCCTTGTGCATCCAGTGCCAAGCCACTGCCTTGCAGCCAGCCGGGGGCGTGTGCACCAATGGCCATGAGGGGGACATCACAGGCCAACCGTGCCCCACCAGACAGCGTCAGCTCACCAGCAGTCATGGCGCAAGCCGACTCCTGCAGCACGGTGATACAACGCTTTTTCAGCACCTGGGTCATCCGGGCCTGTACCGCTGCGGGATAGTTGGCGCCCACAGGTGTGCCCCCACTGAGCAGTGTGACGGCTGCGCCTGGCAACCGGTGCGACACCGCACAAGCCAGTTCAAACCCGGCCGCGCCACCGCCAATGATGGCAAAGCGCAACGGCTCTTGCTGGCCCAGCTCCACGACCTTGGGCCACAGCGCAGCAAAGTGCTCCATGGGCCGAACAAACAGCGCGTGCTCATTGGCTCCGGGCATGATCTGTTCGATTTTTTGCCGGTCTTGCACGGGGCCGCTGTTGATGGACAGTACGTCGTAAGAGAGGCTGCTGCCATCATCCAGGGTGACGCTGCGCAGGGTGGCATCCAGCGCGGTGGCGCTGCGCTTGAGCCAGGTCACGGCGCTGTTTCGCAGAAAGGGCTCCAGCGCAATCACGCAGTCCTCCAGCGTGTAATGGCCGGCCACAAAACCGGGCACCATGCCCGAATACAGCTGGCGCGGGTAAGGGGTGATCAGCGTGACTTGCACCCCCGCCAGCGCTTGGGTGGACAGGGTGGAGAGCAGGTGAATGTGAGCATGGCCTGCGCCGAGCATCACCAGATGTTTCATGGAGGGGTTCCTGAAGTTCTTGCCAAAGTGTGCTCAAGCAGACAAAGGGGGGGGTGTTCATCGGTTAAGCTCAATTGTCCAGCCAATGCCTTTTGAAGGTTTTGGGTATCTCTGAAACCAATGGGGAAAAAATTCATGAAAAAGTGGTGTATCGCCGGTGTGATCATGGTGTGTGGTGCGGTTCATGCGCAAACGTCCAATACCAAAATTGAGCTGATTGCCAAAATTCTGACTCTGCAGCAGCAGGCCATTGAGCAAACGGCCCAGTCCCTGGTCGAGCGCCCGGCGCTGCAGATGATGCAGCAGGCCAGCCTGGCCTTGCAAAACCGCGTGGCCCCGGAAAACCGTGAAGCCGTGGCCAAGGCGATTCAGGCCGATTTGAAAGCCTATGCGGATGACGTGGGCCCACTGGTTCGCCAAAAAGCCATCAAGCTGGCCCCCTCCACCGTCGGCACACTGCTGGATCAACGCTTTTCAGAAGATGAACTCAAGCAACTGATTGCCATCATCGAGTCCCCGGTGAACCGCAAATACCAGCAAATGGGCGGCGACCTGCAAAAAGCCTTGGTTGACCAGCTTGTGACCGAGACCAAAGACGTGGTGGAGCCCAAGGTGAAGGCACTGGAGCAGGCCATGGTCAAACACCTGGGTTTGCCAGCCGTACCTGCTGAGCCAGCGTCCAAACCCACAGCAGGGGCTAAAGCCCCCAAAAAATAGGCAAAGATCAGTAGGGGTTGTCAAACCCCAGACGCGCCATGATTTCGCTCTCGCGCAGTTCCATCACTTGCGCGTCTTCCTCTTCGTCGTGATCCCAGCCCTGGGCATGTAAGGCCCCGTGCACCAGCAGGTGGG
>VIKI01000050.1:0-32529 GCA_008080595.1 Comamonadaceae bacterium
TGCATCGTCAGCTATGAACGCAGCTTTTTCAGGCCGGTGTTTGGGTGAGTGCGCAGAGCGTGAAGGTATTTTTTCAGCAGATGTAGCGTCACCCATCCAGCATCCGGCGGCTGTGGCGGGCGTGAACTGCGGATACGGGTTGCACCTGAAATAAACCCGCTCCACCGCAATCTGGTACAAGACCGCGCCCCATCCCGCTTCCTAGAATTTGCGCCATCGTTTGACTCGAAAGGTTGGCATGTGGACAGGTGTGGTTTTTGCGCTGGCGGCAGGATTGATGTGGGGGCTGGTCTTTGTTGGGCCGCTGCTGTTGCCCGAGTACCCGGCGGTGTTGCAGACGGTGGGGCGCTACCTGGCGTTTGGGCTGATCGCCCTGCCCATGGGCTGGCTGGATCGGCGTGAGCTAGGCAAGCTCAGCCGGGCCGACTGGCTGGAGGCGCTCAAGCTCGCTGCGGTGGGCAACCTGCTGTATTACCTGTGCCTGTCCAGCGCCATCCAGCGTGCTGGCGGGCCGCTGCCGACCATGATGATTGGCACGCTGCCGGTGGTGATTGGCATCAGCGCCAACCTGCGCAACCACCAACGTGATGGCCGCCTGCCCTGGCGACAGCTGGCCCCGTCTCTGGCGCTGATCGCGTTGGGCATTGCCTGCGTCAATCAGGTGGAGCTGCAGGCCCTGCGCCAGAACCCGCAGGCCGACACCTGGGCCTATGCCATGGGTGGATTACTGGCCGCTGGGGCGGTGTTGTGCTGGACCTGGTATCCGCTGCGTAATGCCGACTGGCTGCGTGGCCACCCCAACCGCAGCCCGCGCACCTGGGCCACGGCACAAGGTTTGGCCACGCTGCCGCTGGCGGCGCTGGGCTACCTGGCGTTTGGCGGCTACGCGGTCACCAGTGACCTGGCCTTTGCCATGCCGTTTGGCCCGCGCCCGGCGCTGTTCATCGGCCTGATGGTGGCCATGGGCTTGTTTGCCTCCTGGCTGGGAACGATGTGCTGGAACGAAGCCAGCCAGCGCCTGCCAACTGCCACCGTGGGCCAGTTGTGCTGGTGGGTGGCGTGTTGTGGGCCGCACGTATTCAGCCCGAGCCGGTGGGGCTGGCACTGCCAGCGGAGTAAGGGCCAGAGTTGTATGAAAAATGACCCTCCAGGGAAATTGGGTCAAGTCGGCCATGCCGCGTTGTTTGAAATTGTCAATTCACAACGGGGTGTTATTGATGCCCATCGCCATCTAGGGTTTGTACCAATACCCACCACCGTGTGAGCACTTACCATCCGCCAAACTGCACAGACAGTTCAACACATCAAAGAGTCCATTTTTGAAGGACTCACCCAAGAGAAGTGGAGGCAAAGGGTGGCACAACGCAACATCAATCGGGTAGGGGCTCAGCATGAGTAAAACCTATGCCGAACACAAAACATTGCTCTGGACGCTGCTGATCTTTGCTGCTGCCGTCAGCTTGTTTGTTGTTTGGAAAACGGCGGTCACGCCCGTGCAGACCGATGCCCCACGCATCAACCAAATCTCCCAATTCCCGCGTGAGGCGAAGCCTACATGCGACGAGATCCAGGATGCCACCAAACTCGAATTGTTTGTCAATGGCATGGACACCGGTCTGCGCGGTATGGGATGCATTGACGGGGCGAGTCCGGCGGCTTTGTTCTGGTTGCGTGATGCCTCGCCCCCGACGATCACCCCCGAGGCGAATCAGGCGGTCTGGTCGGTGATCCTGCAAAAACCGCTCAGCACCATCGGCAAAGGGCGCACGCTCGGTTATGACATTCGCTGGCCGCAGGCTGATGGCCAGCCCGTGCTGCACCTGGCGAAGGCAGACAGTCGCTTCACTTTCCCTATCTTTGAGTGGTGGTCATCTTTGGCGGTTGCTGCCGTCGTCCTGGTCTGGGGGCTGCTGATCTACCTGAGCCGCTACTCGGCCTTGCTGCGCGACCCGGGCGAGAAAGATCTGCCCCTTGAGCGGCGCACCTTCAGCCTGGCCAGAGCCCAAATGGCCTGGTGGTTTGCCATCATTTTCACGGCCATTGTTTTCCTCTGGCTGGTCACGGGTGACCTACCGGCACTCAGCCCGCAGGCGTTGTCGCTGCTGGGCCTTTCCAGCGCAACCATGATGGCATCGGTCGGCATCTCCTCAGGCCGCACCCTTGCACCAGGGCAAGGCGGCGTGTTCTTTCACGATCTCCTCAGCGATGCCAATGGCATCACGATGCAACGCTTTCAAATGCTGGTCATGACGGTCACGCTGGGCATCATGTTTTTGTTCAGTGTGGTCACCCGGCTGACGATGCCCGAGTTTGATGCCTCATTGCTGACCCTGCTGGGCATCAGTGCGGGAACCTACGTCGGCCTGAAGATTCCAGAAGTTCAGGTTGGCGATGCCAAGGCGATCAGCACGACCACGACCCAACCCACCCAATGACCATTCTCACCCCTCAACACCATCACCCACCATGAAAAAACTCATCATTTGCAATGACGGCACCTGGAACACCGCCGACCAGGAAGAAAACGGCATTCCAACCCCCACCAATGTGGTCAAGCTCTACCACAGCCTGGCAGAAAAGGACGAAAAAGGGCTGGAGCAGCTCAAGTACTACCACCCAGGTGTCGGCACCAACGGCTTGCTGGATTCGATCACCGGCGGCGCACTGGGCGCGGGGGTCAGCAAGCAAATCCAGAGCGCTTACCACTGGCTGGCCACCCACTACGAGCGCGGCGACCAAATCTTCATCTACGGCTTCAGCCGGGGCGCTTTTATCGCCCGCAGTCTGGCCGGATTTCTTGGGCGCGGCCTTTTGGATCTGCGCAATGTTGCCCCCGCTGAAGCCTGGAGTCGCGTGAAAACGGCCTACGATCAAGGCTACCGCAAGCATGCCACTCGCGCCGAAGATGACCGAACCTGGGCCGAACCTGTTTGGGTCTTTTTTCATGGGGCGGGCCCGACACCGGTGCATTTTGTCGGTGTCTGGGACACCGTGGGGGCGCTGGGCATTCCCGATGACATGGAGGTTCTGAACCTATTTGACGACTCGGATGCCTGGAAATTTCACGATACGGCACTGGGCAGCCACATCCACACAGCACGCCATGCCATGGCCATGGATGAGGTGCGCGCCAGCTTCACCGTCACCCGCTGGAGCAACACCGACCAACACCTTGATGCCAAAGAAGTCTGGTTTCCGGGTGTCCATTCCGACGTGGGAGGCGGCTACGCCAACACCGATTTGTCTGACGGGGCGCTGCAATGGATGCTGGAGGAAAGCGTGGCTGTGGGACTGGCTTTGCGCCCAGGCATCCCTGACATGCTCAAGCCCAACCCGCTGGGTGTTTTACACAACTCCTACAAAGGTGTGTTTGCCAAATTCCGCTCAAGACCGCGTTCCGTTGAGGCGCTCATTCCTGGCCAACATGACAAGTTTCATCCCAGCGCCATCGAGCGGCATGAAAAATCCCCGATTGCCTATTCTGCTTACCGTCCCACCCGCATCCTGAACGTCGGCGAATCCTGCACGGTCGATGTCTTCGCCGACACCCATTGGAATGACACCGGCCTCTACCTTGAGGCGGGCCACAGTTACACCTTCAGCGCCACCGGTGAATGGCTCGACAGCAAAGATGCTTGTGATTGGAAGGGCACTGAAAATGACGAATTCACCGCTGGCGACCTGATCCGCAGCGCCAGTTCACTCTTCGGCAAAACCGAGGCGCTGTGGAAGAAGATCGCCCACAATTCCTCCACTGATTTCATCGGCACCAAACGGGTGGAGCACTTTAGATGGTTCACCCTTGTCGGTGCCATTGCCAATGATTGCGGTGTTGGCGCAACCATGCCCAACGACGGCAGCCCCACGCCACACCAATACGTGAATCTCCCGGATCATGTGAGCACACCGCTGATCATCACCAGCCCCGGTTATCTTTTTTGCTTTCCCAACGATGTCTGGAGTCTGTACGGCAACAACCACGGCAGTGTCAGCCTCACCATCACACGCGTCGCCTGAGTCAGGCTGTCACGTCGCGCAACAAACCGATTAAATCCGGCAAAACATGCTGGAATTGCACTTGAATTTGAGTCTGGCGCTGGTGCAATAAGCGCAAACCGCTATAAAAATAGCAGCAAATATATTGCCATACCGATTGCTCATGGCCAATCCAGCCGCTCCAGGTTGTAGTGCGCCTTGATGTGATTCGGATCCAGACGCAAGGCGGTGGTGTATTCGCGCCGGGCATCGGCGCTGCGCCCGGCCAGCGCATAGGCATAGCCCAGGTTGTTGTGCACACGGGCTTTGTCGGGCGAGAGTTTCACCGTGGCCTCCCACAGGGCGATTTCGCTGCGGTAGTCCTGGTTACGCGCCAGTGTCAGCAGCATCAAAACCAGCACCCCCACAGCGAACAGTCCGCGCCATGGCCACCCTGACCACATCAACAGCTCGGCCACCAACGCCATGCCCAGCGGCCAGGCGGCCAGATAGAGCTGGCGATCATTGGCCACGTCCAGCCGGGGCAAAACAAGGTACAGCGCCATCCCATGCGCCACGACCCACAGCAGCGCAAAGCTGATCCATGGTCGTTTGCGCCGGGTCAACACCGCCACCAGCAGCATCGCAGCCAATCCAAGTAACTGGGGCACAGCGTCGACCAGGCTCGGCAAAATGGGGTGATCGGGGTCGATGTTGAGCCACAGCGGCCAGGCCCATTGGCGCATCAGGTAAGCGAAACCGGCGGCCTGTGTGGCGAGGTTGCCCGGCAGCGAGTTCAGCGTGACGCTGTTTTGCATTTGCGCCAGGAAATTGGCGTTGAGCAAAAAATACCCGGCCCCCGCTGCCAGCAACAACCATGAACTCCACTGGCGCTGCCAGATCGCCCGCCAGCCCGTGCCCAAGGCCAGCTCCCAGACCAGCAGCGCCAGCACCAGGGTCACTGCCGTTTCCTTGACCGCCAAGGCCAGCGCAAACAGCACCGGCACCACCCCATGCAGCCGCCAGGTGTGGCCCTGAAGCCGGGCCGCGGCGTAGACCGCAACGGCGGCCAGGTAGAAAAACGCCATCAGCGAGACGGAGCGGCCACACACGTAGGTCACCGCCTCGGTGTTGGCCGGGTGCACGGCAAACAGCAAAGCTGTACCCAAGGCAAGCACCGACCGCTTGCCCGGATCAGGCAGCGTCGCGCCAAAGTGCCACGCCAGCCGGTAAACCAGCCAGGTGTTGGCCAGATGAAGTGCCAGGTTAAACAGGTGAAACCCCAGCACACCCCAGCCCGACCACCAGTTCAGCAGATAAGACAGTTTCAGCAGGGGCCGGATACCGAAAACACCCTGCCCGTCGGTGTTGCGCCAAGTGTCCCAGTCATGCACAGCGGGGTTGTCCACGATGACCTTGTAGTCATCAAACTGGAAGGCCCCGCCGAATGCGTTGGCATAACTCAAGGCCAGCGCCAGGGCCAGCCAGCCCATGTGCCGCAGGGGGGTGTCAGTGGGCTGCACGTTCAAACGCCAGATCCAGCACATCCACCGCGTCCCACCAGCGGTCGGAGCCCTTGAGCAGCACCAGCAGCACCTGGGTTGTGCCGCGCTGTGCCACGGCCACCAGACAATTGCCTGCCTGCGCAGTCCGACCGGTTTTCAGGCCCAGGATGCCGGGGTAGCGGCCCAGCAAGGCGTTGGTGCTGTTCAGGGCAAAGCTGCGCCGCCCATCCACCGTGCTGATCTGGCGCGTGCTCTGGCCCGCCAGTGCCAAGGCTTGCGGGTGCTGCATCAAGGCATGCGCCAGCAGCGCCAGATCGCGGGCGCTGGCGTAATGCTGGGGAGCATCGTGCCCGCAGGCGTTGGCAAAGTGGGTGTTGGTCATGCCCAGTTGTCTGGCCCGCGCATTCATGCGCTGGACAAACCGGGTCTGATCCCCGGCCAGATGGTCGGCCAGCGCCCGGCAAGCATCATTGGCCGAGGCGATCAGGGTGGCGGCCAGCAAGGCGTCCTGCGTCAGTTGTTGCCCGGCTTGGAGCGAGATTCGGGACCCGGTTTCACGCGCTGCAGCGGGGCTGACGGTGACCACGCTGTTGGCACTCCCGCTGGGGTGTTCCAGCACCAGCAAGGCGGTCATCATTTTGGTCAGGCTGGCACTCGGCAAGCGCTGGTCGGCCTGCTTGGCCCAGACCACTTCACCGTCGGTTTCCAGCCAATACGCCGCGGCCATTTTGGGAAACGGGTTGGACAGTGCCCACCCGAAGCTGGCTTGGTACAGAAGCCATAGCCCGAACAGCCAGCGCATGCACACGGGTCAAAAACCGAACAGGCCTTTCAGCTTTTTGGCACTGTCGATCAAGGCCTCGGCGGAGTTGGGTAGGGCCGCTGGCACAGGGATCTCGGTGGCCGCAGGTGGTGTGTTGGCAGATGGATTGGCGGATGAATTGACCGCTGATTTGGTTTTGGCTTTGACCCGCGGCGTGGCTTCATGGCTTGTGCCGGAGTCTTCATCGCTATCGGCTTTGCCCGCCAGGCATTTGCTCAGGTCTTCCCGGGCGGTGAAGCTGCGGCCTTCGCAAGCCTTGCGGCGCTCGTTTTCACGGTAGGCCTTGGCTTCTGCCGGGCAATGGCGGGACAGCTCGTCGGCATTGTTTCTGTTGAACGTTTTGCACACGGACTGGCTGGCGGCTTCCATGTCAATGCCGCAACCTGTGGCAACCGATGTTTTGGAATTCTTGTCATGGTCAGCGATGGCCCCATAAACTTTGGCATTTTTCGACGCTTGTGTTCGGATGGCATCACAGAACGCTTGTTTTTTGCCCGGGCAGGTCTTCTCGTCCAGCAACCTGTCGGCCATGTAAACCTGCTGCACCACATCGGAGGAAGTGCGGCATGCCTGCTCCTGCATTTGCGCCGCTTGCGCCTTCATTTTGTTGGCCTGCTCTTCGGTGTCACAACTGCCACCCAGGCGCTTGTTGCTGTAGGTCTGGTTCATTTCAAAGGCTTGTTTGCCCGAACCGACCAGGTGCATCTTGCCCTGGGCGTTGTCCGGTGTGCCTGACATTTCACCCGTGCCGTTCAAAATTTGACCGTCCTGGTTGCAGCGCATACTCCAGGAGGTTTTGTTGCCCGATGTTTTCACATCCGAGATCACACAACTTTTATCGGCGGTGTAGTGAGGGTCACGCTCGGCCCCTTTGGGAATACACACTTTGACGGTGGTCGCAGGCATTGCCATGGGCATGCCGACCATCTCCATCTTGGAAGTTACTTCCCAATATTCACCCGGTGCCGAGTGAGCCCAAGTCGATACCCCTATTCCTGCCAGCAGAACGGTGATCTTGAAGAATTTTTGCATGCCGGTACTCCCTCAATTGCGGTTAGATAGTGCCAAGTGATCTGACCCCATGTGCCCCCAAAAAAGCAGGTCAAAACCTGTGCGCGGGGCAGTTTACCGTTACACGAAGGTTTGCGCTACTGCTGTGCAGTCTATCGGTGAATACACGTCCGTCGCTAATATTTGAAACGCTGCAATGCAATCTGCCGACCATCGGGCAAGGTCAGTGTGGCTGTGCTGGTCGTGTTGAACTGAATGCCCAGGCTGCCAACGTTGGTGATCGCTATGCTGGCCGTCTGGTACTTGCCTGTCAACGTCTGTCCATTGGCATACTGCTGCCAAGTGCCATGGTAGCTGGTGGTACTCGACAGAGTGCCCGACGAGGAATACCAGATCGGATTGCCATTGGTGTCATACATGTACCCGGTCATGAACAGTGAGTTGCCCTGTAGCTCGATAGAAAAACCGCGGCCAGATTCTTGGGGACTCCACCACCAGCCGGTTTCAGGTTGCGAGGCAGTGACCGGGTTCGCCAGACCGCCAAAATCGAAGCGCTGGATGGGTATTGTGCCGCCAGCCCAGGTGAGCGTGCCATGCTGGCTGTCGGTGAAATTTAGCCGGATGTTGCCATTCAAGCCTGCAGCTGCCGTCGGTGTTTTGAATACGCCCGTCAGTGTCTGCCCTCCTGAATAGCTGTCGAGCACACCGCTGTACTGCCGGTTGAAATTGGTCGTCGTCCCCCCCGATGTGGTCCAGGTAGCACGTGTGCTGGCATCGTAGAGGAAACTGGCCAAAAATACATTGGCCCCTCGGAACTCGATAAAAAACCCGCGTCCATTTTCTGCGGGGTTCCACCACCAACCCGATTGTGGCCCTGCTGCTACCGACGCAAACACGTCAGCAACAGCATCCAGTGCGGTGTTGACATTACTCGCATTGAGCATGAAGCCGCCGTGATCACCATTGGGATCGTCAATGAACAGCTTCATGGTGGCACCGAATTGGGTGACCCACGCTTTGGCGGTCGTCATGGCCGGGCAACCGTTGATGGTCGGGTCTGGATCTTTTTCTCCGCAATACATCAGCCACTGAACCCCGTTAAAAGGTTTCGCACCAAAAACGCCAGCGGCGATTTGCTGGTTAGGGGGAAAATCCAGCATGGCACCACCCGAATTGGAAAGTGTCACGGCGAAATAGTGATTACCAGAAGATGCGTCATAGGCGGTCATGGCATAGGAATTGGCCGACCCTCGCGAGTAGCCATGCAAAAAAGCCGTGCTGGCTTTCACGCCCTTTTCTTTCAGCAACGCAGCGATCAGCGTGTACATCTCTTGAGGTTGGTAGTAATCGGAGGTGGTTTCGCCAACACCAAACCACCACTGAATCGCCAAAATTGCGTAATTGCGCTGTGCCGCATAAGGCTGCCACAAATAAAACTCGTCAGTGGCATAACTGTCATGCCCATGCAGACTCACGATCACGCCATCCGGTGGGGCACTCGACGGTTGCCACCATACAGTGAAAGCTTTGTTGTCGCTGGTATTGCGAATTTCAGCACCTTTGGTCTGGGCAAACTGGAATCGCTGCGAATTGGCAAGCTGGGCCTTGGCCAGAATATAGGCTGAGTCAGCCTGCGCCACAGAGCACAACAGCAAACCCAGAATGACCAGCAAAGCGCGACTCAAAGCGTTCATGAAGCGTCTCCCGTCCACAAGATGTCAGGCAATAGCGACTAGTGTGGAACACCACCCTAGCTAAATCCCATTCTAGTGGGGCGCTGCCAGCAGAGGGAGAGCCAGAACCGCTCCTGATGCCCTCAGTCAATGGCTGCCAGAATCGCCGTGAGCAAGTGCCAGCAGTGCGCCACCGACTGCACCTGCACCGACTCGCCGGGTGCATGCGCCCCCCGGATGGTTGGCCCGAAGGACACCATGTCCAGCTCGGGGTACTTGCCGCCGATGATGCCGCATTCCAGCCCGGCATGGATCACCTGGGTGCTTGACTCTGCACCAAACTCCGAACGGTAGACCGACTGGCACAGTGCCAGCAGCGGCGAGCCGGGGTTGGGCCGCCAGCCTGGGTAAGGGTCAGACAGCGTAGCCGCCACGCCGGACAGCGCCAGCAGGCTGACGATCTCGCGGGCCTTCTCAAGACCGGCGCTGTCGACCAAAGAGCGCACCATGAAGTTGCACGCTCCGGCTTGGGGTTTCAAGTCGACCACGCCCAGGTTGTTGGAGGTTTCCACCACGCCAGACACCTGCACACTCATGCGGTGCGCACCATGCGGCGCAGCATGTAATGTGGCCAGCCAGAGTGCCTGATCTGCGACGCTCATCACCTGCTCCAGCGCCGTCGGCTGGAATGACACGGTGATGCCCTCGTCCACGCCCGCAAGTTCCTGGCGCAATTGCGCCTGCAAACCAGCCAACACGTCAGCCAACGTTGTTACCGCTTCGGCGGGCAGCATCAGGGTGGCAAAGGCTTCGCGGGGCAGAGCGTTTCTGGCCGTACCCGCCACTTGGTCTGCGGGCCGCATTTGCGGCTGCCCAGCGCGTTGCACGTTCACATCCACACCCCCGGCGCAGCCCAGGTAAAACTGGCCCCACTCCTCGGTGTCCAGGTTCAGCATCAGCTGGCTTTGCAGCACACCAGCGGCCAGCCCATGTGCACCGCCCATACCGGCTTCTTCATCGACGGTGAACAAGGCCTCGATGGGGCCGTGAACCAGATCGGTGTCTTCCAGCACCGCCAGCATCAGTGCGACACCCATGCCGTTGTCCGCGCCCAGTGTCGTGCCCTCGGCCAGCAGCCAGCCATCACGCAGCACGGGGGTGATCGGGTCATGCAGGAAATCATGCGGGGTATCGGCATTGTTTTGGCACACCATGTCCAGGTGCGATTGCAAGACCACGCTGGGCCGTGCTTCGCGCCCGGCGCTGGCGGGCTTGCGCACGATCAGGTTGCCCACGCTATCGACCAGCGTGGTCAGCCCCCGGGCCTGCGCCCAGTGCTGCAAATGGGCCACCAGCGCGGCCTCGCCCTTGGAGGGGCGCGGCATAGCGCACAGGGTGGAGAAATGGGCCCAGACAGGGGCGGGTTGCAGTGCATCAAAAATGCCTGGGGTGGGTGTTGAAGTCATAGGAGGGGTCGTGTGAGCTAAGAATCGGTGTCTACCGGGTGATTTTGCGACAACATGCGCCAGGTCAGGCCCAGCGACACATCCGTTTTGAAAGACACCAGTTTTCTGGACAACCGCGCCATCTCAACCCCTTTACGCAAGTTGGCCCCCACTTGGCCCGCCACCTTGTCTGCGTTGGAGATCACCCGCTCAAGGTTGCCGTTGATGCGCAGCAGCCCGGCAGCGGTTTTGGCCCCGACCTTGTCCACCCCAGGAACACCGTCAGCAGCATCACCCATCAGGGCCAGCAGATCACCCATTTGTTCCGGTTTGACCCCAAATTTCTCCAGCACATAAGCCTCGTCGCGCCAGCGGCCTTTGAAGTGGTCGTAGACACCCACCTGGTCATTCAGCAGTTGCAAAAAGTCTTTGTCGGTCGACAAAATGATCACCGGTTGTGGATTGGTTTGACACCATTTCTGTACCAGCGTGGCAATGGCATCGTCGGCTTCGATGCCCTCGATGGCGATCCAGTGCAGGCCCAGCTTGGGCAGCGCTTGCTGAATGCTCTGCACACCGTCTTTCAGGAGGTCTGGCATGGGTTTGCGGTGGGCTTGGTAGGGCGCATAGAGCGCATGCTTCCAGGTGCGACCACCATGGTCAAACACCGCCACGGCATGGGTCGGGCGGTGGGTTTTGAGTGCCCGCTTGAAGGAGGCCAGGCTGGAGGTCACGGTGTCGGCCACCCGCTCTTCACTTTCCGGGCCAGGAACCGCCTCGTGGATGCGCCGGATGATGTTCATCGCATCAATAATCAATAGGGACATCTTGGGATCATGCCTTTCGCTTTTGGGCTGCGATTCTCTCTCCTTCAACGACTTGTTGGATGCCGGGGAGAGGTGGCGTGACAGGTTGCCAGAAAGCAAAGTAGCAAGTCACTCCGAGTGCCGTGTGAACACGGCTGACTGCGTTGGGCGTACACCCCGTGGTGGGGAAGGCATGCTTGCAATCAATTTCAAAGAGGACTTGCTACGCCTCCATTGAGCGCTTGTCACCGCTTGATGTCAAGAGGAATGAGAGGTGAATTTGCAAAAAGTTTGATCTTTGACAAATGAACAGCCCTTAGCCCCCCATTTGCATCCGCAACCGCCGCGCTGCGTCTTCGGCCCGCGCATCGTCAATCTCGCGCAGCACCGCCTGCATGTCCACACTGGCCTGGGCACGCACAAAGTGGCCGGTCAACACGCTGTCATTGCTCAGCAGGCCGCTGTGATACAGGCTCCAGATTTCGGGGCCGTAGTCGGTGCGCAACAAGGCAGGCGCAAACTGGCCAAAGAAGTCACGCAGGTTGGCAACGTCGCGCAGCAGCATGCGCTGGGCATGGTTGTTGCCCGCCGCATCCACCGCCTGGGGCAGGTCGATGATCACCGGCTCATCCACGCCCTCAGCACCGTCAGCGCCCGGGGTGTGGGCCAGCAGGATGTTGAACTCTGACAAATCCCCGTGCACCACACCCGCACACAGCATACGCACCACCTCGGCGATCAGCGTGGCGTGGTGGGCCAGCGCCTGCTCGGGGGTGAAGGCCACATCGTTCAGGCGCGGGGCGGCATCACCGTGGGCATCGGTCACCAGCTCCATCAGCAGCACGCCGTCGTGAAAGTTGTAGGGCTGCGGCACGCGCACACCGGCAGCGGCCAGACGGTAGAGCGCATCCACCTCGGCGCTTTGCCAGGCTGCCTCTTGCTCCTGGCGACCAAATTTGCTGCCTTTGGCCATGGCCCGGGCCGAGCGTGAGTTTTTGACCTTGCGGTTTTCTGTGTAGTCCACCGCCTGGCGAAAACTGCGGTTGTTGGCCTCTTTGTAGATCTTGGCGCAGCGCGTGTCATCGCCACAGCGCACCACAAACACCATGGCCTCTTTGCCACTCATCAGCTGGCGTACCACGCTGTCGATCAGCCCTTCTTCGATCAGGGATTGCAGTCTGGGAGGAGGTTTCATGCGGAGCGGCGGGTTGAGGAATGAGGTTGGATTGTCGCCCCCGGCGCTTGTCAGTCAGTTTGAGCCACCCGCAGCACCGGCATCGTCCCAAGTGAAACCCAGCGCTCGGTCTCTTGCAGGCACAAATTCAATTCAGGGTTAACCCTAAAACTATTCTCCAAATCGATTCATTGAATTGATCCAAACAATTTTACGGATGGGTTCTCAAGCCCTAATCTCTCGACCCAACCGATACATGAACACCGAAAACAGCGATTCAAAAGAAAAAGCGGCAGTGGATGTTCGGTTTGGCTATCGCGTCAACCCATTACAAAAGTCTGAGGAGACAACATGAAAATTTCACTACGGCGTGATGCGCGCAAGCGTGTGATGCGCCCGTCCACAGTGGCCATCGCCGCATTGCTCGCCACCGGTGTTCAAGCGTTTGAGCTGGATACGGGCAACCCCGACATGAGCGTGCGCTTTGACAACACCATCAAAGCCAGTGCCATCTACCGTTTGCATGATGCCGACCCGGCGCTGGTGAATTCAACCCGGCTGCTGGTGCCGGGTGTGGCGGCATCGGCGTTTCCGCAGGCACTGAACTTCAATGCGGGCAATGACAACTTTCGCTCCAAAGGTTTTGTCTCGGAACGCATTGACCTGTTGAGCGAGTTGGATGTGGTGTACCGCAAGCGCTATGGCTTTCGTGTCAGCGCGGCGGCTTCGCATGATGCCGCTTACAGCCGGTCAACCCACGCTACCGATGTGGTGAACGGCCAGACTCCGTTCAACGAGTTTTCAAGCTACACCCGTGAGCAAGCCGGAAGAAGCGCTGAGGTTCTGGATGCCTTTGCCTTTGCCGGCTGGGACATCGGTGAGAGCAGCAAACTCAATGTGCGCTTGGGCAAGCACGCGCTGGTGTATGGGGAAAGTCTCTTCTTTGGTGACAACGGCATTGCCCGTTCCCAGGGGCCCATGAACGTGCAGAAGCTGTTGTCCTCCCCGAATGCCCAGTTCAAGGAAATCATTGTTCCGGTGCCTCAGGTCTCGGCCCAGCTTCAAGTGTCGAGCGCCCTGAGCCTCGGCGCTTACTACCAATTTGGCTGGGAAGCTGACCGCATGCCCGCTGGGGGCAGTTACTTCAGTGTGGCCAACAACAATTGGGGTGGTTCTACTTTTCCCGAATTGGTTGGCACCAATCTGTTGCTGCCCGGTACCGACCAGAAGGCCAAAGACAGTGGGCAATTTGGTTTGCAGTTGAAATGGCGCAAGGACGAGACCGACCTGGGTTTCTATGCAGCCAGATACCACGACAAGGCGGGGCAGTTCTATTCCAAACTGAATGTCACCAGCCCAGCGCCGGGGAGCTGGTATTACGTGTTTCCCGAAAACATCACAACCGTGGGTGCAAGCGCTTCACAAACCGTGGGGGACACCAATTTCGCGGTGGAAGCCTCGGTGCGCAACAACATGCCCCTGGTCAATAGCAACATCGTTTACCCCAACGTGATGGCCGCACCCGACTATGCCAAGGGCCACACCGGCCATGTGAATTTTTCCTGGCTTGCCACCTTTGGCCCCAATGCCCTGGCCAAGGAATCCTCACTCATCGGGGAACTGGCGTGGAACCGGGTGTTGAGTTCAACCGACCCGGCCAAGCATCTGGATGCCACCCGGACACGTGATGCGTCGGCCATCCAGTTCATCTATTCCCCGAGCTATCGGCAGGTGTTGCCGGGGCTCGATATCAGTATTCCGCTTGGACTGCGCTATGTGATTGATGGCAATTCATCCATCACCGGTTTGGGCTGGGGCCCCAAAGGCAGCGGTTCCGCCACCCTGGGCCTGGAGGGTACCTACCAAGGTGTGTGGCAATTCACTGTGGGCTACACGCACTTCATTGGCAAGGCTGAGCCGTTTGTGGACTACCGCCCCTTGCAAACGGGTGGCACGCCCACTTACAGCAGCGGCAACACGCTGGCCGACCGCAACTATCTCGCGTTTTCGTTGCGCCGCACCTTTTGATTTGAATCTGGAGACTGATGTATGAACAAACAATTATGGGCAGCCGTTGCCACCGCAACCGCATTTGCTGTTTCCTTTCAAGCCACGGCGGGTGTCAGCCCAGAAGAGGCCGCAAAGTTAAAGTCCGAATTAACTCCTTTTGGCGCTGAGAAGGCCGGCAACAAGGATGGCAGCATTCCCGCCTGGACGGGTGGTTACAGCACTCCAATCCCCGGTGACAAGCCGGGCGGTACCCGTGGCGACCCGTTCAAAGCCGACAAACCCTTGTTTTCTATCACTGCAAAAAATGTGGATCAGTACGCTGACAAATTGGCTGATGGCACCAAGGCGATGTTCAAGAAATATCCTGATTACCGCATCGATGTCTACCCAACCCATCGCAGCGCTGCAGCACCGCAATGGGTCTACGACAACACCTTCAAGAACGCCACACGGGCCAAGATGAATGGAGATGTGGTGGAGGGCGCATTCGGCGGCATTCCCTTCCCGGTGCCGAAGACCGGCATCGAGGTGATGTGGAACCACAACTTGCGCTGGCGTGCACCGTCGCTGAATTTTTCAATCACCCATTACCAAATCACCGCAGATGGCAAGCCGGTGATGACGACCGATGGCAACCTCAATCAACAAATGCCGTACTACTTCCAGGACAGTTCACTGGAAGCGTTTTCCAAGTCCAACGAATTCTGGACTGTGCGCCTGCTCAATGTTGGGCCACCCATCCGTGCGGGCGAAGCGGTCGTCGGACGGGCCAATCTGGATGGCAGCAAAGACCAAGCCTGGGTTTACCTCACCGGTCAGCGCCGAGTCCGCAAACTGCCCAATCCATGTTGCGACACACCCACGCCAGCCACCGCAGGTGTGATGAGCTTCGACGAACAAAAAAGAGTTGTTCATTCCCTACAACAACAACAAAATGTTTGCGGCCAAGGATGCCGAGGTGTTGGGCAAGTTCCCCAACCCGGACTATGTGCGCTGGGAATTACATCGCGTGTGGGTGGTTGATGCCACGCTGCGCGCCGGTCAGCGCCATCAAGCGCCCAAAAGCCGCTACTACTGCGACGAGGACAACTGGCAGTGCACCCTGGCTGACCGCTGGGATGCCAATGGCCAGCTCTGGAAAACACTCTGGACCCACAACTTTGTCGCACCCGACCTGCCAGGCACGGTCAGCGCTGCCATGGGCTTCAACGACCTGATTTCGGGCACGGCCTTCATCGGCAACCTCTACGGCAGCAAGTCGGCGCAGTACACGCTCAAACCACGCATCCCAGACAGCACCTTCACACCCGACGCGATGGCCGGTGAAGGGGTGCGCTGAAATGCGGATGTTGACAGCGCTTGTGATCGGCAGCTTGTTAGGCGCACAGGCTATGGCTGCCGCACCGACGGGTGATGCCATCGACCGCGCTGCAGTGACTGTTCGTGCGCCTGAGCGCTCGGTACTTGTCTGACGATGGTGGGCGCAGCTGGTCGCAAGCGGGCACGCCGACCAGTGTCACGCTGACAACGGTGCGCTTCGCGGACGCTGTGCACGGTTGGGCCGTTGGTCATGGTGGGGTGGTGCTGGCAAGCGTTGATGGCGGCAAGACTTGGAACCGCCGCCTGGACGGTAGACAGGTTGCGCAGCTCGTGCTGGACAGCGCACAGGCCGCAGGTGATGCCAAAGCCATTCAGGATGCGCAGCGGCTGCTGGCCGACGGCCCCGACAAACCGCTGTTGGACTTGCTGGTCATCGACGCACAACACCTATTGGCCGTGGGCGCTTATGGCATTGCGCTGGGCAGCGTTGACGGCGGGAAAACCTGGTCATCCTGGATGGCGCGATTGCCCAATCCAAAAGGGCTGCACATCTACACCGCCCGGATGCGTGGCCAGACCCTGCTGCTGGCCGGTGAGCAAGGCCTGGTGATGCAGTCGCACGATGGTGGCCAGAGCTTCTATCGTGTCGACACCCCCTACAAAGGCAGCTTCTTCACTGCCGAACTGCCAGGCGACCAAGCGATTCTGCTGGCAGGCTTGCGCGGCACAGTGTTGCGCTCGGTCGACGCGGGTGCGAGTTGGACGACTCTGTCCAGCCCCATGCCGGTGTCAATTACGGGGTCTGTCTTGACCCCTGACGGACGAGTGCTGGCCGCCAATCAGGCCGGTTTTGTGATGGCCCTGCAAGGTGACAGCTTTGTTCCGATGCACGCCGCGCCACTCCCGCCATTAAACGGCTTGCTGGCACCCACCCAAGGGGCAGTGCTGGCCTTGACCATCCAAGGCGCAATGCCGCTGACGACTGAAACTGGATCTGCCAAGTGATTGCCTCTAGCCCTTCCCCTACAGCGACTGGACTGGCGGACTTTGATGTTCGTTCGGGCTCCATCGTTGAACGTGCGCTGTTCAACCACCGCCTGGTGGTGGTGATGTTGTGCGCTATCGTTACCTTGCTGCTCGGCTGGCAAGCCACACGCCTGCAACTCACCGCCAGTTTCGAGAAGACAATTCCGGCGCACCACCCCTACATTGCCAACTTCCTGACCTGGCAAAGCCAGCTCACCGGTTTGGGCAATGCGGTGCGTGTTGCCGTAGAAAACCCCGCAGGCACAATTTACGATGCGAAGTATCTGGAAACGCTGCGTGGTTTGAGCGACGAGGTTTTCTTGCTCCCCGGCGTGGCGCGTAACCAGATGAAGTCGCTGTGGACCCCCACCACACGCTGGGTCGGTGTCACCGAAGACGGCTTGGAAGGTGGGCCGGTGATTCCTGACGCTTATGACGGCAGCCCGGCCAAGCTGCAGCAGCTTGGGGCCAACATTGCGCGCTCAGGAGAAATCGGTCAATTGGTCGCGCTGGATGCCAAGTCCTCGGTGATCTTTGTGCCGCTGCTGGCGCGTGACCAGGACGGTCAAGCGCTCGACTATGCGGCCTTGGCAGCCAAGCTGGAGACACTGCGCAGCAAGTACGAAGCGCAAGGGGTTCGCATCCACATCACGGGCTTCGCCAAAATTGTGGGCGACCTGATTGAGGGTGTGCGTGCCGTGCTGCTGTTCTTTGCGCTGGCCGTCGGCATTGCCACGGCGATGGTGTTTGGGTTTACCCGTTGTGTGCGTTCGACGCTGCTGGTGGTCGCAGCCTCTTTGGTGGCGGTGGTGTGGCAACTCGGGCTGCTGCCGCTGCTGGGCTTTGCGCTGGACCCCTATTCGATTCTGGTGCCCTTTCTGGTCTTTGCCATCGGCATGAGCCATGGGGCACAGAAGATGAACGGCATCATGCAGGATGTGGGCCGTGGCACCCACAAGCTGGTGGCGGCACGTTTTACTTTTCGCCGCTTATTTCTGGCTGGCTTGACGGCGCTGCTGGCTGATGCGGTGGGCTTTGCGGTGCTGCTGGTGATTGATATTCAGGCCATCCGCGAGCTGGCTATCGCCGCCTCGATTGGTGTCGGTGTGCTGATTTTCACCAATCTGATTTTGCTGCCCATTTTGCTCAGCTACACCGGCGTGAGCAGCAAGGCCGCAGCCCGCAGTCTGGATGCCGAATCCGTCGATACCAAGCAAGTGTTGTGGCAATGGCTGGACCGCTTCACGCAGCGCCGCTGGGCCCTGGCCACGGTGTTGGCCAGTGGCGTGTTGGCCGTGGCTGGTATCGCAGTGTCTGAGCATCTGAAGATTGGTGACCTTGACCCCGGTGCACCAGAATTACGTGCCGACAGTCGCTACAACCGCGATGTGGCTTTCATGAATGCGGGCTACGGAGCCTCCAGCGATGTGCTCGCCGTCATGGTGAAAACACCCGACGGTCAGTGTTCTCAGTACAACACGCTGAACAAAATCGATGCGCTGGAGTGGCAGTTGCGCCAGATCGAGGGTGTCGAGAGCACCAACTCGCTGGCGCTGCTGAACCGCCGCGTACTGGCTGGACTGAATGAAGGCAACCCGAAGTGGTATGAATTTTTGCCCAACCAGGACATGCTCAACACGGTCACTGCCGGGGCACCACGCGGTTTGTACAACGACAGTTGTGGCTTGTTGACCCTGTACGTGTACCTGCGCGATCACAAGGCTGACACGCTGTCGCGTGTCGTGGCGCACATCGAGGCCTTCGCAGCAGACAACGACACGGCTGATGTGAAGTTCCTGCTGGCTGCTGGCTCGGCGGGTATTGAGGCTGCTACCAATATCGTGGTCAAAGATGCCTGGCGCAAGATGCTGTTCATGGTGTACGGGGCCGTGGTGCTGCTGTCATTCTTGACCTTTCGCTCCTGGCGTGCCGTTCTGGTGGCAGTGTTGCCACTGGTATTGACATCGATCCTGGCCGAGGCACTCATGGTCGCGCTCGGCATGGGGGTGAAGGTCGCCACGCTGCCCGTCATTGCGCTCGGGGTGGGGATTGGTGTGGATTACGCGCTCTACATTCTTTCCGTCACACTGGCGCAGATGCGCGACGGCAAAAGTCTCTCGCAGGCTTACTACCGCTCGCTGCTGTTCACGGGTCGAGTTGTGATGTTGACCGGTGTGACCCTGGCCATCGGTGTCATCACCTGGACCGGCAGCCCGATCAAATTCCAGGCCGACATGGGGCTGCTGCTGGCCTTTATGTTCCTGTGGAACATGCTGGGTGCCATGGTGCTGCTGCCTGCGCTGGCGCACTTTTTGTTGAAGCCGACGGCTGCCAGTGCACTGCAAGCTGAAGCCTTCCCGGCCCAATCCACTCACGCCGCAAGTGTGTGAGGAGACCCCTATGTACACCCATCTTCTCGTCCCCATAGATGCCAGTTCGCTGGCCAACCGTCTGGTCGATCAAGCACTTGACTACGCCAAGTGCAGCGGCGCACGGGTCTGTTTCATGCATGCCCAGGCTGACTTTGCCGCCACTGGCGAAGGTGCGCTGTTGCACAGTGTGGCCCCGGATGTGTTTTCAAACATTGCCGCAGGAAATGCCTATGCGCTGTTGGCCAAAGCCGAGGCCGCGGCACGAGCCGCCGGTGTGGTCTGCAACACCTGTTGCGTGGTCAGCGACAGTCCCCACCAAGCCATTCTGATTGCAGCCAAGTCCCATCAATGCGACTTGATTTTTATGGCATCTCATGGACGACGCGGCTTGGCCTCTGTCTGGCGCGGCTCCACGACCCAGAAGCTGCTTCAACAGACCACATTGCCGGTGCTGGTGGCCTCGGTGGAAGCCAATAGCACGCCCACCGACGAGCTGCGTGCGATTGGCATCATCAAAGATGAACATCGTTCATTGGCGGCGGTGGTGAATGGACTGCAGTCGCTGGTTACCCACGGTGTGGCCTCTGGTCAGACACCCGACTTTGCGCTGCTGCGGGCCATGTTGTTTTACATCCAGGCTTTTCCTGAGCGACAACATCATCCCAAGGAAGATGAATTCCTGTTTGCACGCCTGCGCCTGCGCAGCTCGGAATGTGATGCCGTGATGGCTGAGCTGGCGCAGCAGCATCAAGGTGGGGCCACGGCCCTGAGCGTGTTATCAAACGCCATCACCGCCTGTGAAAACGGTCAAGACCCCGGTGGAAAAGAGCTGCTGAACCAGGTCAACCAGTTTGCGCAAGCCCAGTGGCAGCACATGCACCTGGAGGAATCCATTGTTTTGCCCGCCGCCAGTCGTTATCTAAAGCCTGATGACTGGGCACTCATCGCCCAAGCCTTTGCGGGTAATACCGACCCCCGATTTGCGCAGGAGTCTGAGGACTCTTTTGCCAGCCTGTTTTCTCGTCTCATGAACTTGCAAGCAGGCCTTGCATCTTGAATCAACACACTGAAAAGGAAACACCTTCGATGATGAAAAAACTGATGACATTGACAACAATGATCGTTGTGGCCAGTGGGGGTCATGCGCACGCGGGCACTTCGGCCACCGAGGTGTTCGAGCGCTATGTCACCGCCGCGAACGCCGGTGACATGGCTGCCGTCAAGACCCTGATTTCTCCCGACGTAGAGCGTTCAGATTTTGTCGGTTGCCGACCCGAGATGGACAACCCCAGCTGTCTCGCTCACTACGTCCAGACCACCATTGTTGACCCGAAAGGGCGGCTCACTGTCCTGCGCCGAACGACCGAGGGCGACACCATCACCGCCGTGCTCGAAGTTCGCAGTGAAGCGTCTCGGCGCGTGGGTATCGAGCGCATTGTGGGGCGTGACATCGTGCGCGTTGAAAACGGGCTGATCAAGTCTTTTCGTTTCGTCCCGGACTTCACTGACGAGGCGACCGCCACCTTCTTCGGATCGCTGGGTATCGGCCCCCGCTCCAGCCAATTTACAACCCAACCCTGAAACCTCATGTTCAAGTACTTCCCTACCAACTACGTCTGGAACCTCTCGGTCAATCTGGCCATCGAAATGGGGGCCCGCATCGGCGAGATCGAAGCCATGTGTGCACCGCTGCAAGAAGCCGCCAAACAGCCCGATGCCGCCGGTACCCAAGCCTTTCGCGAAACCTGGGTCAAGATGGCTGACAAATTGTGTGAACTCGCTGAAGAAGACGAGAGCAAAGGTCGGCTGCTGTCGGCTGGCGAAAAGTACCGCAGGGCATCGTCTTACCTGATCACCGCCGAGCGGCTTCAAGCGCACAACGCACCGGGCCGTCTGGCGCTCTATCGGCGCGAGCTTGACCTGTTCCTGAAGGGCACTCGGCTGTGTGGTGAGAACCTTGAGCGCGTCGAAATCCCCTACGAGGGCAAGCACATCAGCGGCCTCTACGTGCGTGCCGGTAACGCCAGCGAACGTTCGCCCTTGCTGGTCATGGTCAATGGCCTGGATTCGACGAAGGAGATGATGTACCTGGTGGGCAACCAGCAGTGGTTGGCGCAGCGTGGTGTGTCTTCTCTGGCCATCGATCAGCCCGGCACCGGCGAGGCGCTGCGCTTGCAGGGCATGACGGCGCGGTTTGATACCGAGCACTGGGCCGGCAAGGTGGTGGACTGGCTGGAAACCCGCAGCGACGTGGATCCCAAACGCATCGGTTGTTATGGTGTTTCACTGGGTGGCTATTACTGCCCCAGAGCGGTGGCCTTTGAGCCGCGCTTTGCCTGCGGAGTCACCTTGGGTGGCAATCACGATTGGCGCGATGTGCAGAAGCGCCGCCTCGAAAAAGAAGGCGACTTCCCCGTGCCGCACTACTGGGCGCATGTGTGCTGGGTCTGGGGGGCCAAGGATGTAGACGAGTTCATGACGCTGGCCGAGAACGTGCACCTGGACGGTGTGGTCGAGAAGATCAAGGTGCCCTTTCTCGTCACACACGGCGAGAAAGACTCACAGATTCCGCTCAAGTGGGCGCAGCGCACCTATGAGCAATTGGTCAACAGTCCCAAACGCGAGCTCAAAGTTTTTACCGAACGCGAAGGTGGTGTGCAACACGCCAGCTTCGACAACTCCATCAACCCGGGCCACTACATCGCGGACTGGGTGGCCGAAGTCTTGGGCGGGCACACCGCCAACTTAACTTAATCACAAGGAAGGAACCCCATGAACATCATTGGACTGGACGCGCTGGTTTTCGGCGTTGACGATATCGACGGCTGCAGCCAATACCTGGTTGACTACGGGC
Organism: Comamonadaceae bacterium; assembly: GCA_008080595.1. Taxonomy (GTDB): domain Bacteria; phylum Pseudomonadota; class Gammaproteobacteria; order Burkholderiales; family Burkholderiaceae_C; genus Rhodoferax. The sequence continues at coordinate 21,995 of VIKI01000050.1, forward strand.
TCAAGCCCGTGGATGCAGATGCCGCTGGCGGCCGCTTTGAGGCCCTGGACGGCACAGCCGTGGTGCTGGCTCGCGCCAGCGACCCCACTTTGCCACCTGCATTGAGCACCGGCTGCATGCTGCGCAAAACCGTCTTCGGCGTGGCCGATGCGGCCACACTGCAGGCCATTGCGGCGGAGTTGGGCAAAGACCGCGAAGTCAAGACACTGCCCGATGGCAGTCTGGAGTCGGTGGACGATGCGGGCTTTGTGATTGGCTTTCAGCTCAGTGTGCGCAAGCCCTGCGAGAAGCTGGGTGAGTTCGCTAATGCACCGGGCTCGCCGGTGCAGCGCAGCGTGAATCAACTGGGCGTGGATGTGCAGGCTGGCCCGATCCAGGCCCGCACGCTGTCACACCTGGTTTATTTTGTGCCTGATGTGGCCAAGGCCGAGGCCTTCTACGTCAACCGTCTGGGTTTCCGCTGCACCGACCGCTTTACCGGTGTCGGGCCGTTCCTGCAACCAGCGGGCACGCTGGATCACCACACCCACTTCCTGATCGGCGCACCCGCCTTCATGCAAGGGGTGGAGCACTTCACTTTCCACTTTGGTGGCCCGACCGAGGTGATGCAAAACGGCACGCGGTTTCTGGAAAAAGGTTATCAAGCCTTTTGGGGACCTGGGCGGCATATCTTTGGCTCCAACTGGTTCTGGTACTTCAACAGTCCCTTTGGTTGCCACCTGGAAATGGATGCCGACATGGACTTGCACGATGCCAACTGGCAAGCCCGCGAGACGCCGTTGGGGGCCGATGCCTCGCAGGCCTTCCTGTTGCGCCATCGCCAGAAATGGGCTCCCGGGCCAGACACCAAGGAGCAAGGCGATTACGCCTGAGTTGCCATGGCATCACCCGCAGTTTGGCTGTGTCATGAAGCAGATGTCGCCGAAGGCCGGACCCTGGGTTTTGACCCGCAGGGACAGGGCACCGACACGCTGTTTCTGGTGCGCCACCAGGGGCGCTTGCATGCCTGGCGCAACGCCTGCCCGCATGTGGATGGTGCGCCCATGGCTTGGCGGCGGCACGCCTACATGAACGCGGCGGGCACCCACGTGGCCTGCCACGCCCATGGTGCCCTGTTTTTGCCAGACACTGGGCAGTGTGTACAAGGGCCTTGTCTGGGAAAGTTTTTGCAGGGCTTGAAGATTGACATCAACCCTGAAGGTCAGGTTTTCGTGAACACAACACAAGAAAGTGAGACAAACAAATGACAGCAGTGAACAAGGTATTGGTCATCGGTGGTGGTTTCTCAGGCATGGCTGCGGCCATCCAGATGCGCCGGGGTGGTATTGCGGTGGACCTGGTCGAGATTGACCCGGATTGGTGCCCACTGGGCGCAGGTATCACGATCAATGGGGCCACCTTGCGGGCCTTGCAAACCCTGGGGGTTTACGACGAATTTGTCGCGCAAGGTTACGTGTCGGATGGGGTTGAGCTCTACACCGCACAGGGTCACAAAATGGCCGAGCTGCCCACACCCAGGCCGGTGGGCGCTGATGTTTCGGGTGGCGGCGGCATCATGCGCCCCGCTTTGGCGGCCATGCTGGCCCGGGCCACCCGCGCAGCAGGGGTGGATGTGCGCCTGGGCTGCAGCTTCAGTAGCCTTGAGCAAACCGACACGCAGGTGAACGTGGACTTCACCGATGGCACGCGCGGCAGCTACGACCTGGTGGTGGGTGCCGATGGCGTGCACTCCAAGTTGCGCGGCTTGTTGTTTCCTGAAGTGAAACCGCTGGAGTACATCGGTCAGGGCGTGTGGCGTGCCGTGATGCCGCGCCCCGAGGAAATCGTACGCCCGCGCATGTGGTTTGGCCAGCACATCAAGCTGGGGGTCAACCCGGTGTCAAAGACACACATGTACATGTTCATCACTGAAGACCGCCCCACCAAGGAGCACATCGACCCAGCCACCTGGCCGCAGGTGTTCGCCGGGTTGATGCAGCCCTTTACCGACCCGCTGGTGCAGGCCTTGATTCCGCATGCGCTTACACCCGAGGCGGCCATCGACTACCGCCCGCTGGCCAATCTGCTGGTTCCCGCACCCTGGAACCGGGGCCGCGTGGTGATGATTGGCGACACCGTGGCCGCCACCACGCCGCACCTGGCTTCTGGCGCGGGTATCGGCATCGAAAGCGGCATTGTGTTGGGTGAGGAATTGGCGCGTACCGATGATTTGCAAACTGCGCTGGACGGCTTTCACGCACGGCGTTGGGAACGCTGCCGTATGGTCATCCAGAACTCCGAGCGGCTGTGCCGCATCGAGATCGAAGGTGGTGACAAGGAGGAACACGCCCGCATCATGCGCGAGTCCATCATCGCGCTGACGCAACCCATTTGAAGCCGCACCGCAGAAGGTTTAGGCATGAAATCTCATCGTCCCGCCCGACGCTTTGTCGATCTGTCCATCTACCTGGAAAACGACGTGCTCTCGGACCCGCCGCCCTTGGCACCCAAGATCAGCTACCAGACCCACGCCGACACGCTGCCCGAGTTCATGGCGATGCTGCCCGGCACCGTGCCCGAGGACTATCCCGAGGGCCAGGCCGCCGCCGCCGAGTGGGTCACTCTGACCACACACAACGGCACCCACCTGGACGCGCCCTACCACTTCCACTCGACCATGGATGCCAAGCTGGGCGGCGCACGGCCCAGCACCACCATTGATGAGGTGCCGCTGGAATGGTGCTTTGCCAACGGCGTGAAGCTGGACTTTCGCCATCTGCCCGACGGCTACGTCGCCAGCGCAGCCGATGTCGAGGCTGAACTGCAACGCATTGACCACGAACTGCAGCCGCTGGACATTGTGGTCGTCAACACCCGCGCTGGCGCACGCTACGGCAAGCCGGACTTTCTGGGCGCGGGTTGTGGCATGGGCTACGAGGCCACCATGTACCTGCTGGAGCGCGGCGTGCGCCTGACTGGCACCGATGCCTGGAGCTGGGACGCCCCCTTTTCGTACACGGCGAAGAAGATTGCCGAGACCGGCAACAAGGCGCTGATCTGGGAAGGCCACAAGGCCGGGCGCGACATTGGCTACTGCCACCTGGAAAAGCTGCACAACCTGGAGGCGCTGCCACCCACCGGGTTCACCATCAGCTGCTTCCCGCACAAGATTCGCGGGGCCAGCGCGGGCTGGACCCGTGCCGTGGCGATCTTCGAGGACTGAGAACATGGTCATCAACAACTTGGTCATTCATCTGAAAACCGTCATTCCAACACTACAAAATATATAGCTTGTTGCGCATATGTTGATTGGGCTAGAGGCTGATTTGGCATCTAAATGAACGGTTTTTACCCCCTTGGAAGCGCTTTCCAGCCCTCTGGCAGGCCGCTGTTGGCTTGCAACTCGCTTTTTTAAGTGCCAAAAGTGCCCATAGCCCAATCAACATATGCGCAAGCAGCTATTAAGTCAGGAGTACATCATGCCCTTTCCCCCCATCCACCGCGTTGTCACCGGCCACGATGCCCACGGCAAGGCCATCATCACCAGCAATGGGCCGCTGCCCACGGTCGTCGAGATCGCGGCGATTCCCGGCACCGTGTTTCACGAAGTCTGGGAAACCCGCGCCACACCTGCGCTGATCGACAACGGGGGCGACCCCAGCACCGGGCCGCTTTCGCTGCCACCGCCTGCGAACGGCACGCGCATGCGCTTTGTCGACATCCCGCCGGACACCCAAGAGTTCCTGGCCCACGGCGCTGCCAAGATGAAGGATGCCTTCAGCCAGGTTGGCGACATGAATGCGTCCACGGTCCAAGCCCATTCGCCGCACCCACTGATGCACCGCACCGAGTCCATCGACTACGGTGTGGTGATTGAGGGTGAGATGACCCTGGTGCTCGACGACTCTGAAGTGCTGCTCAAACCCGGCAGCGTGGTGGTGCAGCGTGGCACCAACCACGCCTGGGCCAACCGCTCGGGCAAACCCTGCCGCATGCTCTTTGTGTTGCTGGATGGGCAGTACGACCCGACTCTCGCGCAAGCATTGGAGGCGCGATGAAATTTGCCACCCTCAAAGACGGCACGCTTGACGGCTGCCTGGTGCTGGTGTCACAAGACGGCAGCCGCGCCGTGGCCGCCAGCGCCATCGCGCCCAGCCTGATCCACGCCCTGCAACACTGGGATGCAGTGGCCCCGGCGCTGCAAACCCTGTCTGACGCGCTCAACTCAGGCACGGCTGCGAACAGCTTCGCTTTCGACCCCAGCGCCTGTGCCGCGCCGCTGCCCCGCGCCCCGCAGTGGCTGGATGCCTCGGCCTTCCTCAACCACGGCCAGTTGATGGAGCGAGCCTTCAACACGCCGCCCATCCCTGACTTCGAAACCGTTCCGCTGATGTACCAGGGCGCGAGCGATGATTTCCTCGGGCCACACGATGACGTGCCCTTGCCAAGTGAGGCCGATGGCATCGACTTCGAGGGCGAGTTCGGCGTGGTTTGCGGCCCCGTGCCCATGGCCGCCACGTCCGCACAAGCCCTGGCCTGCGTGCGCCTTGTGGTACAGATCAACGATTGGAGCTTGCGTGCGATGGGGCCGCGCGAGATGAAATCCGGCTTCGGCTTTTTGCAGGCAAAACCCTCGACCGCCTTCGCCCCGGTGGCGGTGACACCTGATGAATTGGGCGACGCCTGGCGCGATGGCCGGGTGCACCTGCGGCTGCATGTGCAATGGAACGGCGAGCGTTTTGGCGAGCCACATGGTGGGGAGATGAACTTCGACTTTGGGCAGCTCATCGCGCACGCCGCCCGCACGCGCAAGCTGACCGCCGGCTGCATCGTCGGCTCGGGCACGGTGTCCAACGTGTCACGTGCGGCGGGTTCCGCCTGCATCGCCGAGCGCCGCGTGATCGAGAAGATCGACCAGGGCGAGATCCGCACCACCTTCATGAAATTCAACGACCGCGTGTTCATGCAAGCCAGGTTCGATGACGGGCGCGCCGGGCCGTTTGGTGTCATCGACCAGCGCGTGGTGAAGGCGTGAAGCGGAGGATGCCATGCATGTGTTGATCACCGGAGCTGCTGGCTTCTTGGGGCGTGCCCTGGCACAGCGCTTGTCACCTGGCAGCCCACTGGGCGGGCGGGCCGTGGGCCAGCTTACGTTGATGGACCTGGCGCTAGAAGGCCAGGCACAGACGAGCGTGCGGCATTGCGCGGGCGACATGGGCGACGGCGGCTGGCTGTGCACTGCATTGAAGGAGGGGCCGCCCATCGACGTGCTGTTCCACCTTGCCAGCATCCCCGGTGGCAGCGCCGAACAGAATTACCTGCTGGCACGCCGCGTGAATCTGGAAGCCACGCAGACCCTGCTGGAGCACGGCCAACAGCAGGTGGGCAGCGGCCAAGCCGCACCGGTGTTGGTGTTCGCCAGTTCCATTGCGGTCTTCGGCCAGATGCCCGCCGTGGTGAACGACGACGCGCCGACCCGTCCGCAAATGACGTACGGCACCCAAAAACGCATCGGCGAGCTGTGGGTGGAGGACTTCAGTCGGCGCGGCTGGGTCGATGGCCGCGCCGTGCGTATTCCGGGTGTACTGGCCCGCCCACCGGCGCGAACTGGCCAACTCTCTGCCTTCCTCAGTGACATCATCCGCGAACTGGCGGCGGGTCGGTCTTTCACATGTCCAACTTCGCCCGAGGCCACCACCTGGGCCTCTTCACTGCCCTGCGTGGTCGAGCAACTGCTGCACGCGGCCAGCTTTGACGTGGCGGCCAGTGAGGGCCAGCGGGTGCTGACCCTGCCCACCCTGCGCTTTGCCATGGCCGAGCTGGTGCAAGCGATTGGCCGGGTCTACGCCACCCCCGCCACCGACCTGGTGCGTTGGATGCCTGATGAGCGCATCGAGACCCTGTTCGGGCGCTTTCCACCGCTGCTCACGCCGCGTGCGCAGGCTGCGGGGTTCCGGCCCGATAACGATCTGGATACCTTGGTTCGGCAGGCGCTGGCGTTGGGTTGAGGGCGGCAGAGCAGGCATGACATCCGCGCACCAGATGGGGCTTTGGGACTGGTTGGAGGGGGCCTGAGTCTGCGGTGGTCGGCTTGCGGATAAGATTTCAGGCAAGAACCAGTTGCATCTGCCCGCTGGTGTTTTCGCCAAAGCCTGATCCATGCACTTTCACAAACTCGATTTAAATCTGCTGGTGGCACTCGACACGCTGCTGTCATTACAAAGCGTCAGCCGTGCTGCCGAGCAACTGAACATGAGCCAGTCGGCCATGAGCAATGCGCTGGGGCGTTTGCGGGACTATTTTGATGACGAGTTGCTGGTGCAGATTGGCCGCAAGATGGAGCTGACCCAGCGTGCCGAGGTCTTGCGCGATGCGGTGCACGATGTGTTGTTGAGGATCGACACCACCATCACGGCGCAGCCCAAATTTGAGCCCGCCAAGTCTGACCGGGTGTTTCGGATATGCGTATCCGACTACTCGATGGTCACGCTGATTCCCAACCTGCTGGCCTTGGCACAGTCCCAGGCCAGCGCCGTGAAATTTCAACTGCTGCCCCAGGTGGGTCAACCGGATCGGGCGCTTGAACGTGGCGAAGCCGACTTACTGGTGGTTCCCAATTCGTTTTGCTCGGCCAACCATCCCAAGGACATTCTTTTCGAGGAAACATTCTGCTGCGTGGTCTGGAGTGGCAGCCGTATTGCGTCCAGTGGCAAGCTCGACTCAGAAGCCTATGCCCAAGCCGGTCATGTGGCGATGCAACCCATTTCCTATGCCTGGTCTAGTCAAGTGGTGATGCAACCCCCTGGGGGGAGCAGCATGTCGTTTGAAGCGGGAACAATGCAGAAGATGGGACTGGAGCGTCGTGTGGAGGTGTCCACCTTCAGCTTTGTCGGTGCGCCCTCACTGGTGGTAGGGACAGAGCGCATCGCCACCGTTCATGCTCGTCTGGCCCGAATGGCAGAGCGCTATTTGCCGGTGAAACTGTTTCCCCTGCCCATCGCGCTGCCGCCCATGGAGCAGGCCGTTCAGTGGCACAAATACGCCACCCAAGACCCTGGCCTGGTTTGGCTCAGAGGCTTGTTGAGCGAAGCGGTCAGAAATATGGATGCCCACTGAAGGCGATCAACCGGCTTGCCAGGAAGCAGCCACCCGCAGCACCAGCATCTTGCCAAACGAAGCCAGGTGCACCACCTCTTGTAACTGCACACCGGCCCGCACAAACACCTGTTCCCACTCGCTGCGCGTGCGCTCGCGGCCTCGCGTGCCCATCAGCATCTGCATGTCAAACGAGGTGCTGGCCAGGTCGGCGTGGTGATCCGGCATGAGCAGTTCCAGCAGCACGATGCGGGCATTCTGGGCTGCAGCTGCGCGGGCCACGGTGCGCAGGGCTTGCACCACGGTGCGCAGGGCTTGCACGCTGGTGTCGTCGTCAAAGCCGTGCAACACGGCGCTGAGCAGGTAGGCATCCTTGGGGCTGGCGGCGGCGGGCACGTTCACCAACACATCTCCCACCGCAAAGCGCATGCGTGCCAAGGCCTGGGCGGTGTCTGCACCGGGCTGGGTGCGCCAGAAATCGGCGGCGTGCTGGATGGTTTGCGAGCGGTCGACCACCACGGCTTGCAGGTGCGGGTGGCGCTTGAGGATGGCCATTGACTTGGCCCCCTTGGAGCCGCCCACGTCGATGATTCGGTCAAACGCCCGCCAGTCAAATTCAGTGGCAAAGCTGTCACCGGTCAGCGCCTCGACCTGATCCATGGCCTGGGCGAACAGGGCATCGAATTCGGCATGACTGTCCATGTAGTCAAACAGCGCCTGCCCGTGCTGCAGTCGAAACGGTACTTCGCCGCTGCGAATGCCCTGCTCCAGCTGCTCAAACCAGGGGTGGCTCATCTCGGGGGAGTTGTGCATCAGCACCATGGCCCGCACGTTGCCTGGGCGGTCACTGCGCAAGGCATTGGACAGTGCGTTGTTGCGGTAGCTGCCGGGGGCCACCTCGTCAAAGATGCCCATGGCCGCCAGCATGCGCAGCAAGCGGCTCAAGGCGTGCGGGTCAGCACCCACTTTGGCTGCAAGATCGGCTGCGGGCAGGCTGGCATCGCCCAGCACCGTGGCCAAGTCCAGCCGTGCCGCCACATGCAGCACGCGCGACTGCCAGAAGGCCGAGCCAATTTGCAGCAGCCGAAAGGCCGGTGGGGTCATGCGGTTCGGCCAGGCCTGCATGGCGTTGGAAAATTTTGCCAGCAGCGCAAAGGCGCGGGCAACCAGGGGGCGGCGTTGCAGGCTCATGGGGTGTCCTTGGATTGGGTTGGAGGGTGGGCCAGCGCAGCCAGTCCGGCGGCCATCATCTGGCCGTTGAAGCTGGCCAGGCGGTTCAGAAACTCGGCATCCATCGGGCGCTCCATCTGTTCCTCAAACACGTTTTTCAGCAGCATCGGGGTCATGGCCAGGCTGACAAAGGCCATGCGCAACACATCGGGGTCGACCTCCGGCCCGGCCAGCCCGCGCTGCTTCATCTCATCAACTCGCTTGGCACCACGGCTGCGACCCCGCTCCAGCAGTTGTTGCACAAAGCGCCGCCCCGGGCCGTGTTTCAAGGCCAGCACCCGCACGATCAGCACCGGGAACTCGGGCGCGGCCAGCATGGTCTGGTAGTACAGGCGCAGGTAGTCGGTGAAGCCCTCAGGCGTGGCCAGCATCTCGCCGTCCAGCACCTCCAGCAAGGGGTTGAGCGTGGCGCGGATCATCTCTTCGTACAGCCCCTCTTTGCTGCCGAAGTAGTAGCGAATCATCGAGACATTGACCTGCGCCAGCTCGGCAATGCGTCGGGTGCTGACCTGGTGGTAGTCGTCGGCCAGAAAGCAGCGCTTGGCCGCGTCCAGCAGCCGCTGGTGCACCGAACTGGCTTGGCTGATGCCGTCCTTGCTGGGGGTGTTTGGAGCTTGAGAAGTCATGCCAGCAGGTTAGCAGCGGGTGGGCCAGCATGCCAGCAGATTCGTCAATCAAGATAGGGGGCTTGTTTGATGTCGTTGAGATTTATATGCATTTTTGGCCTCTAGCGCATATGGAATAAGCGCAAACAGCTATCAAAAACAAAGTGTTTATGCATCACCCCTCAGGGGGCTTCACTCTGCCAAAGATAATGCGCGGTGTTTTCTCCCCGCCATGCCATGACCGCTGCCCCACTCTTCCCGCCACTCACCTACCACCGCATCCGCCTGCAATGGTGCGGTGCGGCCTTGTGGCGCTTGCTGCGGCAATGGCTGGTGGTTTTGGTGATCGGTCTGATGTTGCTGGGAGCATTCAGCGTGGGGGCGACGAGTTCGATGGCGGCGCTGGTGGCCTGGTCGGTGCTGGGCTTGTTTCATGCGGCCAGCCAGGGGCTGGGGCAGGGCTTGCTGGCGGCGGGGTTACACGCGCTGGTGGGTGCCGGGGTGGTGCTGGCGCTGCGCCCGGTGTTGTGGCCGGTGTCGTGGGCGCAGGCCGAGCAGGCTTTACCGCTAACGCAGCGCGAGCGCTTGGCCAGCGATGCCATTGTGGTGGCGCTGGCCTTGCTGCCCTTGTTCGTGATCTATGTCGCCGGTGCCGCAACCTGGCTGATGCCGCCACCGGCCTGGTTGCAAGAGGCCAAGGGCACGGCGCTGCTGATGCTGGCCTTGTCCATGGCTTTGTCACACGCGGCGGGCATGGGTGTGCTGTACCAGCTGCGCCACCCGGTGCATCGGCCACCCCGTCACCCACATGCGGCCTCATCGGTGCGGGTGGTGCACATGCTGTCGCGCAGGCAGCATCCGGCCTGGGCCTTGGTGGTCTGGCCGCTGCTGCGTGGCCCGGCGCAGCGCAGCGGGCGTTGGTTGCTGGGCTTGACCCTGGTGCTGCTGGGCTTGGCGCTGATGATCGCCCGTGCGCACTGGCAACTGGCGGGGGTGGACGGGGCCTTGTGGGGCCTGTTTTTGTGGAGCCTGCTCAGCATGGCGGGCAGCAGCCGATTACATGCCTTGATTCAACGTGAGCTGGCTCCGCTGCACGCCGCCTGTGCGTCGCTGCCCCTGAGCCCACAGCACCTGCGGTGGGCGCGCCGTGGCCTGGGTTTGCTGCCGCTGGTGTTGGGGCTGTGCGTCTTGCCACTGGCGCTGTGGCTGAGCGCCTGGCCAATCCGGCACACGGTGGAGGGGCTGTACCTGCTGGCCAGCTTGCTCGGGCATGCCTGGCAATTCGATGCGGACACGCCCGCAGAAGTCACAACGCCACAGGTCCAGAGCCAGAATCAGACGGTGCGCTGGGTGCTGACGCTGGTGGTGTTGCTGGCGCTGGCTTCCGAGGTGTTTGAGTGATGAGTTCACAGGTGAAACCAAGCATGCTGCAAGTTCAATCCCTGCATTTCAGTTACCCCACTCAGCCGGTGTTCAGCGGCTGGTCGGGCGAGTTCAGCGCTGGCCTGACCTGGGTTCAGGGGCGCAATGGCAGCGGCAAATCGACCCTGCTCAAGCTGCTGGCCGGGGCCTTGCCGCCGCGCCATGGCAGCCTTAAAGCGGCTGGGTTTGACCTGCACAGCGCCC
>VIKI01000050.1:32566-34637 GCA_008080595.1 Comamonadaceae bacterium
CTACCGCCGCCAGGTGTTCTGGTGCGGCCCGGATGCGATGGCGTTTGAACACCTCAGTACGCCCGAATACTGGGGTTTCATGCACGGCCTCTACCCCCGGCTGGACGATGCTGCGCTGCGCCAGCATGTGCAGGCTTTTGGGCTGGAGCCGCACCTGGCCTCGCCACTGCGTGACCTGTCCAGCGGCACACAGCGCAAGGTCTGGATCAGCGCCGCCCTGGCCGCCGGCACGCCGGTGCGGCTGCTGGACGAGCCGTTCAATGCGCTGGATGCCGCCTCGCTGGACTACCTGCGTCGCGTGCTGGCCGAGCAGGCCCAGGCCGTTGACGTGTGCTGGGTGCTGATCAGCCATGAAGACCTGGGTGAAGCCACCCGGTGGGCGCGTTGTCTGGATTTGTCGGCCTGAAAATGGCTGTGCCAAGAGTTTGCCCCAGGCCACTGATCTCGACAACGAAACGGATGTGCCTCTTGTTGTTATGTCCAATGTCAAAGCTCATATCCAGTCACCCAGATATGATGTTCAGCAAAAATCTCTTATGTCGATGGAACAGGTGATGAGAACAACTCGCCTTTTGTTTTTGCGTGTGTTTCTTCCGATTTCCACGGTGTTGGCTGGAGGTGCGCTGACCTATGGTTACCAGGAATTGCAATCCAAGCTCACCGAGCTGCATCATCAGGAATACACCTATGCCAAACTGGGCTCAGCGGCTCTGGCCAACAGTATTGAGCCGGTGACCCGTGATCTCATGTACCTGTCCCGAAGCAGTGCGCTGCACAGTGCGGTGGAGCAGCCAACACCCGAGAATTTGGTGCATCTGGCGCAAGATTTCTCCAGCTTTTCAAATGCCAAGCAGCTTTACGACCAAATACGCTGGATCGACGAAACCGGCATGGAGGTGGTGCGGATTGATTTTCTCCAAGGCAAGGCCATCGTGGTTGCGCCGGACAAGCTGCAGAACAAGGCGCAACGCTACTACTTCACCGATGCACTTAAGCTCAATCCAGGCGAGGTGTTTATTTCGCCGGTTGATCTCAACATTGAACAGAACAAGATCGAGGAGCCTTACAAACCCATGATCCGGTTTGCCACGCCTATCACTGACCTGTCTGGCAAGAAGCGTGGCATTGTCATCCTCAATTACTATGGCAATGTGATGCTGCAAGCCTTCTCCAAGGCAACATCTGAACAGGGGATGGTTCTCAACACGGCGGGTTACTGGCTCAAAAGCCCCGATGCAGCGGATGAATGGGGCTTTATGTTCAAACGGCCCGAGCTGAGCATGGCGACTCGCTCGCCAGCGGCGTGGAAAGTCCTTGCCAGCTCGGACAGCGGGCAAGTCACGCTGGATGATGGCTTGTGGACTTGGGAAACGGTCTATCCACTTCTGGCGGAGCAAAGATCAAGTTCGGGTACGCCCAAGGTGAGCGGGCCCAGTGGACAAGAGACGGCGGCTCCACCTTATTTCTGGAAGTCGGTCACGCACCAATCTGCGGAGGTTTTGAGCGGCATCCGTCAGGCCATTGTGTTGAAATTTGCCAGTGTTTTCAGCTTGTTGCTGGCTCTGATCGCCTGGGGCAGCTGGAAATTGGCACGTGCCTGGAAATTGTTGGCCGATTCGGAAGAAAAGTACCAAACCATCTCCAACTTCACTTACAACTGGGAAACCTGGATCAGTCCAACCGGCGAGTTGCTTTTCAACTCGAGCTCTTGCGAAAAAATCACCGGCTATGGGGCCGATACCTTCCAAACCGAGCCCAATTTTCTGCTCAAAATCACGCACCCTGAAGACTTGGCATTGGTGTCTGAGCACCTGAAATTCCACCTGACCCAAGCCGAAAGGTGCGAATTCAGCTTTCGCATCCTCTTGCCCGATGGGACGGTACGGTGGATCGAACATGCCTGCCTGCCTGTGTTTGGTCGAGGCGGTCATTTTTTGGGGCGGCGGGCTTCCAGCCGTGACATCACTGAACGAAAATTGGCCGAAGAACAAATCCGGCAACTCGCGTACTTCGATGCCTTGACCGGGCTGCCGAACCGGCGCATGTTGTATGACCGCCTCCATCTGGCGCT
>VIKI01000051.1 GCA_008080595.1 Comamonadaceae bacterium
GTCAGCATCAAAAAAGCCTACCCCGGCCACGCCCGCCGGGTGATGTTTGGCATCTGGAGTTTTCTGCGCCAGTTCATGTACACCAAGTTCATCGTGGTGGTGGACGACGATGTCAATGTGCGCGACTGGGCCGATGTGATCTGGGCCATTACCACCCGCGTCGATCCGACACGCGACACCTTGCTGGCCGACAACACACCGATTGATTACCTCGACTTTGCCTCGCCGGTGAGTGGTTTGGGCAGCAAGATGGGACTGGATGCAACGAATAAATGGCCTGGGGAGACAACTCGGGAATGGGGCAAGCCACTGAGCATGAGCCCGGAGGTCACGGCGCGGGTGGAGCAGCTTTGGCAGACGCTGGGACTATAAGATTTGCGGAGAGCTATTAATATCTAAATTGCTGTCAGTGCTTATTGAGCAATGGCAGCAAGGTCAAATTGCCAAAGTCTGCCAATGATTGGGTGACTTACTTGACATATTTGACCAGTTTTTCATGCAAATCCTTCGCCCTCTATCTTTCGCACCCAATGCGGCCTGAATCCCCACATTTTTTCGCTAAAAACAATTAAGAAGGTGCTAGCTCTAATTCCTTTAGCAACTCAATCGCACGCTCCAGGCGACCATTCTCTGTCTTGACACCTTTACGCCGAACAATTTCCGCACGCCAATCTGCGATCTTTTCGGCATTTTTCAACCAATGAGCAGTCGCAGCAAGCTCTAGCACAGTGACATTCGTCGTCGTGAATTTAGCAATTAGTTCTTGTGCTCGTTGCGGTGTCAACTTTCCAAAGCTGACATTTTTGTTGCTTGATTGCGCCTCAAACAAACTGTAAGTTGCACCATCGCTTTGACGTTTCGCTTGCGACTCGAGAACAAGCTTAGATTCGTCCGCTTCTGTCAATGCGATGTCGAGCTCGCGAGAGTACGGACCAAAATGGTAGTACTGAAACTGAAGACTGTTGTCGAAGCCAAGCGCCTTCAGCAAATAGACGGTTTTTTGTAAGCGCACCCGACTGGCCAACTTATGCCCCGGTGCAGCATTGACAACTGCATAAACAATGTCTTTATGGCTTTTCATAGTGATCTCCTTGAGTGAGTTGCTTTCACGGCATTGCGGTCAACTTCGTCTGCAAAATAGTAACGTGTAAATGTTTTTGGAGTAGCTAACGACTTCACGAGGTCAGATATATCAGAGATTTCTCTATCTACGCCAGCAACCAGAATATGAAGTTTTTTGTGAATACGTTCATCGTCCCCACCAATTTTTGTATAGATACTAATTTTGGCCTTTTCGTCTTTGATGACATCACCAGAGCTTATCTTTTCACTAAACCTTTTGTCTATCGTCCTGCACTTGCTAACCATTGCACCCTGATCATCTCCACTAAGACGAGCTACATCAAGCGTCTTATAGAGCTTCCGCTCTTGAATACGGGCTGCAAAATTAGCAATGATCTTATTTTGTCCAGACCGCATCAAAGACAGGCTGCCCATAACGGTAGCATCATCCAACTGTAGGTAGTTCTCGACAGTTTCCCCGTTGTTTGAGAAAAAAACACCCAAAGGGTGATTGGCTGGTAATCCTGTTTGCTTACTGAACGACTTGGATGTTTTCGCTTCATCAGAAATTGCTGTCAACAGTTTAGCAATCATTTTTTCCGCGCATCTCGTCGTTTTATGGAAATACACCTGCTCGTGCATGGTGTAACGCGAAAGCAAAAACTGCTCTGCTGCAGGTAACGCTTTCATGTCCAAACAAAACGTTTCCACTCGAATGTCATCATCTTCAATTGCATCCGGCTCATTCAGCCGAACTTGACCGATGCGTACATGCTCCAAAAGCCAGTCAAAATCAATAGCCCCAGCACCTATGCCAGTCATCAAACGGTCGCGGCGAAGGTAGTCAAGCCGATCTGCATCAAAAGAACTGGAAACAATCGCATGATAAATGTCACGCGGCTCCTCAGTTGTAAAAATATCCGCAACAGCATCCGCAAACTCACTTCTAAAGTCCAACAGCACAGGCCAAATTTCACCAGTAGCGCATTGAATTATTTCCCTTGTCCAGTGTTCATGACGTTTTTTTGCTCCCCGATGTTCCTGAACACCCTCAAAAGTGTGACTGAATGGTCCATGCCCGAGATCATGAAGGAGGGCTGCGATGACCACAATATTTGCTTTGTTTTCATCAAACCCATTTTTACCTTCACGGTTCATTTCGCGCTTGATGATTTCAACCAACTTTCGCGCAACATGAAATGTGCCAATGCAATGCGAAAATCGAGTGTGCACAGCACCGGGATAGACAAACTCCGAAACACCCAGTTGTTTGATCCGCCTCAGCCGTTGAAACTCTGGGGTATTGATCAGCCTTAGAGCAAGTTGATCAAGTTTGCTTTTTCCATCAAACACAATCAATCCGTGAACAGGGTCTCGAATAAGTTGAGTTCGTGAATTGGTCATCCGAGGAATTTTAGAACATTGCAATCCTTAATTTCTCAGCAGTTTCCCCTACCGGCACGTCTGTTGCTAAGCAGGAAAGAACACGAACCACACTTTGAAGGCAATGATTTCCGATGTTCACCATCGAGCGCATCACCCAGCGCCTCGAGCCGATTTACCACTCCACCTACACCGGCAAACCACCGGACGAGCCCGCCATGCTGGCGCTGGCTTTGAACGAGCTGTTTGTGCCGCTGCTGCAACGCCAGTACCCCGAGATCACCGACTTCTACCTGCCCGCCGAGGGTTGCAGCTACCGCATGGCGGTGGTCAGCATCAAAAAAGCCTACCCCGGCCACGCCCGCCGGGTGATGTTTGGCATCTGGAGGCCGGGTGATGTTTGGCATCTGGAGCTTTCTGCGCCAGTTCATGTACACCAAATTCATCGTGGTGGTGGACGACGACGTCAATGTGCGCGACTGGGCTGACGTGATCTGGGCCATCACCACCCGCGTTGACCCGACCCGCGACACGCTGCTGGCCGACAACACACCGATCGATTACCTCGACTTTGCCTCGCCGGTGAGTGGTTTGGGCAGCAAGATGGGGCTGGATGCGACGAACAAATGGCCAGGGGAGACAACTCGGGAATGGGGCAAGCCTTTGACCATGAGTGCTGAAGTGACAGCAAGGATGGAGCAGCTTTGGCAGACACTGGGGTTATAAGGGAAATTGACCTACAGCGCTTATGAATCATGCGCAAATAGCTATATTATTTATAGCTCATCAAAAATAGTACGGTCATCCCGAAATTTTCCTGACCAAGAAGCTCAAACCACGAGCTTTTCGCGGGTAAAGAACGCGATGGGGCAGACTTACGGAACCCAGCGCTCGACACCATTAGCGGCCAAGTGTGGAAACAGCTTTTTGTCCAGCGTGGCCAGTTGTGCATTGTGATCTAGCGCAGCACGCACATAGGCACCATCGTAGCTGCCACAACCCAGCTTCATGGCATCTGCATACAGGGTTTGGGCATCGCGAATATCCACCACATGCTGAAAACTGATGTCAGCCAAAAGATCAAAAAAAGCGCGGGCTTTTGCAGCCGTTATGACTTGCCCCCTAACCTTGCGCACCAGCTTTGCCGCCACTTCGTGGTGACAAAGGTGCGTTAAAACGGGAATCACGTCACCTTTGTCGATGGCGAACAAAAGCGCCATGGCGTAGTCTTTATTGGCCTGTGGGTCAGGCAACGCAATCGCCAGCAATACGCTGGCATCCACAACGACGAGTTCAGTCATGGCCGCGATCGCGGTCTCTGCGCACTTCTGCCGTTATGCCCTGGCTGGCAGTAGCCACCACGGCCGAGGCTTTGCACATTTTCATCAGCTTTGCAATGGCTGCGTGTTGGCGTTGGGGGTCGGCAGTAGTCTTCAGCACGATGCTTGTGGCCTGCTGACGCACCTTGCCGGGCTTCGTTGTAAAACCAGACAGATGCACCTGTCCGGCTTGGGATGGTGCGTTCGTGGAGGTTGCTGTGCTTTTCATGATTTCAGTTTACTGCAATGGGGCGTTCAGCGTTTCAACGTGCGCCGCTGAAAGCCTGGGTCAGCAGGGATTTTTTTCAGTTCGTCGAGGGCGGCTTGTGAATCAAACGCAGGCAGCTGTTCATTTTGTAGCTACCGTTTCTCAAGAAAACCTGAACCATCAGAGCACCACCACCCGGTTGCGCCCGGCATGTTTGGCTTCGTAGAGGGCTTTGTCGGCACGACCGATCAGCGTGTGAATGTCGGCATCTTCCCGTGCCAAGGTGGCCACACCGATCGAGGCGGTGAAGTGAATCGACGAACCCTCATTGAGGCTGATTTCGGTGGCGGCGATGGCCAGGCAGAGCCGTTCGGCAGCTTCTTGGGCCTCTTGGATGCTGCTTTCTGGCAACAGAATGGCGAACTCTTCGCCACCCAACCGCCCGACGGCATCTTCTGCCCGCAAGCTGGCTTGGCAGATCTGAACCAGGCGTTGCAGCACCACATCCCCCACCGGATGCCCGTGCTGGTCATTGATCAGCTTGAAATGATCCAGATCAAGCATCAGCACCGACAGCGGTTCGCCGTAGCGGCGTGCCCGTGCCAGCTCATGTTCGGCCAATTCCAGAAAGTGCCGCCGATTGATGCAGCCGGTGAGCGGGTCGGTGCGGGCTTCGCGCTCCAGTTTCCATTGCAGCTCTTTTTGCTCGGTAATATCTTGCACCACCCCCAGCAATTGCGTTCGCGTAGATGGGGTGATGTCACGAATGGCCCCGATGACCTGCGGCAGCTGGTTGCCCAGCAAAATCACCTCGCCCATGCCATGCAGCACGCGTACACGCCCATCGGGCAGGATGATCCTGAACTCAATGTCAAAACCACTGCCTTCCTGCGCCGACAAGATGTGCTGTGCCACGCGCTCCCGGTCGTCGGGGGTGATGACTTGCAGGAGTGCATCGAAACTGGGGGGCTGTTGGTCGGGTTCGTAGCCCAGAATCCGGTAGGTTTCGTCAGACCAGCGGATATCGCCGCTGCCCACATCCAGCTCCCAATGGCCCAGATGCGCCATCGACTGGGCGATTTTCAGGCTGCGTTCACTTTTGCGCAGCGCCTCTTCTGCCTCCATGATGCGCCGGTAGGTGCGCGCATTGTCGATGGCCAGACTGATGACACCGGCAAACGACAAGGCCAGGTTGAGGTAATGATCGCGGTATTCCGGGAACTCGAATTGATCCACGACGACCACGCCCTGTGTGGCATGTGCCTTGCCAATACGCAGCAAGAAGCCGGTGTGCGATGCGGTCCAGGCCCAGTCGCTTTTCAGCGCCAGGATTTGCTGGGACAGCTCGGGGGGCAGTGCTTCATCGCACTGCACGGTGTCACCCTCAAAACAGGCGTAATAAAACACCTGTGGTGCAAACAGCATTTGAAACAGCTCGGCAATGGCGGTGATGGTGTCGCGTTCATCCTTGAGCAGCGTCAAGCGCCCCAAAAAATCCATGGCGCATTGGTGGTCGGCCAACTCCCGTGCGTATTTGTGCTCACAGGCTTTCTCCAGTTGTTGCGCCTGTTCCAGATGCCATTGCGCCACCCAACGGGCCAGGCATTGGCGCAGGTAGTCACGGTCAAACCCTGCTGGCAACTGGACGTGCCTGACGGGCGGCCAGTGTGCCGGGGCATCGCCCAAGCCCTGCAGGCAAGCGCAATCCAGGATCAGCACTTGGGTGCAATCGTGGCCCAGCAGCGGGCGCAGGTCATTCCAACTGGGCGACGGATCACTCAGGTGGTCAGGAATGGCCGCAACAGTCACGTCCGGCCAAGCCTCGGCTGCCGCCATGGCCGCGACTTCAGCTTCCAGAGACTGGGCACAAAGCAGGATCAGTTTTCCGGGCATGGCCTTGACTCCATCCAGTCCAGCGGATAGTTGCCCCAGCAGTCGACTGCCTCGCGCAGGGCGAACAGCACCTCATCAGGCACTTGCCAGGGAATTTCGCCATGGTTGTCGGCCAGAATGAAGCCGCCGCCGCGCCCGGCCTTGACGATCGCCTGTTTCACTTCGGCTTGCGCTTGCGCCGCCGTCCAGTGCCGCATGGTCACGCCATTGAGGTTGCCAATCACCGTGACTTGGCCGTGGGTTGCGGCTTTCCACTCGGCCAGGTCTTCCAGGGCGCTGACACCGATGGCGGTAGCCCCGGTGGCCATCAGGTCGTGGGCAATCTCCAGCCCCCGCCCGGAGGCGAGGTGGATCGCGGTGGGCCCGTGAATCTGACGCAGCGTTTCCATGGCGATGCGATGCCCGGTCTGCAAATACAGTGAGCGCGGGATGAGGGTGGTTGAAGACATGGGGTCGGCATAAGCAATGGCCGTGGCCCCTGCTGCCAGTTGGGCGTTGGCCCATTCGACGCAAAAAGCCTGGTTCACCGCCATCAGCCGCTCAAAGCGTTGCGGCTGTTCATGGATCAACTCAATGTAGGGGCCAAAGCCCATCTGCATGATGGGCAGCGAGAAAGGAGAAATCACCGAGCCGATGATCGGCACGGTGTCGCCGACCCTGGCCTTCAGCTCGCGCGTGACCTCCAGCACACGTTGAAGCCCGGCGGCCTGCGATATTTCGGGGGGCAACAGGTGGTCAATGTCCTCGCTTTGGGCCATCACCGGGGCAGCCGCGTTGGGCGGCCCGTCCTCAATGAAGTGGGTGTTGCCGCCGAAGGCTTCCAGTTCGAGCGAAGCGTAATGAAATGGGGTCACGCAATCGCTGCGGTACTTGTTCAGCAAGCGCATTTGGCCTTCAACCACATGCTCGGCGCGGGAGAAGTAGTCACGAATGGACAAACCCAGCTCTTTGGCCCCGTGCAGGGTGGTGAGCAAAAACAAAGGCACCCGATCCGGTTCTTGCCCGGCCAGGGTGGTTTGCACTCTTTGCATGGAGGTCATCATGGCTGTAACTCCTTGGCCCAGCGTTGCACGATGGTCACCGCATCGGCGGCGGTGCGACCCATGGCATCGGCCCCGACTTCGCGCCAGAGTTCGGGGTCAAACAGGAATGGCGCACCGCCGACGGCAACTCGCACCGGGCGGCCCCGGGCGGCCAGGGCGGCACACACCTCCTTGACCTTGAGGGCAGAGGGCAGCATCAGCACAGAAATCAGCAGAACCTTCACGTCGTCAGTCAGCACACGCTCGACCAGTTCGCGGGCCTCCATGTGGCCGTAATCCAGCACCTCAAAACCGCTGGCGCGCAGAACGGACAGGACGATGCGCTTGCCCAGGGTGTGGTAATCGCAGAGCACCACAATCGCCATGCGCGGGAGGGTTTTTCGTTCGGCGGCGTTGGCGGGAAGGCTGTGCTCAACAATGTCTTCGCAAATCCGGCTGCTCATGTAGATCTGGGACAGGGCAATCTGCCCGTTGTCCCAGGCCCGCCCCAGCTGGATCAGCGCGGGCACCATCAGGGTTTCCACGGCATGCATCGGACTCGTGCGCTCCACCGCTTGCTGGAAAAGAGCCTCGGTTCGTGGACGATCCAGCGCCACCAACGCCTCATNAATCCATCTCACCCTCCAGAAGAACCCTTGCCTGGAAGCGTTGAACCAGCCCAGTCCAACGCTGCGGATCAGCGATGCAGCCCACCGAATTTCGGTAGTTGCTGTGCAGGTCAGGTTTTGACTCATCATCAAACCTGAGACATCAGTACATCAGATTTTCCATCCACATGACTCAATCCGGTTGAGAAAAAACAACAAGCGCTTGTCAAAACTTTGATCTGGATCAGTAGCAGCTCAATTTGTAATTGTCTTTAAATACTTGCAGCGTGTAATGGCGCGTTCCACCCAATTGACTTTGTGTAAGCGCCGGGTTGCGCACACTTCTGAAAGGACATACCTATGGGAACCGATACCACCATTCTGTGGACAACTGACCTCAACACTGGCATTGAAGTCATCGACGGCCAGCACATGCGCATCGTGGATTACATCAACCTGCTTGGCGATGCCATCCAGCAGCACAACCGGGCTTCGGTGGGAACGGTGCTCAACGAACTGGTGGACTACACCTTGTCGCATTTTTCCTTTGAAGAATGCCTGCAAGAGGAGTCCGGCTACAGAAACGCCAAAACCCACAAGGCGGTGCATGAGTTGTTCATCAAGCGCCTGGGCCGGTACATGGAGAAGCACCATGCAGGCGAAGACGTGGCACAGCAACTGCATGCCATGCTCAGCACCTGGCTGATCCAGCACATCAAGCGTGACGACATGGACTACATCACGGAAGTCAAAGCCAAAATCAACCACATTGTGAAAAACAAAAATGAAGGCAATTGGCTCAGCCGTGCACTGGGCAAGTTTTTTGCATGATTTTTATGGGCTAAATCACCCTCTATAGCCCGTCAATAAAGCGCAAATAGCTACAAAATAGGTAGTGAATTGACGGTTTGGATGAAGCCACAGATTCCAGTATGTGCTGGCTACGCCAAAGCGCCTTCTGCGACCGCAGTCAACCAGCACACCCCCTGCACACGGTAAAGTCGGTGTGCGACGAAATCATCGTCATGCAGCATGGCCGCATGAACCTAGGAGAAAACACCATGCACCCGATTTTTCGTATTGGCATCCTGGCCGGTGACGGCATTGGCAAAGAAGTCATGCCCGAGGGCCTGCGCGTGGCGCAGGCTGCTGCGGCCCGCTTTGGCTTTGAACTCGAATGCCACCCCTTTGAGTGGGCCAGCTGCGACTACTACGCCCAGCACGGCCAGATGATGCCTGATGACTGGAAAGCCCAGCTCTCGGGCATGGATGCCCTCTACTTTGGTGCTGTCGGCTGGCCGGCCACCGTGCCTGACCACATCTCGCTGTGGGGCTCGCTGCTCAAGTTTCGCCGCGAGTTTGACCAATACATCAACCTGCGCCCGGTGCGCTTGTTTGAAGGCGTGCCCTGCCCCCTGGCAGGCCGCAAGCCCGGAGACATTGACTACTACGTGGTGCGCGAGAACACCGAGGGCGAATACACCGCCCTGGGCGGCATCATGTACGAGGGCACCGACCGCGAAATCGTCATCCAGGAGTCGGTCTTCTCCCGCCACGGGGCCAACCGGCTCTTGAAGTTCGCCTTCGACCTGGCCCAAAGCCGCGACAAGAAGCACGTGACCCTGGCCACCAAGAGCAACGGCATTGCCATCAGCATGCCCTGGTGGGACAAGCGTGCCGATGAGGTGGCACGCGATTACCCCGAAGTCACGCTGGACAAGCAGCACATCGACATCCTCACCGCCCGCTTTGTGTTGCAGCCCGGCCGCTTTGACGTGGTGGCGGCCACCAACCTGTTTGGCGACATCCTCAGCGATCTGGGGCCAGCCACCACCGGCACCATTGGCTTGGCACCGTCGGCCAACCTCAACCCCGAGCGCAACTTCCCCAGCCTGTTCGAGCCGGTGCACGGCTCGGCCCCGGACATCTATGGCAAAAACATCGCCAACCCCATCGCCATGATCTGGTCAGGTGCCTTGATGCTGGACTTCCTCACGCAAGGGGTGGGCGCAGGCCGTGCAGCGCACGATGCCGTCGTGGCCGCCATTGAAGAGGTGCTCAAAACCGGCCCACGCACGCCCGATCTGGGCGGCACGGCCAACACCACGCAGGTGGGCCAGGCGATTGCGGCGCTGGTGGCTCAGGCATGAATCCGGGTTCAGAAACATGCTTCTCAAGCCGCATCCTTAGCCCGTCACCTTGCGCACCAAGGCCCGTCCCACCGCGCGGGCCTTCTGGCTCAAGGTGAAGCGCTGAAAGTTGGTCTTGACCACGCCCTCGGTAAACGCCGTGCGTTTGCTGTAGTCAATGCTCACCTCCACAATCACCGGCTGGCCCGCCAGGGCGGCGGCATTAGCCGCTTGCATTTGTGAGGTCAACTCTGCATCACTGCCAATTTTCAGATACAGCGCCCCCACCGCGTGGGCCACGCCGTCAAGGGCCACGCGGGCCAATACGGTGCAGGGTTTGCGGTTGTAGGGAATTTCCTGCGCCTGGGCAATCTGCGACAGCTCACCGTCGCAAAACACGTAATACACCACGCCCAGCTGGTACTGGGTGGCGGTGATGATTTCCATGCAGGTCATGCGAAAACAGCCATCGCCGACGATGCAATTGACTGGCAGGTGGGGCCGCGCCAGCTTGGCCCCGATGGCGGCAGGCACCGAATAACCCATGGCATTGAAATCGGTCGGCACGATGGCGGATTTGGCGCTCAGGATCGGCATCAGCTCCGCCGTCAGGTAGGTGTGGTTGCCGTCGTCCACCACCGTCACCGCCTCGGGTGGGTTGGCAGCTCGCAGCGCATCAAAAAAGCGCGCCGGGTTGACTCGGCCTTTGGAATCATGGTCGTACCAGCTTTGGCGGTACGCCTGTTTGTCGGCGGCAATACGTGCCTGCAGCGCGGTGTTTGGCGCTTGGGTCGGCATGGCCTGGCGCAAGGCCTGCAACAACTGAGGCAGCAGCACCCGCGCATCCCCGGCCAGGGCCACTTGCGCCGGGTAGTTGGCGTTCAGGGCTTGCGGGTTGATGTCGATGTGGATCAGCTGCGCGGGCACAGTCACGCCAAAACTGCCGGTGGCAATTTCGGCAAACCGGGTGCCAATGGCCAGCATCACGTCGCAGTCGGCAAAGGCGTTGCGGGCCGCAGGCACGGCGGCCGGGCCAAAACCAAAACCCACATGCAGCGGGTGGCCCGCCGGAAACACCGAGAAGCCCTGCAAGGTGGTGGCCACCGGGGCCAGGCAGTGCTCGGCCAGCGCGGTGACCTCATTCAGACAGTCGCGCGCGCCCCAGCCAACAAACAGGCCGGGGTGTTTGGCGTTTTTCAGCAAGGCCACGGCGGCATCGATCTGGCTGGGGTCGGCGGCGGCGGGCAAGGCCGGGGGCTGCCAGCGCGGCAAGTCGCCCACTTCCTCTGGAAACAGTTGCAGGTTGGCCGGCAGCTCAATGAACACCGGCCCCGGCTCGCCGCTGGTGGCGGTGCGGTAGGCCTCAAACAGCGTGGGCACCACGTCCACATGGCGATCGATCAGGTAGGTGGCTTTGGTGATGCCGCGCATGAACTGGTGCAAGTCCATCTGGTGCAACTGGAACTTCCAGGGCACGTCGGTGCGCACGCCGCCGCAGATCACCAGCATCGGCACGCCGTCCAGAAAGGCCTCGCCAATGCCGCTGGCGGCATGTGTCAGCCCGGCGGCGGGCACGACGACCAGCGTGCCCACGCTGTCTGACAAGCGGCTCAGACCGTCGGCCATGAACGCGCCGCCGCCTTCGTGGCTGACCAGCATCGGGGTGATCTGGGTGGAGTTGTTCAGCTCGTCATACAGCTCGGTGTTTTGCACGCCGGGGATGCCAAAGGTGTAGCGAATGCCGAGTTGCTCCAAGGCGTAGCGGGCCAGCCAGGCTCCGGTTTTTTTCATGATGGGTCTCCTCAAAATCGTTGTTGGAATCAAATGTTCAGCAGCTTGCGTCCGTCCACCGAAGCCGCTGCGGCGCGGGCCGTCAGCACGCAGCCGCCCAGAAACGTGCCCTCCAGCGCTCGCAGGCCATGCACGCCGCCACCGCCAAAGCCGGCGGCCTCGCCAATCGCAAACAGGCCGGGAATCGGCAGCCCGGCGGCATCCAGCGCCCGGCTTTGCAGATCGGTCTGGATGCCGCCCAGGCTTTTGCGGCTGATGATGAATTCGCGGATGGCAATCAGCGGCAGCGCCTTGTCGTCCAGAATCGGGTCACCGCGGTAGCTGCGCAGGTGGGCAATACGACGCAACTGCTCGTCGTTTCGGAACTGTTGCGGGCGGCGCACCTGGCTGTCGTACTGGTTCACCACGGCCCTCACCGTGGCCAGGTCGACCGCACTGTCGCCCTGCAAGGCGTTCATCTTGTCCACCAGCTCGGGCAGGGTACGTGCCACCACCACATCCGGGCATTTCTCCACCAGGGTGTCAATCAGCCAGCGGTTGCCCAGCAGGATGTCGCGCAAAAAGGCCAGCCAGTTCTGCTGGCGGATGCTGGGGTTGTGCTCCGCGCCGGACACCGCCAGCTCTTTTAATGCGATCTTGTGGTTGAGCAACTGCCAGGAGTACTGGCGCTCTTGTTTACAAACCTGGGTCACCAGGTCGCGCGTGTCGTAGCCCGACACCAGTGGCTGCGGGCCGATGCGCTCGCCGCGCCAGTTCAGCCACAGAGCCGACTTCGGCGGCACCAGGCTCAGGCCCGCGTGCGGTTTGCTGGAGGCGTAGTGGTGCACCCCGGCGGCATAGTTCCACATCTTGTCCAGATGCGTGAGCTGCCCGCCCACGGCGGCGGCGGCATCGTGCAGGCGGCCATCGGCGTAGCGGTGGGAGCCGTTCAGGATGACCTCCGGCGCACGGCCCCAGTCGGCATGCCAGTGGGCGCGCACCCGCTCCATGCTGCCGTTGATGCCCCCAGCGGCGATCACCACCACCTCGGCTCGCGCCTCAAACGGCTGCTCACCGGCCATACCGTGGCAGCCGATCACCTGCCCGGCTTGCAGCAGCAGCCCATCGACCCGTTGACCAAAATGCAGCACCAGGTGGCCGGATTGCAGGTAGGGCTGCAGATGGGCGATCAGGGTGGTCATCAACTTTTCACCGGTACCCCACACCATGTGAAAGCGCGGGAACGAGTTGCCCGGCGTGAACAGGCCACGCTCGACCCAGTTGGGCACGGGAAAGTAGCGAATGCCTTTGCCGCGCAGCCACCAGTACATCTCGGGCGTGCAGTGGCCGACATAGGCCCGCGCCCAGCGCTGCGGCCACAGGGCCTCAGGCTCGAACTCGGCAAACGCCTGCCAGTCGGCCAGCGCTTGCTCGACCGAGTCGCGAATCCCGGCGCGGCGCTGCTCCGGTGTGTCCACCGCAAACATGCCGCCAAAGCTTTCACGTGCCAGGCCGCCGAGTTTGTCAGGCTGATCCCGATCCAGCATCAGCACCCGGCGGCCCTGCGCCAGCAATTCCAGGGCGCAGACGATGCCAGCTATGCCCGCGCCCACAATCACCACCTCGCTGCTGTGTTGTTGCATCTTGTCTCCTGATTGGGCCGCCTGGGTGCGATGCAAACCGATGTGCTGCGGGGTTTTACTCCCTCGCCCTTTGGGAGAGGGCGGGGGTGAGGGCTGCCTGGGGCACAGTAGCCCAAACATCCACCCTCACCCTAACCCTCTCCCAGAGGGCGAGGGAATCAATCCACATCAGTTTGAATCGGACGCTTGCCGCCCTGTGTTTTTGAAGCCCATAACGATAGCGGCTTATGATGCCGCCTCCCTTGACTTCAGGAGCCACCGATGTTGACCACAGAAGCCAGCGTGTCCCTGAGTTGGGTCAACACAGTGCTGAGCGCAGCCCAGCGCCAGGATTTAAGCGTTGAGGCCTTGCTGGCCCATGCCGGGCTAAGCCCCAGCCAGCTCCATGAGGCGCGTTGGCCGATTGACGACATCACCCGGCTGTGGCGTGCGGCGGCTGAGCTGAGCGGCGACCCCGGTTTTGGCCTGCACGCCGGGCGGCTGGTCGGGCCGGCCAGCTTCAACGTGGTGAGCTTTATTTTGCAGTCGTCTTCCACCCTGCGCGAGGCCATCACCGTGGCGCAAAAATTCCAGCGCCTGATCAGTGACGGCGGGCGCTTTCAGCTGCTGGAGGGGCCGCTGCAAAGCTGGCTGATCTACCACCCGCAGCAGGGTGAGCTGGCTTTTAGCCCGCACCAGCTGGAGGCAGTGTTGGCTGCGGTGATCAGCTTCAGCCGCTGGGTGCTGGGCCAGCCGGTCAACCCGGTGCGGGCGCAGTTCAGCCACGCCCGGCTCGGGGCCCTGGCGCTCTACCAGGAGGTGTTTCAAACCGAGGTGGATTTCAACCAGGCTTTTTGCGGGCTGCAGTTTGACAACGCGGTACTGGACTTGGCCTTGCCGCAAGCCGATGCCCAACTGGCCACCCTGCACCGGGAATACGCGGCGGCGCGTTTGGCCGCACTCAGCCAAGCTCCGGATTTTCTGGGGCAAGTGCGCCACTGGCTCGGTATCAACCTGGCCCAGGGTGTGCCCGAGCGCCAGCTGGCGGCGCAACACTTCAAGCTGAGTGAGCGCGTTTTTGCCCGCCGCCTGCAAGCCCTTGGCCTGAGCTACAGCCAACTGGTGGATGAGGTGCGGAAAGACCAAGCCTGCCAGGCGGTGGCCGACACGGACGAAGCCTTTGCCAGCATTGCCGAGGCACTGGGGTTTTCAGAAGCCAGTGCGTTCAACCGCGCTTTCAAACGCTGGACCGGGCACAAGCCGGGAGAGTGGCGGCAAACCAAGCACACGGCGGGTAACCTAATCGACCTTCGCCCCGCTGGCCTTCACCATGGCCTCGTATTTGGCCCGCTCACTGGTCATCAGCGTGCCAAAAGCTTCTGGCGAGGTGGGCATCGGTTCGGCCATCAGGGTGGCGAAGCGGGTTTGGGTCTCGGGGGCGTTCAGTGCCGCGACAAAAGCCTGATTGAGTTTGGCGACGATGTCCTTGGGCGTGGCTGCTGGTGCCACCAACCCCCACCAGGTATCGATTGAAAAACCTTTGAGGGTGTCGGCCACCGGTGGCACGCCGGGCAGTGCATCGACGCTCTTTGGGGTCGTCACCGCCAACGCCTTGAGCTTGCCCGACTTGATGTTGGGCGAGGCCGTGGCCAGGTTGTCAAAGTTGAAGTCGACCTGCCCGCTCAACAACGCCAATTGCGCCGGGTTGCCGCCGTTGTACGGAATATGCACGGCAAAAATACCAGCTTCTTTCTTGAACAGCTCGCCTGCCAGGTGGCCGGCGCTGCCGTTGCCGCCGCTGGCGTAGTTGAGTTTTCCGGGGTTGGTTTTGGCGTAGGCAATCAAGTCTTTGACACTGTTGATTTTGAGGCGCGCAGCGGTCTCGGCATTCATCACCAGCACATTGGGCACGCGCACCATTTGCGTGATGGGGGCAAAGTCAGTGGCCGCGTTGTAAGGCATTTTTCTGTACAGCCAGGGGTTCACCGCGTGGGTGGCGGTGGCGGCGATGCCAATGGTCAGGCCGTCGGGGGCGGCCTTGGCCACGGCATCGGCACCGATGTTGCCACCGGCACCGGGTTTGTTTTCAACAATCACCGTGCCCAGGCTGTCTTTTACCCGCTCGGCCAGGACGCGCGCGGTGATGTCGATCGGGCCACCCGGTGCATAGGGCACGATCAGGCGGATGGGCTTGCTCTGCGCTTGCGCCAGCGGCGACAAGGCGGCAGCGGTCAGCGCCAGGGTAGCCAGGATGAAAGATTTGCGTTGCATAAAAGTCCTTGGGTAAAAAATCAGATGGTAGCGGCGCTGCTCTTGTTGGCTGCAGAGGTGAATGCGTCGGCAAAGAAATCGTCGTCGGGCAGGCCCGCTTGCCTTGTGCGCTGGTGGATGGCCTCACCAGCGGTGTGTATGAAAAACTGACGCTGGATTTGCAGAATTATCGAAAATTCAAGACGTTGCATTTGGAGTTTGATCCCCGATTCACCCTTTTGATGGGGGCAGCGGCACTGGAATAAACAGTGTGCTGCAAGGCATTTGGCGGTCTTGGAATCCACTGATCATGAGTGCCAATGTCGGCGGTTCATTTCCGATCATCAACGAGGTGCATCGGCAGGCCTCCATTGATGTGTCATCCGAGTCCTGGCTGACCCCCTTGTTTCCGTTGCACGCCGCTGGTGATTTTTGTTGGAGTGGGGTCACTGTGAGCAGTATTGGTTTGATGCTCGGTAATACGGGGGAGTGGCGGCAGCGGCTTTGAGGCTGACCCTGCACGATGGCATCACCTGCCGCACGCCGTTACGATTTCGCTTTACATCAACTTTGACTCAACCACGATGGACATTCGCTTGGCAACCCCCTCAGATGCACCTGGCATCAGTCGATTGATCACACGACTGGCGCGTTTTTTTACCGTTGATCCGAGCGGCTTGGGCGCAGAGGGCTTTCTTTCAAGCCTGCAACCTTCGTCCATCGTGAAACTTGTGACGGCAGCCAACTACACGTATTACGTTGGCCACGAAGGCGAAGACATGGTGGGGACAGTCGCCCTCAGAGACAACTCGCATTTGTTCCATCTGTTTGTGGCGGAGGATTTTCACAGGCAGGGGAAAGGCCGACACCTTTGGGAACACGCCAAGGCGGCGGCCATGGAGGCCGGAAACACGGGGCGATTCACCGTTAATTCAACGGTGTTTGGGGTGCCTGCATATGAATCCCTCGGGTTTAAAGTCGTTGGCCCCAAAACAGAAACCCTGGGCATCGCTTATGTCCCCATGGTTCTTGATTCGACGGTTTAAAGCCATCACTTGCCATTCTCACGACCCCGGCAAACCCCACGCCAGCATCAGCGCCGTACCCCACCTCATCACAGCCACCAAGCCATCCAACCAGCGTCCCAGGGCCATGATGAGAACCAGCGCCTGCGGGGAATCTATGCTCTGGGCGTTCGGAACACCAGCAACAAGCCCAGCAGAATCGCCCCCATGCCGATCAGCGCAGCGGGGGCCATGGTGTTGCCAAACACCAGCCAGTCCAGCGCCGCCGTGCCGCCCGGCACCAGGTAAAACAGACTGGTGACGTTGACCAGATTACCCGCCTGGATCAGCCGGTACAGCAACAAGGTGGCCAGTACCGAGACCACCAGCGCCATCCAGACCACCGGCAGCACAAAGCCCAGCACCCATTCAAAGCCGTGCGGCTGAAAGGGCAAAAAAGCCAGACACAGCAGCAGGCTGACGGCGTACTGCAATGGCATCACCTCGGCTGGGGCCTGCTGGATGCGCTTTTGCAGCATCGCACCCGCCGTCCAAGAAAAGCAAAGGCTGAGCCGTGCTCAAGCCCCCATTTGGCGAAGAGTGCACCGCTGCTCCACAGCAGCACAAACAACGCCGTTGAACCATAGGCCATCCAGGCCGTTTTAAGCAAAGTCATGAGAAATTCCTGTCGCAAAAACCACAAAACTCCCCAGCACGGGCGCACAAATGCGCACGCACCTGACGCAGTAGTCAGGGTGTCCAAGCTGAGGAAATAGGCGGGCTGAACCATCAGCCCGAGAGGCACACTACCGACGAGTAGGCGGGTAGGGGCCGGGAGCGGCGATGCCGGGCGGAGGCGCGACAGGAGGGGGAAAGCAAGCACAGGCGCAGACCCACAGCGTAGCCACGTGAGTGGCGAAGGAGGTGTGGGTGGTCAGTGCGTTCATGAGGACGCGATTATGCACGGCGAAAGCGCCCGAGGTGACGCTGGCCAGTGAGGGTTACACAAGGCTACAGCTCGATATACCGTGCATTCTCAGCCGCCATCGCCCGAAACCCCGCCGACACGCGCTCGTCTGCCGCCGCGCTGCGCCAGAACACAAGAGCCAGCGCACGGGCTTGTTCCCATTGCGGCAACGTGGCGGCAGTGGGTTGCAGCGGGCGGGCAGCAAAGTTGCGCGACACCAGTTCACCGCCCACCGGGGCGTAGAGCATGGGCAGCATGTCGTAGGTGGGCGACAGTGCCCAGTGGTCATCCAAACGCAGCAGCGAAATGTTGCCGTAATGGCGGTCGGTGTTGGCAATCAACACGCCGTAGGCCTCCAGCAGGCACAGCGTGTGCGCGTCCTGGGCGGTGAGCAGACCACGCGCCAGCATGCGCCCGGCCGTGGCGGCCCAGTTGTCCATTTCACCCACGTACTCAGCGTCGTAGACCTGCAAGGACACCATGCCAATGCGCCCGCTCTGGCCGACACGGTCAAAGCGTTCGGACTCCAAAAACACCCGCCCGCCTCCCGTGAACACCTGCGTGTGGGCAGCGGGCAGGCCGGCTTGCGCCAGGGTTTGCAGCGCCAGGTGCTCACACACCAGCAGGTCGCGGCTACGCTGATCCACCGGCGAGTCACCCGCTGGCGAGAACTTCACCAGTACCGCCCGCCCGGCGTTCAGGGTGCAAAACTTGGGCTGCTCGCCACCTGCGGATGAGCCTGGAAGCGTGCCCTGCATGGCCTGCTCTGCCAATTGCGGGTAGTCTGCCGCCGAATTTGCGCGGCAAGCATTCTCTGGCAGCCTATGAAAGCGTTGGAAAGCCGCCTCGCCCAGGATCAGGTTGCCGGGCAGGTCCTCGCCAAACAAAGTGAGCGCCCGCAGCACATCATCATCACTCCAATGGCGCGGGTCGCTGCCCAATTGAAGCTCCGGGTGGGCGTGGGCGAAGCTGCGCCCCATAAAGCCTTGCGGGCGCATGTCGTCCAAAAACCAGGGCAAGCCGTCGTGCCGGGTGCTGACTCCCTCAGTTTCTTCCACCCAGAATGCGCCACCCACCAGAGGTGTCAGTTGCGCAAAGGGGGTCGCATTCCCCTGCGCGTCCACCCGCATCACCGGCACTTGGCTGCCCACGCCGGGCACGCTGCGCGGCAATACATAACGCTGCGAACGGGCCGCCCCCACTTTGCGCACTTGGCCGCTCTGGATCAGTGGCTTGAGCACACGCGACACCGTCGGCTGGCTCACATCCAACTGGGTTTGTAACTCAGTGCTGGACAACACTCCGCCCTGGCGGCGCAAGGCCTGCAAGGCGGCTTGGGTGAGGTCAATCGGGGTCGGCATGAATCATTATATGAATAGATATTTTTTAGCCAAAACACCTCTCAAAATGGATGATTTTCACGCCAACGTGAATAGATAAAAAGCGGACACACCTCAACCCCCAGTCCCATCCACCAGCGGCAGATAAATGTCCGTCAGCAGCCGATCCGGCGAGGTGTCGCGCGGGTTGTTCAGGTATTCCTCAAACACCGGGCGGTTGGCGGCCTCATGGCCGGACTGCACCAGCCAATGACCGTACAACCACTGGTAGGCGGCACGCATGGTGGCGTACGGCCCCTGGTGGCGCAGCACGGCGCAGCGGCGACCGCCCAGGGTGAAGGGTTCCAGCGGTGGCAGGGGAACACCGCCGGGCGGCAGGCTCAGGCCAGCGCGTGAATGTAATTGCGATTCGGGCACGGCAAAAGGGTCATCCTCATAAACCGCCAGCCAGCGCATGTCGGGCCGTGCCAGGCCCTGTGCTGCCATGCAGGTGAAAGCCACGTCAAACGCCCGCCCCACCTGCATGTAGGAGCCTCGGTGCGCGATGCCGGCCAAGGACACGGCCGGTACCTGGCGCACGTCGATCATGTAGGCCGCCACTTAAAACTTGAATCCGCCTTGGGGTTAGGGCTCGTTACGACTTGGTTTTGGTGCGAAGGATATTTGCTGCTCACGCCAATTGGGGTCAAGTGCCCATCGAAAAACATCGAGCGGTACGCATACGCCAGAGTATGGCCAAGGAGTCTGCAAGACTTGAAATCGGCCCCAAGAAGGTGTCTGTGCTTTGGATGCGATAAACGCGTAGTAGGCCTCCGCAGCAAGGCCAAGTTGGTCGTCATCTTTTGAAAGTGCAGTTCCGTGAGCGGCTGCGTACCAGCCGCTTTGCGTCAGCAGCGACATGTAATTTTGTGCAGTCAGAAACAAATCGGAGGGCCAGACTTGGCATGCGGTGCATGCTGTCAAAAGGTGATCCAGCGTCAGCGGCGTTTCACCGGTTTCAACCTTGCTCCAGGAGCTTGTTGAAGCCCGCCCCAAGAGTTGGCTGATTTGGGCTTGCTGCACCCCCCGTTCCTGGCGAAGTTCGCGGAGTAGCAAGCGGCAGACTGTGTGAAATGAAGTACTTTTTTCGGCCATGATTTTCCTTTGTGATGAAGGCGCAATCTTACATCACAATTTCTCAAAATGAAACAATAGTTCTCAAAAAGATACGATGATTCATATCAAGATTATTTGTTGATTAACAATTGAGGTGGAAGAATGACAGGTTCGCCACTTCAGTCAGATGGTCGTGGATGTAGGCGGTGACACGGCCCAGGCGTTCCTGGTAGTCCGTCCAGCTGTGGGTTTTAGTCATTGTTTGGATTCATTGGCTGCCGAAGGATGGTTTTCCACTTCTGCGGTGCGGTGCGCCGGATGTCGCTCAAGTAAATCTCGTGGTGCTTGCCCCTGCGCCCCGATCTGGCATCAATGAACGCATGCAGCCGCTCAATGCTGGGTCCTTCTTCCGAGAACGGGCCCACATGCAACATCTGGGCGCAAAGGCCCTCAGAGAAATTTTCCAGGCGCAGCTTGTCGATGCCGGGCAGCTTCTTCTTGCTGCGGACTTCGGCCATGGCCGCGTTGAGGGTGTCTTCTGTCACAAAGTCGGGTTGCATGATCATCATCGTCCACTGCCATTTGGCCTTGTCCTTGGTCACAAAGGCCGACATGTCATCGGCCCACCAAAGCCCTTCAAGTGGCATCACGGCATAGTCCAGCGCCTGCGGCCCTTTCTTGAGCATGAACTTGGCGGTGTACGACACCGCAAACAAGGCCTCGATCGCCTGCGCATAGTCTGGCGAGGTATTGGGGTCGCCCGCGCCATCCACCATCAGGTACTGCAACGGGGGCACTTGAACTTGGGTGACATCCCGTGCACTGGGTTGGTACAAGGGCTTCATGTCTTTCTTGAGATCAATCTTTTCCATAAATCCTCCTGATCAGGGGCAACCTGGGCTCATGCTTGGGCGGTGGCGGCGTTCAACCCGATAGAAATGGAGATGCCGCCATCGGCATGGTACTGCTCGTATTCGGCGATGAAGGTTTTGGCCAGGTCGTTACGCTGCCAGATGGCTTGCCAGGCAGGGCCAACCAGGTCAAAGCGATTCCTTTCCACGCCAAACACCGCACGCGGCGAGGCGGGCACCACCACCCGCACCATGCCCGCTGGCACCGGCGCATCTGCCGCCACGGCCGCACCGATGACCAGCGAGTACAGGCCGGTGTTGTCACGCCCTGCGTGCTCAAAATGCGTGTAGACCGCGAACACGTCGTCGCTCCGCTTGGCGGCAATCCGGGCCAGCACGCCCTCTTGCGTGAAGCGTTGCCAGTGCGGTGGAATGGTCTGCGCGGCCTCCAGGTTGTGGGTGCGCAGCTCGATGCCGATCACGGTGAGGGCATCGGCCAGGGTTTCAATATGCTGGGGGAATGTGGGGGTGCTCATGGCGCTGGTTTTCATGGGGTTGGACAGGGTGACCAGTCTAGAACCGGCGGCATGACAAATCTTGCGGAGTTGCGGCTGGGCGGGGGCTGATACTTGCCCTGCAAGATGCTATACAAACAATAGCTGCTTGCGCATGTATTTCAGTGGCTACAGCACAAAATGGCATGTAAAAACTGGCCTGCAACGCCGGCCGGCGGCGAGTGGGGCCGCTCCCCACTCGGTTTGGAACACTAGGCCGTGGTTTCCCGTGCGCTGATCTGGTATTTGAAGTCGTCGGGCGCGTAGGAGTTCAGGCGACCGGCGGCATTCTCGGCAACCGGGTACATCAGAAAGCCCAGCGCTGGTCCGCTGGCGTGGGGCAGCTTCACGTCGTGGGCGGTGTTGTAGGCCATCCAGTTGCCCTCCCAACTGCCAAACAGGGCTTTGTTGACCGGTGCCACCACGCTGTGGCTGGGTGACTTGATCCACTCGGGGGTTTCCTGGCGCATGACCTTGGTGACATCGGCGGGGTCCATGCCGACCCAGCCGTGCTGTTGGAGGTAGACCTCGGCACGGCAATGTTGTGCGCCTTTCAGGCTGGCCGAGTTGCCGCCCAGCTCTTTGTAGCCAAAGGCTGACGGGGCCAGGCGCAGGCCGTAGACATCCCGCGCGGGCAGGCCGGCGGCGCGGCATAGCCCGACAAACAGCGCGTTCAGGTCGGCACACTTGCCGCTCAGGTTGCCGGTTTCGAGCATGGTTTCGATGTCGCCTTCGCCGCAGCCTTGCACCTTGGGCTCGCGAAAGGTGTTGAGCACCACCCAGTCATAGAGTTTTTGGGCTTTTTCAACATCGGTACGCGCCCCGCGAATGGCCTGCAACGCAGTTTTTCGCACGATGCCGTCGGTGGGCAGCAAGGTGGTGGCCTGGGTCCAGTAGGCCAGCGTGGCGGGGTCTTCGGTGGCTGTTTGTTTGCCGCTCCAGTCCACGCTGCGGTTTTGGGTCTTGATTCGGCTGCTCAGCTCAACAAAGGGTTGGGCTTCGTCCGCAGCAAACTCCACGTACAGCATTTGCGCACCATAGCGGCCGTCGCTGCTCATCTTGGTTTTGCCATTGCTGGAAAAAGCGTTGTCCAGGGATTGTTGCCAGTCGGTGTTGACTGAAGGGATGGGCAGCCACAGGCGGGTCAGGCCTTGGGGCTTGAGGATGTCGACCCGGGTGGTGACCTCAAAGCTGCGCCAGGTGCCGGCCTGGGGCGCAAACCGGCGCTCGGTGACTGGGCTGGTTGCTGCAAAATTGATAGCTGGTAGCGCTGTAACGGCGGCGGTTGCCGCCATGTTTTTCATAAAAGCACGGCGTGCCTGGGCGTGAACGGTGGTCATCAAGAGAACTCCGGAAAAGTAGAAGAGAACGGGTGCCGTCGGGGTAGGTCAAAGTACCCCGCATGGGCCCCGGCCAAATCGGGGAAAGCCCGTTTTGGCCGGGCCGATTATCGTGGTGTGCCGGGGCGGCGGGCCGGGTTGTTTTGCGCCAGCAAGGCGTTCACCAGTGGGCTGGCCTGCGGGCCTGACCAGTCCAGCCCACCCCGCACCAGGCTGCGCACCTGGCCGTTGGCGGCCACCAGCACCGTGGTGGGAAACACCTTGATGCCCCAGGCGTGCGCCATGACCCCCGCCGGGTCAAGCAACACGGGCAAGTTCAAGTCGGTGCGCTGCACGTAGCGCTGTACCGCAGGAGCTGATTCCTTGAAGTTCACCGCCAGCACCACCAGCTTGTCAGGGCCGTAGGTCTGCGCCAGAGCCTGCAGTGATGGCATTTCTGCCAGGCATGGTTCACACCAGCTGGCCCAAAAGTTGATCAGCACTGCCTTGCCACGCAAGTCGGCCAAGCGCCAGTCATGGCCCTGGAGGTCGGTGCCTGCCAGTGCCGGGACAGCTTGCCGTGCAGGCCAGGGTTTGACCTCATAACCCTGTGCCTGCACTCCCGGGCTGGCTGCCAGTGCCATCAAGGCCAGGCACTGGGCCACGGCCTTGCGAATCATGAAGTAGTGCGGCAGCAACGCCACGATCCTATCGAGGGCTGCGAAATGGAAAGCGAGTTTGGCGAATGTGGTTGGCATGGTAGAGCGGGCAGATGGCGGGTGCGATTCAAGCATTTTCAGCCCATGGGGAGCGCCCTTCTGCCGCAAACTGGAGAAATGCGCAGAGAGACGCTGAGATAACGCTCAAAATTGGCCTACAGCGTCCGGCCCGACCACTGCTGCACATAGTCCGGCGCGGCCACACGGCACTGCGGGTCAACCACGGCGGGGGCGGCTTGCAACACCAGCGGCAGGGTGCCGGCCCACACCGGACGCGCCATATCGACCTCGTCATCGTTTGGCCCACCGCTGCGCACCTTGCAGGCGGCCTCCGCCAGTGAAATACGCAGCACGGTGGTGGCGGCAAATTCCTTGTCGTTGCCGGGGCGCACCTCGGCCTGGCGGCCGGGGACAATTTTGTCCATCAAGGCCTCCAGCGCGGCACGCTTGTCGGCCACCGGTTCAAACACACCGTAGACCATGGCTGAGCGGAAATTCATGCCGGTGTTAAAGGCTGAGCGCGCCAGCACCAAACCATCCAGGTGCGTCAGGGTGACGCAGGCCTGCGTGCCACTCAGCAGTTGCTTGACCAAGCGCCCGCCATTGGTGCTGTGGATGTAGAGGTACTCACCCTCACGCCAGCAGGCGGTGGGAATGCAGTGCGTGCCCTTGTCATCGGCAAACGCCACGTGGCACAGGTAGGCCGCGTCAACGATGGCGTGCAGGGTCGCCCGGTCATAGTGCGCCAGCTCGGGAATACGCCGCACCCGGGTGCGGTCTGAGGGCGGCTGGGCGGGGGTGGTGTGGGTCATGGGGTTCCAGTGCTTTGAGGTTGAAGGAGGCAGAATGTAGGGCAAACATGGCTCTATCCAAAGAGCCAACAACGCACTATTTTTTAGGGCCACACCATGGACTACCAACTGCTGTTCAACGCGCACCAGCCGCTGGCGGCGCAGGCCCGCTGGTCGCAGCAGCGCCAGTTGCACGACTGTCTGCGCAGCGCCATTCGCAACGGCACACTGGCCGCAGGGGTGCGCCTGCTGGCCAGTCGCACCCTGGCGCAAGAGCTGGGCCTGTCACGCAACACCGTGCTCTACGCCTACGAGCAACTGGCCACCGAAGGTTTTGTCCACACCGACCGGCGCGGCACGGTGGTGGCCCGGCTGAACCTGACCACGCCGCCCCAGCCCACGCCCCCGGCGCTGCGCACCGGCTTGTCGCGCCGCACCCAGGGGCTGCCGGCGCTGGCGAATTCGGAACTGTCTGGGGCTTTTGCACCCGGCGTGCCCGCGTTGCGTGACTTTCCGCGCACCCTGTGGCGGCGTTTGCTGGACCGGGCCTGGGCCTCGCTCACGCCGGCGCAGCTCAACTACGCCGACCCGGCGGGTGAGCCCGCCCTGCGCAGCGCCATTGCCGACCACCTGCGGGTGGCACGTGGTGCGGTGCTGGACAGCGCCCAGGTGTTCATCACCGACGGCACACAAAGCAGTCTGGACTTGTGCGCCCGCGCCTTTGCCGACCCCGGCGACAAGGTCTGGCTGGAAAACCCTGGCTACCAGGGGGCGTTGGCGGCGTTTCGGGCCGCGCAGCTCAAACCCATCGGCATCGTGGTGGATGCCCAAGGCCTGGCTCCACAGCCCAGTGACTGGCAGCGACACCGGCCCAAACTGATCTACGTGACCCCGTCGCACCAGTACCCGGTGGGCAGCGTCATGAGCCTGGAACGCCGCCTGGCGCTGATCGCCCAGGCCAGAAGCGCCGCAGCGCTGATCATTGAGGACGACTACGACAGCGAATTCCGCCACGACGGCCCACCGCTGGCCTGCCTGCAAGGTCTGGCCCCGGATGCGCCGGTGCTCTACCTGGGCACCTTCAGCAAAACCCTGTTTCCCGGCCTGCGCATCGGCTTTGTGGTGGTGCCCGCCGCGCTGGCTGAGCCGCTCAGAGCGTTGCTGGCGCGAGCCTCACCCCGTGGGCGCACGGCTGACCAGCTGGCGCTGGCCGAGTTCATGCGCAGCGGCCAGTTCAGCCTGCACCTGCGCCGCATGCGACGGCTTTACCGCCAGCGCCGCGATGCCCTGGTGGCGGCGCTGACGCAGCAGCTGGGTGATGTGGCCGAGGTGTTGGGTGGCTCGGCTGGCATGCACCTGGCCTTGCGCCTGCGTGATGCCCGCTGTGACGATGTGCAGATCAGCACCCAACTGCTGGCGCAGGGCATCGTGGCCCCGGCGCTGAGCTTGCATGCCGTGGGCCAGCGGGCTCAGCCCTGGCGCGGCCTGCTGCTGGGTTATGCCCAGGTGCCGGTGGCGCAGATGGCGGAATTGGTGGACAAGTTGGCGCGAGTGATTTGGGCGTTGTAGGAGCGCCGGAAGGCGCGAATCGCCGTCTTTGAATGACACCCATGTATTTGTGTATTGATGACCTTAATTAATGTCAATACAATTAAGCAAATGAAAATCGAGTTCGACCCAGCCAAAGATGCATCCAATGTGCAAAAGCACGGGGTGTCTTTGGCGTTGGCTGCTGAACTGGAGTGGGATACGCTGCTGGCTGCGCCAGACCAGCGCCGCAACTATGGTGAGTTGCGTATGCAGGGTTACGCCGTGTTGGGTGATCGGCTGTACTGTGTGGTATTTGCAGACCGCGCCGCAGTTCGGCGCATTATCAGCCTGCGCAAGGCTAACGACCGGGAGAAAATTCGCTATGCAAACCAATTTAACGCTTCGTGATGGCCGCAAGCTGAGGTTGAATACGCCTGAAGAAGAGGCGCAGATCACTGCCGGTATTGCCCAAGACCCCGACACCCATGTGCCCACTGATGCAGAGTGGGCACAGTTCAAACCCCTGCGGGGTCGCCCGCCGGTAGCGGTGAAGCGCCCCATGCTGTCGATCCGTGTTGATCCCGACATTGCTGCCGCGCTGCGTGCCAGTGGCAAGGGCTGGCAAACACGGGTCAATGCGCTGCTGCGCCAGGCGGTAGAGCAGGGCAGACTTCAGGCGTAAAAATCGCCAAGTTCCGCACCTCAAACAGCTATCATATTAATAGCTGTTTGCGCATATATTTAAAGCGCTTCAGCCCGAAAATACGCAATTCTTTCGGCATCTTGCGGGTGTGATGAGAAGGCAATGCCCAGCCATGAAGCCTGGTCGTTGCTGGCGGGCTTGCCCTGCGACGTGTCGGCGGCCCGCCGGGCCTGGAGCTTGTCAAACAGCGTGACCATCAGCGCCGGTGACAGGGACGCGGCCTTGAGCAGCTTGACCGCATGGGCATCGGCCTCCTGCTCGGCCTGGCGCGAGTAGTGGGCCTGGCCGAGCATCACTGGCAGCATGGCCAGAACGCTGCTGAAGTCCCCCAGCACCACGGCACTCAAAGTGCCCAGCACCGTGGCCTGCACCAGCATACGCAGGCCGTGGCGCTGCTGCACGTGGCCCAGCTCATGGGCCAGCACGGCGCTGAGCACGGCGGTGTCGCCGTCCACCAGGTTCACCATCTCGTCGGTCATGATGATGGTGCCACCCGGCAGGGCCAGCGCGTTGGGGCCGATACCGCTTTTGCGAAACACCAGCTGCCAGGGCCGCACGCTGCTTGGCGCTTGATGGGCCACGGTCTGGGCAAAGGCGGTGCGAATCTGCGTCTGTTTGTCCAGCGGCAAGACTGAGGGCTTCATGATCACCCGATCCACCGCGCTCAGACTGGTCTCGCCCAACGCCGCTTCCACTGCGGGCGGTGTCAGCGCCACCAGGGCCTGTGCCGCCAGCGGCAAACCCCACTGCTGAACCGCCAGCATCAGGCTCACCAGCAGCGCCACGCTGGCGGCCACCCAGCGCCAGTTTTGCTGCATCTTCACCACCAGGGATTCGTTCAGGCCACAGTCTTTGGCCCAGGCATCCCAGGCCGCGCTGTTCTCGCTTTGCACCATGCCGCCCTGGGCAAAATGCGCCACCCGCATGCCGTGGCGGGTGCGCTCGGGCCAGTCCACCGTGTGCTGTGGCAGGCTCAGCGCAATACCGTCGCCTTGCACATGCAGTTGCCCATCGGCCAACCAGATGCGCACCGGGTGAGCGCGGGCGCTGCGGCCATCAAAGTAGCTGGCGTTGAACACCACATGAACCACCGGGCTGGGCGTGGCAGACATGGCGGGTGAGGCGCTCACAGGCCAACGTCCAGGCCAAAGAAGTCACCCGCCGCATCGCCTGCAGCCTCGATCTGGGCGGTTTGCGCATCAGCCACCAGCAGTTCGGGGTCGATACGGGTTTTGATGCTCACCGCCTCCAGCCGCAGGCGCGTCATGGCCACCAGGGCAAACGGCCAGTACAGGCCCAGCGTGAGCACAATCAGCAGCCAGTTTTTCACGGTCAGC
Source organism: Comamonadaceae bacterium (assembly GCA_008080595.1). Classification (GTDB taxonomy): domain Bacteria; phylum Pseudomonadota; class Gammaproteobacteria; order Burkholderiales; family Burkholderiaceae_C; genus Rhodoferax. The sequence goes on from VIKI01000051.1 coordinate 27,477, forward strand.
CACAACAGGGGGCGAAAACGCAGTTCGCTGATAAAGCGCAGTTGCGGCGTGCCGGTGTTGCCCCACACCAGGTTTTGCAAGCGGCTGACCGCAAAGGGTTTGATACACACCAGCAGCAAGAGCATGCCCAAAAACGGCAGCAGCATGGCGATAAAGAGCGAAACACCATTTTTGGGTGCACCCCCCG
>VIKI01000290.1 GCA_008080595.1 Comamonadaceae bacterium
GTCACCCGCGACTACCAAGGTGCTTTCAACCAGGTCAAGCAAAGCGTCAACACCACGGCAGAATCCCTCACCCAGATCGTCGGAGAAATCCGCAACATCGTGGCCCTGGCCAACAAGGGGGACTTCAACACCAAGATGGATTTGAACGGCAAGGCCGGTTACACCAAGGAGTTGTCTGAGTTGCTCAACCAGCTCTCAGACACCGTGGACACCGCCTTTGGCGACACCATCCAGGTGGCCCAGGCGCTGGAGCAAGGTGACCTGACGCAAGTCGTCACCCGCAACTATGAAGGTGCGTTCGACCAGGTCAAGCAAGCCCTCAACAACACGGTGGCCAAGCTCTCGCAGGTGATTGGCGAAGTCAACGCCGCCGCCACCAACATTGCCTCTGCCAGCGAACAGGTCTCCAGCACCGCGCAGTCGATTTCCCAGGCCACCAGCGAACAAGCTGCCAGCGTGGAAGAAACCAGCGCCTCGGTGGAGCAGATGAGTGCGTCCATCAACCAGAACACCGACAACGCCAAGGTCACCGATGGCATGGCCTCGCAAGCGGCCAAGGAAGCCGTGGAAGGCGGTGCCGCCGTCAAGGAAACCGTGACCGCCATGAAGAGCATTGCAGGCAAGATTGGCATCGTGGACGACATTGCCTACCAGACCAACCTGCTGGCGCTGAACGCCGCCATTGAAGCCGCACGTGCCGGTGAACACGGCAAGGGTTTTGCGGTTGTTGCTGCAGAAGTCAGAAAACTGGCCGAGCGCAGCCAGGTGGCGGCGCAAGAAATCAGCGAACTCGCCGGAGGCAGCGTCGACAAGGCCGAGAGCGCGGGCAAGCTGCTCGATGCCATCGTTCCAGCCATTGGCAAGACCTCCGGTCTGGTACAAGAGATTGCCGCCGCATCCACCGAGCAGTCCAGCGGGGTGGGCCAGATCAACACGGCCATGACGCAACTCAACAGCATCACCCAACAAAACGCCAGCGCCTCCGAAGAACTGGCGGCGACCGCTGAGGAAATGAGCAGCCAGGCCACGCAGTTGCAAGAAGTGATGAGCTTCTTCCATGTGGGCGGCAGCGGCCATGTGCGTGCTGCCACGGTCAGTCCCAAGGCAGCTGGCAAGCCCAAAGCAGCAGCGAACCATGTGGCAGCGCCCACACCGGCCACCAAAAAGTCAGCGCCCAACGAAGCCAGCTTCGTCAGGTTCTAAGGAAGTTTGAAGATGGGCACATTGGTTCAAACACCACACAACCTGCCTGCTGTCCTGAATCTGGGTTCAGGACAGCTTGACCAACACCAGTACCTGACCTTCATGCTCGCAGGCGAGGTCTATGCCATGGGCATTCTGGCGATCAAGGAAATCATCGAATACGGCCAGCTGACCGAAGTTCCGCGTATGCCGGGCTTCATTCGCGGGGTCATCAACCTGCGCGGTTCCGTGGTACCAGTGATTGACCTCAGTGCCCGCTTTGGCAAGCCCGCCACCACGGTGACACGGCGCACCTGCATCGTCATCGTGGAAGTGTCCGATGGTCGGGGCACGCAAGACAGCACCCAGGTGGTGGGGGTGATGGTGGATGCAGTCAATGCGGTGCTGGAAATTCCGGCAGCCGAGATTGAGCCACCACCCTCCTTTGGAGCCCACATCCGCGCCGAGTTCATGAACGGCATGGGCAAGGTGGGGGGCAAGTTCGTGATCATTCTCAACATCCACCATGTGTTGTCGGTGGATGAGATGGCCTCGCTGGCCGGGGTTGATGAAGCAGGTGATGAGCGGCGTAGAACTGGCGCAAGAGCACAAGCGGGTGCAGGCACCGAACTGGAAGTTGCTATATAAAAAATAGCTTCTTGCGCTTTATACATAAGCGTTAGCGGTACGAAATACATTTAAAACGGAGAATTGACATGTTTTCAAATATGAAAGTAGCCACCAAGCTGGGCCTTGGCTTCGGCCTGGTCATCGTGTTGCTGATCGCCAGCATCTTTGTCGGTGTCTCCAACATGGGGCGCATGAACGACAAAACCGTTGAAATCACCGAAGACCGGTTTCCCAAGATCGACATTGCGGGCAATGTGCAGGCCCGCACGCTGGACAACGGCCGCCTGATCCGCAACCTGTTCCTCGTCACTGGTGAAGATGAGCTTGAGAAGAACCGGCAAAAAATTCAAGCATCCCGCACCAAGAATGCCGAAGACCTGGCCGCACTGGACAAAATGATCAACACGCCCAAGGGCCGTGAGCTGTTTGACATTGTCAAGAAGCACAATGACAGCCTGAATTTGAAGTTCGACACCTTTTTCACGCTGATCAAGAGCGACAAGCCCAAGGCGCTTGAATTCCTGCTCAAGGAGTTCGCGCCCAACAACGTGGCGCTCAGCGGGGCCATCGACGACTTCCAGACCGCCCAGACCACGCTGATGCACCAGGCTGGCAACGATGCTACCGAGCAGTACCAGTCATCCCGCACGCTGATGCTGGCTCTGGGTGTGATCGCCACCCTGATTGCCGCACTGATGGGATTCTTCATCACCCGCAGCCTGACCCGCCAGCTCGGCGGCGAGCCCGATGCTGCTGCCGACATCGCCAACAAGATCGCCGCTGGCGATCTTTCCAGCAAGTTCGAGATCAAGGCGGGCGACAGCAGCAGCCTGTTCTACGCCATGAACGCCATGGCTGCCGCCGTGGGCGACCTGAGCACCCGTGCCGATGCCAGCAAATACCAGGGCGACTTTCGGACGCTGGTGCAAGGTGTCAACGACACCGTGAAGAACATTGCCGAGCCGATGCAAGTCACCTCCAACTACATCGACCAGATTGCCAAGGGCATCATCCCGGCGCAAATCACCACCGCCTACCAGGGCGAATACCTGGTGATCCGCAACAACCTCAACGGCCTGATCAAGATGATGGGCGACCTGCTCAAGGAAACCGATGTGCTGATCCAGGGCGCAGCCGTAGGTCAGCTCGACAAGCGTGCCAATGCCGAGCTGTTCCAGGGCGGCTGGAAGCAACTGGTGGTGGGTGTGAATGACACGGTGAAGAACATTGCCGAGCCGATGAAGGTCACCTCCAACTACGTCGATCAAATTGCCAAAGGCATCATCCCGGCGCAAATCACCACCGCCTACCAAGGTGAGTACCTGGTGATTCGCAACAACCTCAACGGTCTGATCAAGATGATGGGCGAACTGCTGTCCGAGACCCATATCCTGATCCAGGGAGCTTCTGTGGGCGAACTGGACAAACGTGCCAATGCCGAGCTGTTCCAGGGTGGCTGGAAGCAACTGGTGGTGGGTGTCAATGACACCGTGAAAAACATCGCCGAGCCGATGAAAGTCACCTCCGGCTACATCGACCAGATTGCCAAGGGCATCATTCCGGCGCAAATCACCACCGACTACAAGGGCGAGTACCTGGTGATTCGCAACAACCTCAACGGCCTGGTCAAGATGATGGGCGACCTGCTGTCTGAGACCGGTGAACTGATCCAGGGCGCTGCCGACGGCGATCTCGATAAACGCGCCAACGCGGCCCAGTTCCAGGGCGGCTGGAACCAGCTGGTGGTGGGGGTCAACCAGATCATTGACGGCATCGTGCTGCCAGTGAATGAGGCCGTGGGTGTGCTCCAGCAAATGGAACAAGGCGACATGACCCAAACCGTCAACGGCAAATACAAAGGCCAGCTTGACGACTTCAAGAACACCGTCAACAACACCATTGCCAAACTCTCGCAAGTGATTGCTGAAGTCAACGCCGCCGCCAGCAGCATTGCATCGGCCAGCGAACAAGTCTCCAGCACCGCCCAGAGCATGAGCCAGGCCAGCAGCGAACAAGCCGCCAGCGTGGAAGAAACCAGCGCCTCGGTGGAGCAAATGAGCGCCA
>VIKI01000052.1 GCA_008080595.1 Comamonadaceae bacterium
GCGGAATAACAAGTCAAAATGACCCAATTGGGCGGTGAACTATCACCAGATTGGGCGTAACCCGTGGCAATCAGCAGCATCCAGATGATGCCAATGGTTTTTTGCGCATCGTTGCCGCCATGCCCCAAACTGTAAGCACCCGCTGAGATCAATTGAAGTCGGCGAAACCACTTGTCGACTTTCAGTGGACGAAAACCTCGAAAAACCCACGACACCACCACCATCATGAGTGATCCCAGCAAAAAGCCAAACAAGGGTGACACAAAAATGAACACCACTGTTTTCATGATTCCAGCCACAAGCAATGCGGCGACTCCGGCTTTGGCCACCACTGCACCCGCAATACCACCAATCAGTGCATGTGAAGAGCTGCTGGGAATGCCGTAATACCATGTGATGAAATTCCAGGTGATGGCACCAACGAGGGCACCAAACACCACATGGGTATCCACAATGCCAGGCATCACAATGCCTTTACCTACAGTGGTCGCCACACTCAAATGAAATATAAAGATGGCAATCACATTGAAGAAGGCTGCAAAAATCACTGCCTGACCAGGCTTGAGCACCCCTGTTGACACCACTGTCGCAATAGAGTTGGCGGCATCATGGAATCCATTCATGAAATCAAACGCCACGGCCATCAACACCAAAATCACCACCACCCACAAGGCAGTTTGTACATTTTCCATGAATAGAACTCGGCTGAGGATTAGGAGTTTTCGAGGATGATGCCCTCGATTAAATTGGCCGCATCTTCACAACGATCAGTGATGGTTTCCAGCAACTCATAAATGGCTTTGAGCTTGATGACCTCCCTGACATCGGGTTCTTCCCGGAACAGTTTGCTCATCGCATTACGCATCACACGATCCGCATCACTCTCCAGCTTATCAATCTCGTCACAGGTTTTCAAAGCAGCTTCTGCGGTAGAGGCTTCAGCGATTTTGTTCAACAATTTCACAGCATCACGCAGACGCTCACAACATTTGACACTTAAATCGGTCAGTCGTGCGATTTCATCGGTCATATGGTGCACATCGTACAAGGCCATGGTTTCCGCTGAATCCTGAATCAAATCTGCCACATCATCCATGGTATTGATCAAGCCATGAATCTGCTCACGGTCAATGGGCGTGATAAACGTCTTGTGAATGGCTTTATTAACCTCGTGGGTCACTCGATCAGCGGCACCTTCTGCGTCATTCACCTGTCGATGGTATTTCTCGCGCAATTCAAGATCGTTGTAATTTGCAACCAGCTGGGAAAACGCATGAGCAGCCGCAACGATATGGTCAGCGTGTTGATCAAAAAGAACAAAAAAATTCGTATCGCGCGGTAGCAATTTGCCAAAAAACACAGAAAACTCCTTGTGGGATGGATTCGGCTGAGTGTCCAGCCAACGGGCATGAGTTTAACCGTCAGGTTTTGTCAATCCGCCAAAAACACAAAAGCACAACAGCTCACACCATTGTGCTTTTTAATCCAAATAGCCCCGATCTCATCACAAGATCAGGGGGATCGGGCCTCAGATCAATTGACTGAGGCCGCTGCGTCGGTGTAGTCCTTCACCTTGTCAAAGTTCAGATACTGATAGACCTTGCTGCTGGCTGCAGTGAGCACACCCATGTCAGCCATGTATTCATCTTTGGTCGGAATACGACCCAGTTTTGCGCAAATGGCAGCCAACTCGGCGCTTCCGAGATACACGTAACTGTTCTTACCCAGGCGATTGGGGAAGTTACGTGTTGACGTAGACAACACGGTGGCTCCCTCTTTGACTTGCGCCTGGTTACCCATGCACAAGCTGCAGCCAGGCATTTCCATGCGCGCACCAGCGCTGCCCAGTACACCGTAATGACCTTCTTCACTAAGCTGTTTGGCATCCATCTTCGTCGGCGGGGCCATCCAAAGCTTGACGGGAATGTCACGCTTGTTTTCAAGCAGCTTGGAGGCGGCACGGAAATGCCCGATATTGGTCATGCATGAGCCAATGAACACTTCATCAATTTTGGCTCCGGCGACTTCAGACAATGTTTTGACATCATCCGGGTCGTTCGGGCAGGCCAGAATGGGCTCATGGATGTCAGCCAGATCAATCTCAATGACGCTAGCGTATTGCGCATCAGCATCCGCCTTCAACAATTGGGGATCAGCCAGCCAGGCTTCCATAGCTTTGATACGGCGATTGATGGTGCGAACGTCTGAGTAGCCGTTGGCAATCATCCACTTGAGCATGACGATGTTGCTGTTGAGGTACTCGATGATCGGCTCTTTGTTCAGGTGCACGGTACAACCGGCAGCGCTGCGCTCAGCCGACGCATCACTCAATTCAAACGCTTGCTCGACCTTGAGGTCTGGCAGGCCTTCAATTTCAAGGATACGACCCGAAAACACGTTTTTCTTGCCTTGCTTGGCCACCGTCAATTCACCCGACTTGATGGCATAGAGCGGAATGGCATTCACCAGGTCACGCAGGGTGATTCCTGGCTGCATCTGGCCTTTGAAACGCACCAAGACACTCTCGGGCATGTCCAAGGGCATCACACCGGTGGCCGCACCAAACGCCACCAGACCAGAACCGGCCGGGAAGCTGATGCCAATCGGGAACCGGGTATGGCTGTCGCCGCCTGTACCAACGGTATCGGGCAACAACATGCGATTGAGCCAGCTGTGGATGATGCCGTCGCCGGGACGCAGAGGAATACCACCGCGGTTGCTCATGAATTCTGGCAACTCATGGTGCATTTTCACGTCAACGGGTTTCGGGTAAGCCGCAGTGTGGCAGAAGGACTGCATCACCAGATCCGCACTAAAGCCCAGGCAAGCCAGGTCTTTCAACTCGTCACGGGTCATTGGACCGGTGGTGTCTTGAGAGCCAACACTGGTCATTTTGGGCTCGCAATAAGTCCCCGGCACCACGCCCTGCCCTTCTGGCAGACCGCAGGCGCGACCCACCATTTTTTGCGCCAAAGTAAATCCCTTGCCTGTGGCCTTGGGGTTTTGAGGCAAACGGAACAACGTCGACACGGGCAAGCCCAGTGCTTCACGGGCTTTGGCGGTCAACCCCCGTCCGATGATCAACGGGATACGACCGCCCGCGCGTACTTCATCAAACAGCACTTCGCTTTTGACGGTGAACTCAGCAATAACTTTGCCGTCTTTGAGGGCTTTGCCTTCGTAAGGGCGCAGTTCAATGGTGTCACCCATCGCCATTTGGCTGACATCAAGCTCAATTGGCAACGCACCTGCATCTTCCATGGTGTTGTAGAAAATAGGCGCAATTTTGGAACCCAGGCAGACACCCCCAAAACGCTTGTTCGGCACAAACGGAATGTCTTCGCCGGTGAACCATAACACGCTGTTGGTCGCTGATTTACGGCTGGAACCCGTGCCCACCACATCGCCCACATAGGCCACCAGATTGCCACGGGCACGCAAATCTTCAATGAACTTGACTGGACCACGCTTGCCATCTTCCTCTGGGGTGATGCCGTCACGTGCGTTTTTCAGCATGGCCATGGCGTGTAATGGAATATCAGGGCGGCTCCACGCATCAGGTGCTGGCGAAAGATCGTCGGTATTGGTTTCACCGGTCACCTTGAGCACGGTCAGGGTGATGCTTTGAGCCACTTCAGGGCGGCTGGTGAACCACTCGGCATCAGCCCAGCTTTGCAAAACAGCTTTGGCAAACGTGTTGCCTTTGTCGGCTTTTTCCTTGACATCGTGAAACTGATCAAACATCAGCAGTGTTTTCTTCAAGCCCTCTGCGGCCACAGCAGCCACAGCAGAGTCATCCAGCAAGTCAATCATCGGTGTCAAGTTGTAACCACCGAGCATCGTACCCAGCAATTCTGTGGCTTTTTCACGGCTGATCAATGTGCATTTTTCAGTGCCATGTGCCACAGCTGCCAAATAGCTGGCCTTCACTTTGGCCGCATCATCCACACCAGCAGGCACACGATGCGTAATGAGGTCAAGCAAAAAGGCCTCCTCACCTGCCGGTGGGGTTTTCAGCAGTTCAATCAGTGCAGCGGTTTGTTGGGCATTGAGCGGCAAAGGGGGGATTCCGAGCGCGGCGCGCTCGTCAACGTGGGCACGGTAGGCTGGCAACATGGTGAACTCCTTTTAAATCAAAAAATACAACGAAAAATAAAAACCAAATCAAATGACTTATTGAACAGTCGGCGCAGAGGTGATCGCAGCTTGGGGTGAGTCCGGCAAATCTGCGACCAGGGTGCTGTCAAGCAAACCGGGAAGTGGTGACTTCTCCATGGCGGCGGCAAACATCGCCTGTGCAGGTGTTACGCAGGCATCAGCCAAACGAGTCCCCAACTTTTGACTCATCAACATTGATTTGTTGGCCAACTGCAACCAAACTGCTCCAGCCGCAACGTCTTCAAGTCGAATAGCTCCGGTACTCGAGACCACCGGTACCATGCGAAAACGGAATTTTTTGACCTGCACATCGAAATAACCCGGTGAGCTGGTATCAGCGCTAACACTCACAGACTGCCCCAATTCACAAGGCACAACGCCAACTTCGACCCGCTCGGCTATCGACAACTGATCAAGGGAAAGCGTCGCCTCTGCGGCTCGAACGTCTGCAAGCATAGGTTTGGTCGGCGCTTTTAACTTGACACGACTTTGGGATGTTTTTTGACTGGGTTTTGAAGCCGAAGCAGACACCTGGGCCAGCAACGCTGGCGAAGCCAATGCGCAAACGCACAGCACCATCCATCGCATAGCTGGCCCAAAACCAGCCAAAGACATATAAGTTTGATTCATAAAAGCGCTTTCAAGTCTGGTGGTTGATCCATTCAGGAGCGAAAAAACTGCTGCGCCGGATCATCCGGGTGCAGCTTGGCAGTTTGATGCGCTCGCACCAAAGTTTGCCAAAAGAAACGGTAGCTTGCACGGTCATGCAAAGCGTCGCCCATCGAGATGGGTGCCCAGTCTGCCGCAAACGCAGCACAAACAATTTGACTGGCCCGCTCAACCTCAACTTCATCAGGGGCAAAAGCCGCCAAAATGGGTCTGATCTGGTCAGGATGGATGCTCCACATGCGCCCGAATCCGAAAGCACGACTGGCACGTCGGGCGGCAGCCTCAAGAACAGCAGCGTTTTTGAATTCAGTGACCACGCAGTGTGATGCGACTTTGCCAAATGCATGACAAGCAGCGGCAATTTCCAGCTTGGCCCGCACAACCAGTGGATGGCTGAACTGATCCAGATCATCAGGCAAACTCTGAGCTGATGTCCCCATGGCGCTGGCGGGGATCAACCCACCATGTGCAGACACAAAATCCATCTTTGACGCGGACTGCGATGGGTAGCAGCATCTATCGCACTCAAAGCACGCTCGACATCAGCCACCGAATCGACCTTCGGAATCATGACGTGGCACAAGGCTTGAGCTGCACCGCCAACAATAATCTCCACATCCTGCTCAAAGGCCAGGTGATCCACCGGATGCACCCGAACTGCAACACGTGACAAGGGCTCATTTGCTATGCTTTTAATAGCTTCTTGCGCACTATTTACAAGCTCAAGAACCATTAATGCATGATTTTTTTCAGCACCAACCGGCGCACCATCCTCGCAGTCGAGTGTGACATCAAACACGCAAGTACCAAACTCTTGCGAGAGTTCAGCCTGCAAAGCCAGGCTCTTGACCATTCGCGCTTCAACACCACAATAGTGGTCACACACCGGCAAAGGTGCGGCCATTGCAGCGCCAAGCAATACGTCGCGCGGATGGGTCACAAGCCTGACTCTTGACTCAACACTTACATCAACACTTACAGCAAGTGAGCCACACCAGCTTGTTCGTCCTGCAACTCTTTGAGTGTTTTGTTGATGCACTCTTGGCTGAACGCATCAATGGTCAAACCTTCCACCAGCTTGTATTCACCACCTTCGCAGGTCACAGGGAAACCGAACATGGTGTCTTTGGGGATGCCATAGTCGCCATTGGAAGGGATACCCATGGTGACCCATTTGCCATTGGTACCCAAAGCCCAGTCGTGCATGTGGTCAATCGCAGCGTTGGCCGCTGAAGCAGCCGAAGACACACCACGAGCTGCAATGATGGCCGCACCACGCTTGCCCACAGTGGGCAAGAAGGTGTTGGCATTCCAGTCGTGATCGTTGATCATGTCTTTGACGCTTTCACCATTGACGGTAGCGAAACGGTAGTCGGCATACATCGTCGGTGAGTGATTGCCCCACACCGCCATTTGTTCGATGTCAGCCACAGCCTTGCCTGTCTTGTCTGCCAATTGGCTCAATGCACGGTTATGGTCCAGACGCAGCATGGCGGTGAAGTTTTTACGTGGCAGATCAGGCGCACTCTTCATGGCAATGTACGCATTGGTATTGGCCGGGTTACCCACCACCAACACTTTGACATTGCGGCTGGCCACGGCATTCAAAGCCTTGCCTTGAGCAGTGAAGATTTCAGCATTCACAGCCAACAATTCAGCACGCTCCATGCCAGGACCACGAGGACGAGAACCAATCAGCAAGGCATAGTCCACATCCTTGAATGCTGCCATGGGGTCGCTGTGAGCCTCAATGCCCACAACCAGCGGAAACGCGCAATCTTGCAATTCCATGATCACCCCTTGCAGGGCTTGCTGAGCCTTTTCAACCGGCACTTCGAGCAAGCTCAGAACCACGGGTTGATCTTTGCCCAGCATTTCGCCCGAGGCAATACGAAACAGAATGGCGTAACCGATTTGACCTGCAGCGCCGGTAACGGCAACACGAACGGGCTTCTTGCTCATGGTGGAATCTCCAAAAATGTTAAGAAAAATTCAGTGGTTGAGAGGCGCAAATACACGACCGCACCTGCCAAGCCCGTCGAGTGTACTCTGGAAAACCCTGATTCGTCAATTTGTCTTATGTCTTATATAAGATATGATTCGCAAAAACGACAACCGCGAAAACCGAGACAAATCATCATGCAAACGCCCCCTGACAATGACTTGACAATGGCCGAGCCCAGCATCCCGGTAAGCCCTCATACAAGCGTCGCATTCAGCCCTTTGTACCAGCAAATCAAGGGGCTCATTCTCAACAGCCTGCATGCTGGCGAATGGAAACCAGGCGAATCCATCCCCAGCGAAATAGAACTTGCTGCACGTTTTAAAGTAAGTCAAGGAACGGTCCGCAAAGCCATTGACGAGCTTGCTTCTGAAAATTTGCTACTGCGCAGACAAGGCAAAGGCACATTTGTCGCCACCCATGCCGAGCAACAAGTGCAATTCAGGTTTTTGAAACTGGTACCCGACAGTGGTACACGCGGCAGCGAGGGCCCAGCCCAACGTGACATCATCGAGTGCAAACGAGGCCGTGCAACGGCTGATGTGGCACGAGCATTAGCCCTACGTACAGGAGATACCGTTTTACAAGCACGACGTGTGCTGAGCTTTGGTGGAGCACCCATCATCATGGAAGACATCTGGCTGCCTGCCGCCCCCTTCAAGGGATTGACAGCAGAAAGACTGGCAAACTATCAAGGCCCCATGTATGCCCTGTTTGAAACCGAGTTCAATGTGCGCATGGTTCGGGCCGAAGAAAAAATTCGCGCTATTCCAGCATCAGATGTACATGAGTTGCTACTTAAAGTGAAGCAAGGAACACCTCTGCTAAGTGTCGAACGCGTCGCCTATACCTACCGCGACGAGCCCATGGAACTTCGCCGGGGCTGCTACCGAACCGAAACCCACCACTACCACAACACTTTGGGATGAAAAATAGTTGACATGTAACCTTCTTGTCAGATTACCGTAGATTCAGAGTGAATTAACAAAAATTAGCCGAGGATCCCAACATCTTGACCGACAAAATTACACCAGCATAAAAACACACAGGTGATTTTTGTGTTGCATTGCAATAGAATTTACAAGTAATCAGCATTCACTGGTTACCAAGCAGTTACTCAAAACATAGAAAGCAACGTATGTCTGACTCAGCGGCTAGCACAGCAAAAAAACGCCCCGAATTCCGCAACATTGACTTCCCCAGCCTGGTGAGCTACCGATGGCCACTCGCCTCCCTGGCCTCCGGTATGCACCGGGTGAGCGGAGCCATCATGTTCTTCCTGATGCCATTCATCATCTGGATGTTTGACAACTCGATTTCGTCGGAGATTTCGTTTCTGAAATTCAAAGCCGCCTTTAATGTAGGCATGCTGGGGCTGCCTGGCTTTATCTGGAAGCTGGTTGCCCTGGGTCTGATCTGGGCCAGTTTGCACCACTTCATTGCGGGCTTGCGGCATCTCTGGATGGACACGCACCACGAACATGTCTCGAAAGACTTTGGCCGTCAAACCGCTGCCGTGGTTTTGATTCTTACCCTCTCACTGACACTGGTACTGTGTGCCAAGTTGTTCGGTCTTTACTAATTCAGGAGCAACCCATGTCTGTCAATTACGGATCACATCGCACAGTGGTTGGTGCGCACTACGGCATGCGCGACTGGCTCTCACAACGTGTGACAGCAGTCGTCATGGCACTGTTCACGGTTCTGGTGCTGGGACAACTGATCTTCAGCAAAGGCCCCATCGGTTACGAATTGTGGGCCGGAATTTTTTCCCCTCAATGGATGAAGTCCCTGACCTTCGTCGTGATCGTCTCCATGCTCTATCACGTGTGGGTCGGCATGCGCAACATTTTCATGGACTACGTCAAGCCCTATGCAGTTCGTTTTGTGATGCACGTGTTTGCCATTGTCTGGCTCACCGCATGTGCGGGTGGTGCCATTCAAGCCTTGTGGCGCTTGTAAAACGGGCAACTCAAGAAAAAAACAGTCGCCACAACTGAATCCGGTGGCTCGACATCCAACAACCAAGACAACATTTCACCATGACTGCAACTTCCAAACTTACCACGCGCAAATTTGACGTCGTCATCATTGGCGCGGGCGGCGCTGGCATGAGCGCATCGCTGCAACTGGCCAATGCGGGCCTGAATGTGGCCGTTCTTTCCAAAGTTTTCCCAACACGATCACACACTGTTGCCGCACAGGGCGGCATTGGTGCCAGCTTGGGCAACATGGCAGAGGACAACTGGCACTACCATTTTTACGACACCATCAAAGGCTCCGACTGGTTGGGTGACCAGGATGCCATTGAGTTCATGTGCCGCGAAGCACCGAAGGTCGTTTATGAGCTGGAACATTTCGGCATGCCATTTGACCGCAACCCTGACGGCACCATTTACCAGCGCCCGTTTGGCGGCCACTCCAGCAACTACGGTGAAAAACCGGTGCAGCGCGCCTGCGCTGCTGCTGACCGCACGGGTCATGCCATGCTGCACACGCTGTACCAGCAAAACGTCAAGGCTCGCACCAATTTCTTCGTCGAATGGATGGCACTTGACCTGATTCGTGATGTAGATGGTGATGTGGTGGGTGTGACCGCTCTCGAGATGGAAACTGGTGAAGTTCACATTCTGCAAGCCAAGAGCGTGATGATGGCTTCCGGTGGTGCAGGGCGAATTTTTGCGGCATCTACCAATGCCTTCATCAACACGGGTGACGGTCTTGGTATGGCTGCCCGCGCTGGCATTCCCTTGCAAGACATGGAATTCTGGCAATTTCACCCCACTGGCGTGCACGGGGCCGGGGTGCTACTGACCGAAGGTTGCCGTGGCGAAGGGGCCATTTTGCGCAACAGCAATGGCGAGCGCTTTATGGAGCGCTATGCCCCCACGATGAAAGATTTGGCACCCCGTGACTTTGTTTCCCGCTGCATGGATCAGGAAATCAAGGAAGGGCGCGGCTGCGGCCCCAACAAGGATTACATCAACCTGGATATGACGCACTTGGGCGCTGACACCATTGCCTTGCGCCTGCCCAGCGTGCAAGAAATTGGGCACAACTTTGCCAACGTGGACATCACCAAAGAGCCGATCCCGGTGATTCCAACCAACCACTACCAGATGGGTGGTATTCCCAGCAGCATCAGCGGCCAAGTGGTTGTGCCTGATGGCACGGGTGCACAAAAAGTGGTCAATGGCTTGTATGCAGTGGGTGAGTGTTCTTGCGTCAGCGTTCACGGTGCCAACCGCCTGGGTACCAACTCCTTGCTCGACATCGTCGTGTTTGGTCGTGCTGCCGGCCTGCACATCATTGAATTCAACAACAAGAACAAAGAGCACAAGCCCTTGCCCGAAAACGCTGCCGATATCTCCCTGGAACGGCTCAACCGTCTGAATACAGCCCAAACAGGTGAATACGCGCAAACCGTGGCCAACGACATGCGCGACATCATGCAACAACACGCCAGTGTGTTCCGTACCCAAGCCAGCATGGATGAAGGTGTTGTCAAAATTGGCAAACTGAGAGAGCGCGTTGGCAACATTGCCCTGGCGGACAAATCCAATGTCTTCAACACCGCACGCATTGAGGCACTTGAAGTTGAAAACATGATTGAAGTCGCCCAAGCAACCATGGTGTCAGCCGCCGCCCGCCATGAATGCCGTGGTGCTCACAGTGTGCTGGACTATGACCGCCCGGCTGACGACCCAAGCTGCCCACTGGGTCGGGACGACACCAACTGGCTCAAACACACCCTGTGGGACAGTGCCACCAACAGCCTGAGCTACAAACCGGTCAATCTCACACCGCAGACTGTGGCATCCATTCCACCCAAGGTGCGCACGTTCTAACAACTTGCCGCAATCACCTTGCGTGTTGTCCCATTTGACCAAGAAAGCAAATCATGGCTAAACGTACTATCCAAATTTACCGTTACAACCCCGACACCGACAGCAAACCTTACATGCAAACCATCGAGATCGAACTTGATGGCACCGAACGCATGTTGCTTGATGTGTTGACCAAGCTCAAAGCGGTTGATCCAACCATTTCTTACCGACGCTCATGCCGCGAAGGCATCTGTGGCTCGGATGCGATGAACATCAATGGAAAAAATGGCTTGGCCTGCTTGGTCAATATGCGGA
The DNA here is from genome assembly GCA_008080595.1 of Comamonadaceae bacterium. Lineage (GTDB taxonomy): Bacteria > Pseudomonadota > Gammaproteobacteria > Burkholderiales > Burkholderiaceae_C > Rhodoferax. The sequence goes on from VIKI01000052.1 coordinate 10,972, forward strand.
CATTGCCAGACACCATTGTCCTCAAACCCCTGCCAGGCCTGCCGGTGGTACGCGATTTGATCGTGGACATGACCTTGTTTTTCAAGCAATACCATTCCATCAAGCCCTATTTGGTCAATAACACTCGTCCCCCTGAAAAAGAACGACTGCAAAGCCCAGAAGAACGCGAAGAGCTCAATGGTTTGTATGAGTGCATTTTGTGCGCCAGTTGCTCGACCAGCTGCCCGGTGTTCTGGTGGAATCCTGATAAATTTGTCGGCCCAGCGGGTTTGCTGCAGGCTTATCGCTTTATTGCGGACAGCCGCGACGATTCAACCAGTGAGCGCCTGGACAATCTTGAAGACCCCTACCGTTTGTTCCGTTGCACCACCATCATGAACTGTGTCGATGTGTGCCCGAAAGGTTTGAACCCTACCAAGGCCATTGGCAAGATCAAGGAACTGATGGTGCGTCGCGCCATCTGATGGCATTGAAATGCAATCACCCGGCATGGACTCAAACCAAGAATTGATCGATGAAAGAGCGTTGAGCAAACTCAAATGGCGTTGCCGACGAGGATTGCTTGAGAATGATCTTTTTATTGAGCGGTTCTTCCACAGGTTTGAATCCACGCTCACTGTCAAGCAGGCGCAAGGTCTGAACGCTCTAATGGATCTCAGCGATTCAGACCTCCTGGATTTGCATCTTGGTCGCAAAACCTTGCTCCAAGTTGATGCCAATCTGGTACAGGACGAAGTCTGCGAAGTTTTAAGTATGTTGAAAGCACTACCTGAAAGGTCAAAATGAAGCTAGCTGAAAATAAAGCCACCCTGTCGTTCAGTAACGGCAGCCCCAGCGTTGATTTACCGGTCTATCAAGGCACGGTTGGGCCAGATGTCATTGACATTCGCAAGCTCTACGGTCAAACGGGCATGTTCACTTACGACCCTGGCTTTTTGTCAACCGCCTCATGCCAATCGTCCATCACGTACATTGACGGCGACAAGGGTGAGCTGCTGTACCGCGGCTATCCTATCGAGCAATTGGCCACCCAATGCGACTATCTGGACACCTGTTACCTGCTGTTGAACGGCGAATTGCCCAAACAGCAAGAACGCCAAGACTTTCACAAGCTCGTCATCAACCACACCATGGTGAACGAGCAAATGCAGTTCTTCCTGCGTGGTTTCCGCCGCGATGCACACCCCATGGCCGTTTTGACCGGTCTGGTCGGTGCCCTGTCTGCGTTCTACCATGACAGCACCGACATCAACAATCCAGAACATCGCAAAATTGCAGCCATCCGCTTGATTGCAAAAATGCCGACACTGGTCGCCATGGCCTACAAATACGGCGTGGGTCAGCCCTACATGTATCCGCAAAATGATCTCAGCTATGCGGGCAATTTCCTGCGCATGATGTTCGGTACCCCATGTGCAGAATACAAGGTCAACCCGGTACTGGAACGTGCGCTGGATCGCATCTTCATCTTGCATGCTGATCACGAACAAAACGCCTCGACATCCACGGTCCGTCTGTGCGGCTCCTCTGGCACCAACCCGTTTGCCGCCATTGCAGCGGGTGTCGCTTGCCTGTGGGGTCCTGCTCACGGTGGCGCCAACGAAGCCTGCTTGAACATGCTGGAAGACATCCAACGCCAAGGTGGTGTGGCCAAGGTCGGCCAGTTCATGGAACAGGTCAAAGACAAAAACTCTGGTGTCAAGCTCATGGGTTTTGGTCACCGCGTTTACAAAAACTACGACCCTCGCGCCACCTTGATGCAAGAAACCTGCAACGAAGTGCTCACTGAACTTGGCTTGGAAAATGATCCGCTGTTCAAGCTGGCCAAAGAAGTTGAAAAAATCGCCCTGGAAGACGACTACTTTGTACAGCGCAAACTCTACCCGAACGTCGACTTCTACTCCGGCATCGTGCAGCGCGCCATTGGCATTCCGGTCAACCTGTTCACCGGTGTCTTCACCTTGGCACGTACCGTCGGCTGGATTGCTCAACTGAACGAAATGATCAGCGATCCCGAGTACAAAATTGGCCGTCCACGCCAGTTGTTCTCTGGCTCTGTGACCCGCAACGTCACACCTGTTGCCGACCGCTAAGCCTACCCGCTCCTGAAAAGCCCGCCGGCTGGCAACACCGGCGGGCTTTTTATTTGCCAGGGACTTCGTCCTATTTGCCATGAAACCCGCTCCTGGAGCCGTTTAAAATCGTCCGCTTACCAAGGAATCACAATGGGACGCACCCTTTACGACAAACTTTGGGACGAACATGTCGTCCACACCGAAGAAGATGGCACAGCCCTGCTCTACATCGACCGCCATCTGGTACACGAAGTCACCAGCCCACAGGCTTTCGAAGGTTTGCGCCAAGCCCAGCGTCAGGTATGGCGCATCAGCTCCATCGTGGCCACTGCTGACCACAACACCCCCACCACCGGCTGGGAACTGGGTTACGACGGCATCACCGACCCCACCAGCAAAGAACAAGTCCTCACGCTCGATGCCAACATCAAAGAATACGGCGCGGCGGCCTATTTCCCCTTCATGTCACGCCGCCAAGGCATCGTGCATGTGATTGGCCCTGAAAACGGTGCCACCCTGCCCGGCATGACCGTGGTTTGCGGCGATTCCCACACCTCCACACACGGCGCTTTTGGCGCACTGGCTCACGGCATCGGTACCAGCGAAGTGGAACACGTCATGGCGACTCAAACCCTGCTGGCCAAAAAAGCCAAAAACATGCTGGTCCGGGTTGAAGGCGTATTGCCACGCGGCTGCACTGGCAAAGACATTGTGCTGGCGGTGATTGGCAAAATTGGCACCGCAGGTGGCACAGGTTACACCATTGAATTTGGGGGTGCAGCCATCCGCGCCTTGAGCATGGAAGGCCGCATGACGGTTTGCAACATGGCCATTGAAGCCGGGGCGCGTGCGGGTTTGGTGGCGGTGGATGACAAAACCATCCAGTACATCAAAGGCCGCCCCTTGGCTCCCGGCTTCAATGCCCCGAATCCTTCAGCTGCAGCCGTTGAATGGGATCAGGCCGTCGCCTACTGGAACACCCTGCACTCTGACCCGGATGCGCATTTTGATGCGGTGATTGACATGGATGCCTCCCGACTCGTGCCGCAAGTCACCTGGGGCACATCACCTGAAATGGTTCTGGGTATCAATGACCGCGTGCCTGACCCGGATCGTGAAAAAGATGCCAACAAACGCAGCGCCATTGAGCGTGCACTGACCTACATGGCACTTGAACCCGGCAAAGCCCTCAATGACTTGTATGTCGACAAAGTCTTCATCGGCTCCTGCACCAACAGCCGCATCGAAGACATGCGTGAAGCCGCCGCCGTGGTGAAAACATTGGGCCGCAAAGTGGCATCCAACATTCGCCTGGCATTGGTGGTACCCGGCTCTGGCTTGGTCAAAGAACAGGCAGAACGCGAAGGTTTGCACGAGATTTTCCGCGCTGCCGGTTTTGAATGGCGTGAACCGGGCTGTTCCATGTGTCTGGCCATGAACGCCGATCGCCTGGAACCCGGCGAGCGCTGCGCCTCCACCAGCAACCGCAACTTTGAAGGCCGTCAAGGTGCCGGTAGCCGTACCCATCTGGTCAGCCCTGCGATGGCCGCTGCTGCGGCGATTCACGGCCATTTTGTTGATGTCAGAAAATTTGTTTGACCCCAAAGAAATACCCCACCTATGAAAACATTCGCCACCTCACTGCTGCTCATCTGCGTACTGACACTGACGGCCTGCAACACGGTCAAAGGTGTGGGTCAAGACCTCCAGAAAGCCGGCTCCGCCATCGAAGGGGCGGTCAAGAAATAAGGCTCCACCATGCAAAAATTCACCTTACTCAAGGGCCTGGTGGCCCCGATGGATCGGGAAAACGTCGACACCGATGCCATCATTCCCAAACAATTTCTCAAATCCATCCGTAAAACCGGTTTCGGTCAGAATTTGTTTGACGAGTGGCGCTATCTCGATGCGGGCTACCCCGGTCAAGACGCTGCCAGCCGCAAACCGAACCCAGACTTTGTGCTGAATCAGCCACGCTACCAAGGCGCATCCATCCTGCTGGCACGCAAGAATTTTGGCTGCGGTTCTTCCCGCGAACACGCCCCCTGGGCGCTGGATCAGTTTGGCTTTCGGGCCATCATTGCCCCCAGTTACGCCGACATTTTCTTCAACAACAGCTTCAAGAACGGTTTGTTACCCATCGTCTTGCCTGAGCCGCAAGTCGCGCAACTGTTTGACGAAGTTGCTGCATTTCCTGGATACGCCTTGAGCGTTGATCTGGAACGCCAAGTCATCATCAAGCCCAGTGGTGACGAACTGCCCTTTGAAGTCCAGGCTTTTCGCAAATATTGCCTGATCAACGGCCTTGATGACATTGGCCTGACCTTGCGACACGCCGACAAAATCAAGACATTTGAAGCCGAGCGTTTAGCACAAAAACCTTGGCTAGCCCATACCATGCTTGCGTAAGCAGCTCTACCTTTAATAGCTAACAAATCATGAAAATTGCAGTTTTACCCGGCGATGGTATTGGCACCGAAATCGTGGCAGAGGCGGTTAAAGTCCTCCACGCCCTGGACTTGAAGTTTGAAATGGAAACGGCCCTGGTCGGTGGTGCCGCCTATGAAGCCCATGGTCACCCCCTGCCCGAATCCACATTGAAACTCGCCAAAGAAGCCGATGCCGTGCTGTTTGGAGCCGTCGGTGACTGGAAATACGACAAACTCGACCGCCCCCTGCGCCCGGAGCAAGCCATTTTGGGGCTGCGCAAACATCTGGGCTTGTTTGCCAACTTCCGCCCAGCCATTTGTTATGAACAACTGGTGGGTGCCTCCAGCCTGAAGCCTGAGCTGATTGCGGGTCTGGACATTCTGATCATCCGCGAATTGACTGGCGACATCTATTTTGGTCAGCCACGCGGGCGGCGCATCGCCACCGATGGTCACTTTCCAGGCGCAGAAGAAGCCTTTGACACCATGCGCTACAGCCGCCCGGAAATTGAACGTATTGCCCATGTCGCCTTCCAGGCGGCACGCAAGCGCAAGGCCTCTGGTTCAGAAGGCCGCGTCACCAGCGTCGACAAAAACAACGTGCTGGAAACGTCCCAGTTGTGGAAAGACGTGATGGTAGAGATTGGCCTGCAATACCCGGACATTGCGCTGGATCACATGCTGGTGGACAACGCAGCCATGCAACTGGTCAAAGCCCCCAAGAAGTTTGACGTGCTGGTCACCGGCAACATGTTTGGCGACATTTTGAGCGACGAAGCCTCCATGCTCACCGGCTCTATCGGCATGCTGCCCTCAGCCTCCATGAACGCCAACAACCAAGGCTTGTTTGAACCCAGCCACGGTAGCGCACCCGACATTGCTGGCAAGGGCATTGCCAACCCCTTGGCCACCATCTTGAGCGCGGCCATGATGCTGCGCTTCAGCCTGAACCAAGGTGCAGCGGCCGACCGCATTGAAGCTGCTGTCAAGTCCGTTCTGGAACAAGGGCTGCGCACTGCAGATATTTACAGCGCAGGAACGACCCGCGTCAGCACCCTTGAAATGGGTGATGCCGTGGTCAAGGCACTGAAATAACGGGCATCGTGTGGGCTCAAGTGACCCACGATGTGGATTCAATATTCTGAAAGGGTGATGTGATGAAAGTTGGAAATTTGGTAGGTTTGGTCGGCTGGCGCGGCATGGTGGGTTCTGTGTTGATGGATCGCATGCAAACCGAGGGCGATTTCGCCCTGATTGAACCGGTGTTTTTTTCCACCTCCAACGCGGGTGGCGCTGCCCCGGCGTGGGCCAAAAACGAGACCACATTAAAAGATGCTTTTGACATTGATGCCCTGAAAAAATGCGACATCATCATCAGCGCCCAAGGTGGCGACTACACCACTGAAGTTTTTCCCAAATTGCGCACCGCAGGCTGGACGGGCCACTGGATTGATGCCGCTTCGACCCTGCGCATGAAAGACGATGCCATCATCATCCTGGACCCGGTCAACCTGCCCGTCATCCAGTCTTCTCTAGCCAAAGGCGGCAACAACTGGATCGGCGGCAACTGCACCGTCAGTTGTATGTTGATGGGCGTGGGCGCACTGTACAAAGCCGGTTTGGTGGAGTGGATGAGCACCCAAACCTACCAGGCTGCCAGCGGCGGTGGGGCGCAACACATGCGTGAATTGCTCACCCAATACGGCACACTCAACGCCGAAGTCAAAGCCTTGCTGGACGACCCCAAATCCGCCATCCTGGAAATTGACCGCAAAGTGATTGCCAAGCAACGCGCCCTGACCACCGCTGAGACCGCCAACTTTGGTGTCCCGCTGGGTGGTTCACTGATCCCCTGGATTGACAAGGATTTAGGCATTGGCAAGCAGTCCGACGAACCCGGCTGGGGCATGTCACGCGAAGAGTGGAAAGGCATGGCCGAAACCAACAAAATTTTGGGCCAGGGCGCACTGTTTGGCAGCGCTGAAACACCAGTTGACGGTTTTTGTGTGCGCGTGGGAGCCATGCGCTGCCACAGCCAGGCCCTCACCTTCAAACTCAAGAAAAATGTGCCCAGCGCCGACATTGAGGCCATGATCGCTGCCGACAACGCCTGGGTCAAAGTGGTGCCCAACAACCGTGAAGCCACCATGCAAGACCTGACCCCGGTTGCAGTCACCGGCACACTGAGCATTCCGGTGGGTCGCATCCGCAAATTGGCCATGGGCCCGGACTATGTGGGTGCATTCACCATTGGTGACCAATTGCTGTGGGGGGCTGCTGAGCCCTTGCGTCGTATGCTGCGGATTCTGTTGCAAGCCTGACCTGCCTCTACGGCCTGCCACGTCATACTCATGTGGCCAAGCAGGTCGTTGTCACCCAACAACATAGAATCCAGTTAACGCTTCCTGAAGTGATTAAGGGCAAGTTCATATGCTTGCTCAACTTGTCATGCTAAGACATTGATGTTATGGTGCTTTTCCATGATACAGATGACAGACCAATGACACACACCGCACAAATTTGTGATGGGCGACAGAACCGGAGTAGACAAAATTGATAGTTAAGTCTCATCGTTGGCAGCTCACTGCCGTAACAGTAGCTGTCCTCACGGGTTTTTGGGCAACCCCGGCGAATGCGCTTTCCTTGGGGCGGGTGTTCGTTCAGTCCTCGCTTGGTGAAGCGCTCAGGGCTGAAATCGAGATTCTGGACATCAACGCTGAGGAAGCCGCCACGCTCAGCACCCGGGTCGCGCCCCCGGAGTCCTTCAAATCGGCCGGACTGGACTACAACCAAGCCATGGCCAATTTGCGCACCACACTGGCACGCCGCGCCAATGGGCAAGCTTATTTGCAGCTCAGCAGTGATCGCCCCATCAATGAGCCGTTTGTCGACATGATTCTGGAAGCCAGCTGGAGCTCTGGT
>VIKI01000291.1:0-2644 GCA_008080595.1 Comamonadaceae bacterium
GCCGGGATGACGACTGCGGCCACGTTGGCGAGGTTGGGGGTGATGCCTCCGGCCCAGTTGGCGGAGTCTGACCAGTTGCCGGTGCTGCCGCCAGTCCAGCTGACGCTGGGGAGCTGGGCGATGTCAGCAGTCAGGGGGGCGATGGTGTAGTTGCTGGCATCTGCACCACTGAGGCTCAAGCCGCTGATGTTGACGGCTTTGGCGGTGCCGACGTTTTTGTCAGCAAAAGCCCCGGAAGCCGTGCCGCTCACGCTCACGCTGTCACCTGCAAGTGCTGTCACCGCCGCTGTACCCGTCACGGTGGCGGTGGTGCCGCCGTCATAGGTCTTGTTGCTGGCAGTCAGGCCGGTGAGGGTGATGTTGGCCGGGGTGATGCTGGCTGCGGCTGTTTGGCCGCTGGCCAGGCTGTAGTTGCCCGCCAGCCCACCGTTGCTGCCGTCCGCCAACGTGGTGCTGTTGACGGTCACCAGATTGGCCGTTGCCACGTCTTTGCTGTTGAAGGTGGCCGTGCCACTTGCGCTCAGGGTTTCCGTGCCCACCAGCCCCCCGGTGATCGTCAGTATCGGTGCGGCGACCGTGCTGCCGACATAGACCTTGTTGCTTGCAGCGACGCTGGCCGTCAAGGCTTTCGGTGTGATTTTTGGCACAGTCTGCACACCTGTTTGCACACCTGTTGCATTGAAATAAGTGGTTCCCGGGCCTGGTATCAGGTGATAGTTACTCCCATAGGCCATGCGCCCAGCGTTGCCGTCATAGTTATTGAACGCGATACTGGTAAGGGTGATTTGGTTGGCTGTTGCCACATCCTTGCTGTTGAAGTTGCCAGTACCTGTGGCAGACTGGAATTGATCCACACTCGAAACGAGACCGTTGGTGTAGAAAGAAGCAGGTGCCATGTAGTTGGCCCATGGTTCACTCGCATTGTTAAACCACTGGTAAGCATCCACGGTGACCGTTGTTGTGCCGTCATAAGTTTTAACTCGTGGCACGATTTTGAGGTCGATGGTCACCTCTTTGGGGCTGATCGTTCCCGCTACTTCTCTTTGAATCGAATAGTTGCCGCGCTCTGCGCCGCCAAGCACGAGCCCATCAAGGTAGACGGTGGTTGCCTCAGCAACATTCTTGTCGTTGTAGGTTCCCGTTGCCGAACCTCTGAAGCTGACGGCATCTCCCGTGTAAGGCTTGCCGTCTGCCGTTGTACCGGTACCAGGGGCTTGTGCAGCCAGTAGCGCGGGGACACCGTTGTTGCTCAGCGTTGCATTCGTTTTGCCGTCATAAACTTTTTCGACCACCGAAATACCGCTCGACAGCGGCTTGGGGGTGATATTGGCGCTCAGCACCCCGTTTAAGGTGTAGTAGCTCGCATTCGTGCCGCTCAGGCTCACGCCAGACAGGTTGATGGCTTTGTTGGAGCCCGCGTTTTTGTCCGCAAAGGCCCCGGTGATGGCGCCCGGTGTGATGCTTACCGTGTCGCCTGGGAGGATGCCAGAGAAGCTTGCTGTGCCGATGTTCAGGGTTGCGGCCGTGGTAGCGTCATACACCTTGGCATCTGCGGTGATACCACTCACCGTCAGCGGCCTGGGGTTCACCGTGAGCGCACCGTCAACAAAAGTAATGGCATAGCCCTGCTGGTCTGAATACAGCCCATTCAGACCGGTGGCCGTGTAAGTGCCGGGAATGATCGCGCCATTCGCGCTGCCGGTGTAAGTGAGGGTGCCGAAAATATGGTCTGCAGGCAGACCGAAGGCGCTATTGCCAGCTGTCAGCCCATCGTAGTTCTTGGTTGGGTTGCCCACCGTGAGGGGTTTCATGAACGAGCGCAGCAGCGGGCTGGTATGGCCTTCGTAGATGATCCAGGTTCCGGCAAAATCAAATCCTGCGAATTTGCTCATCTGTTGCATTTCAGCGCTGGTCAAGCCAAGGCCACCTGCGGAACTGGTCTGACCGGAGCTTCCTATATCCCAGTAGCTGTTGCTGACTGTCCTAGAGTTACGCCCTACCAGCCCACCTACGTAGCTACTCCCGTTCACCCGGCCCGTGGCGTAGCTGTTGTTAACCGTGCCGGAGTTCTCCCCTACCAGCCCACCGACAATGCCACCATTCACGACACCCGTGGCGTAGCTGTTGCTAATCGTTCCGTCGTTAACCCCTACCAGCCCGCCAGCAATGTCATTGCTATTCACAGCGCCTGTAGCGTAACTGGAGCTAATCGTGCCGTAGTTACGCCCTACCAGACCTCCGTGATAAAAACCATTGCCTGCCACGTTGCCCGTGGCGTAGCTGTTGGCGATGGTCAGGTTCGCAGTGCCTGTACCCACCAAACCACCGACGTAGCTGCTCCCCATGACCATATTGCCAGTCGCAGGCCCCGTGGCAGAGCAGTTGATGATCGTTCCTGAAGCTTGTCCTACCAGCGCCCCCACATGTTCTTGACCCGTCACGCGGGCATTCACCAAGTGCAAGTCACGCAATACAGCATTGCCTGTGGTTGCGCCGAACAATCCGACGTTATTGCCACTGGGTAGATTGATGTTCAGGTTGCTGATGGTATGCCCCAAGCCGGCAAAGATACCGTCGTGTCCAATTCTCGGACTGAAGCCTGCCCCGGCATCAATGTCCGCACCGAGTACACAATTTGTGCAGG
>VIKI01000291.1:2650-3170 GCA_008080595.1 Comamonadaceae bacterium
ACAATTTGTGCAGGTGCTGCCTTGCAATTGGGCCAGTGAAGTGATAACGCCGTAGCTCTGCCAATTACCGCCTGCCTGGGTGACAAAAGCGTTGGAGTTAGAGGGCAGATTCACTTTGCCATTCGCGCCGATGATGTAGTCGCCTGGCCCTCCGCCTTGGGCGTATTGCAGGAAAAGGCTGGCGCTGGCAGTGACGTTCATCACCGCGTTGATGTTGATGTTGTGTCGCGCGTTCAGGGTGAGCTTGTTGGCAGACCACGACACCGCGTCGTTAACGTTCACGTCGCCTGCTGTGCCCGTTTCACCCAAGAGGCTGTAGATGATGACGTTGTTGTTGACCAGTTGGCTGGTGAGGGTGGCCCCGGTCAGGTCGCCGCCGCTTGCCGCAATGGTGAAGTCCACCGGATCGATCAGCCAGCTGCCTGCCAGCCCCATTGCCGAGGCGGTGGTGATTTTGGCGTTGTCGGCAATCTTGACGTGGGCGGCGGAGGTTTCAATAAAGCCACCATTGCTGGTGTTG
>VIKI01000053.1:0-13072 GCA_008080595.1 Comamonadaceae bacterium
AATACTGTTCGATCTTGTAGTGGTTATGGGCCACATTGACCATGATTTCGGTGATGCCGAAGTGGGCCAGATGCTCAATCAGGTATTCCATCACCGGCTTGCCCAGAATGGGAATCATCGGTTTGGGTAAATCTTTGGTCAGGGGCCGAACCCGGGTGCCTTGCCCGGCTGCCAGAATCATGCCTTTAGCCATGGTGGTGTTGCCTTTTGGTCATTTTTTGCTCCCGTTTGCATGGGGTGAATCGAGCGCTTATTGCGCTAGCCCAGCGGATTATGACTTTAAAAGATAGCGGCTTACGCTTTCAGAATAAGCGCTACAGGCTTAATAGCCTTGAAATAAATCAGGCGTAGCGTTTGCTGCGCAGGTTGTTTTTCATCTCACGCAGCAGCGGCTGCAGTTTGTCACCGCCAATACGCAAAGCCACGCAGGTGGCCAGAATGTCGATGATCATCAGGTGCAGCAGGCGCGACACCATTGGGCTGTAGCGGTCATAACCTTCCGGGTGATCAGCCGCCACGTGAATGTCACCGGCAGAGGCCAGAGGTGACCCGCTGGCCGTGATGACAATGGTAGTGGCCCCGTTTTTGCGGGCAATGTCGCACGAGTCCATCAAATCCCGCGTGCGGCCCGAGTTGGAAATCACCACCACACAGTCACCCGGCTGCAACAGGGAGGCACTCATCACCTGCATGTGGCCGTCGCTGTAGGCCACGCCGTTGATGCCTAAGCGGAAAAACTTGTGCTGCGCATCCTGCGCCACCACACCGGAATTGCCGACACCAAAAAACTCAATCCGTCGCCCCGCTTTGTAGGCCAATACCAAGGCATCTGCGGCTTTCTCAATGGCGCTGGCAGAGGCATCGTTGCGGTATTTCAGAAACGCGGCCACGGTGTTGTCAATCACCTTGACCATGATGTCACTGGTCTTGTCGTCTACATCCACACTGCGGTGGATAAAGGGCACGCCCTCACTCACGCTGCCGGCCAGTTTCAGTTTGAAGTCACTCAGGCCGTCATAACCCACGCTGCGGCAAAACCGCACCACCGTGGGTTTGCTCACATGCGCCCGGTCGGCCAGTTCGCTGACCGGCATCAGCGCAAAACCGCGCGGATCGCTCAACACCAGTTTGCCCACACGTTGCTCGGCAGGGGCCAGGGAGGGCAAAGAGGCTTTGATTCGGTCAAGCATGGTGGTGTATCAAACAATCAGTCACGGATGGGGGAACAGGCACTGAGCCTAACACTCTTCGCTCCAGCAAAAACCATCACGCGCAATCATGGCGCTGGTGGCACTTGGCCCCCATGTGCCAGCGGCATACGCGCGAGGGCCCAGAACATCGGTCTGCCAGTGGGTCAGAATGGGTTCGACCCAGCGCCAGGCTTCCTCTTGCTCGTCGCTGCGGACAAACAGGTTCAGCCGCCCGTCAATCACGTCCAGCAGCAGCCGCTCATAGGCACCCACGCGCTCCTGACCAAAGCGTTTGTCAAAGTCCAGATCAAGTTGCACGGGGGCCAGGATGTGCGAATTTTTGCGCTTGTCCTGACCCTGCGCCAGCAAGTGAAGTTCCAGCCCGTCTTTGGGTTGCAGGTTAATCACCAGCCGGTTGGCCATGCCGATTTGTGAGTTGAAAATGGCGTGGGGTGTCGGGCGGAAATTAACCACAATACGTGCATCTCGCCCGGCCAGACGCTTGCCGGTGCGAATATAGAACGGTACCCCGGCCCAGCGCCAGTTGGAAATCTCGGTACGCAAGGCGACAAATGTTTCCGTCTGGCTGGCCGGGTTGACACCCAGTTCCTCCTGGTAGCCGACAACTGCTGCGCCACCAATCGCCCCTGCAGCGTATTGGCCCCGAACCACGTCTTGCGCCAGAGTTTCGGCTGTCCAGGGTTTCAGGGAACGTAGCACCTTGAGTTTTTCGTCCCGAATGGCATCGGCATGTGAGTTGATGGGCGGCTCCATGCCAATGGCGCAGAGCAGTTGCAGCGCATGGTTTTGCACCATGTCACGCAGTGCACCGGTGGTCTCGTAAAACGCGCCACGTTTTTCCACGCCCAACTCTTCGGCAATGGTGATCTGGATGTTGGCAATGTGCTCACGCCGCCACAGGGGTTCAAACAAGGCGTTGCCAAAACGCAGCGCAAACAGGTTTTGCACCGCAGGTTTGCCCAGGTAATGGTCGATGCGGAACACCTGGTTTTCACTGAACACCTGGCCTACGCTGTGGTTGATGGCCCGGTTGCTGGCCAGATCGTGGCCCAAAGGTTTTTCAAGCACCACGCGGGTGTGTGGCGTGTTCAGGCCTGCTGCGGCCAGTTGATCAACGATGGTGGTGAACAGGGTGGGCGCGGTGGCCAGGTACATCACCACCGTGTCGGCGGCGCGTTGGGCCAGTTTGTCACGCAGGTAGGCATAGTGTTCAGGCTTTGACAAGTCCATGCTGACAAATTCCAGCAGGCTTGAAAAACGCTTGAATTCCTCGGCGCTGGGGCGTTTGTCCAGCTCCACTTGGTCAAAGCGGTTCAGGATCAAGGCACGGTAGTGTTCGTCACTCAAGTCGTCACGGCCCACACCAATGATGCGTGCACCTTCAGGCAAGGTGCCATGTTTGAAGGCCTGAAACAATGCGGGCATCAGTTTGCGCCAAGACAAGTCGCCGGTGCCGCCAAAAAGAACAAGATCAAAACTCATGGGTCAGTGTGATTGGAGTGGTTGGAATTTTCAAAAACGCTGGTAATGTAACTTAGTTTCAATGTTTTCGTGAAATTTGGTAACCAAAAGATTTGATCTGACGCAAACATGGCGTTTTCCCCTGCATTCAGAAGGAAACAATGACGTTACAGTGACATTTCTGTGAAATCAATCGGGATTTCAGGATTTTTTGGAGTTGTCATGAAGAAGCTATTTGTTGTGTCTTCCCTTGCTCTGGCTGCTGGTTTTGCTCAGGCTGACACCGTCAACGTGATTTGTTCGGTGCAAGCCGAGTGGTGCAACATGATCGGCACCGTGTATGGCAAAACCACGGGAACCAAAATCAATATTTCAATGAAGGGCTCGGGTGAAGCGCTGGCCCAACTGATTGCCGAAAAAGACAACCCCAAGACCGACATCTGGTTTGGTGGTACCGGTGACCCGCATTTACAAGCTGCCGAGCAGGGCTTGTCACTCGAATACAAATCACCTAGCCTGAGTCAATTGCAGGTTTGGTCACAGCAGCAAGCGGCGCAGTCCAAGTTCCGCACGGTGGGCATTTACTCAGGCCCTTTGGGATTTGGTTACAACACCGAGTTGTTGGCCAAGAAAAAGCTGCAGCCGCCCAAGGTCTGGGCTGATTTGCTGAATCCCGCACTCAAAGGTGAAATCCAGGTGGCCAACCCGGCCTCCAGCGGCACCGCTTACACCATGGTGGCCACCCTGGTGCAAATGATGGGTGAAGACCAGGCTTTTGAGTACATGAAGAAATTGCACAAAAACATCAGCCAGTACACCCGCAGTGGTACCGGCCCGATCAAGGCCGCTGCACGCGGTGAAACCACCGTGTCGATCAGCTTTGTGCATGACGCACCTGGTGAAAAAATGAACGGTTTTCCGGTGGAGGCCATCACCCCGGCTGACGGTACGGGGGCTGAAATTGGCTCCATGAGCATCATCAAAGGCGCACGCAATCTGGAGGCCGCCAAGAAGTTTTACGAGTGGGCATTGACCCCGGCCGCACAGGAAATGGCCGCTGCGGCCAAACAATTCCAGGTGCCCTCCAACAAGGCCGCCAAAGTCGACAAAAATGTGCCCGATTTCAAAAAAATCAAGTTCATCAACTACGACTATGCCAAGTACGGCGCTTCAGCCGAGCGCAAGCGCCTGATTGCCAAATGGGAAAAAGAAGTCAATTCTTTGCCTCGTTAACCTGACACCTGCCCGGTTTACCAGGGCCGTTCAATCGAAGTATTTGCTGTGAACCAAAACCCAAACCACGCCATTCGCCTGTGGCTCATCATCGGGCTGTTGGCCTACTTGGTGCTGCCTTGGTACGCCATTCAAGACACCGCTTGGTACAGCGTGTTGCCGCAAGTGTTTGGGGGCACTGAAACGGCCAACGGCTTGCTTCAGGCGCTTCACTATGGCCGTGTCTGGCTGGCTCTGGGCCTGGGCGGGCTGGGTCTGGCAGGCGTGGCCTTGCTGGTGCCACCGGGCAGACCGCAAAGCAACTGGTTGCTCTCGGGTGGCTTACTGGGGTTTTTAGGCTTGCTGCTCAGTGGCTTTGCGATTGGTTCCAAAGGCTGGTCATTCGCACTGCTGAACGCACAGTTTGGTGAACTGGCCGTGAACCAGTTTGGCATTGGCATCGGAGCCTTCATTGCCCTGCTGGCCTTGGTCATGCTCACCGCTTTTGGCGTGGCCCGCCGGGGTTTTTTCAAGGGTGATTTGTTCATTGCCAGCGCGGTGCTGGGCTGCTCGGTGCTGTTGTTGCTGTTCATCGCCTTTCCGGTTACCAAAGCCTTGTACGGCGCGTTTTTGAATGAAGAAGGGCAGTGGGCCGTCTCAGCCATTTTTGAGCGCATTGGCAATGAGCGGGTTTGGGGCTTGAATTGCCTGGCTGGCGGTGTGCGCTGCGGCGTGGCGTGGAACACCTTGTTTCTGGCCTTACTCACCGCCACCGGTACGACGGTGATGGGCACGATGATGGCGCTGCTGGCCGAGCGCAGTGCCAGCAAGCGGGTACAAACACCGCTGCGGGTGGTGGCGCTGCTGCCCATCATCACGCCGCCCTTTGTGGTTGGCCTGGGGTTGATCCTGTTGTTTGGCCGTGCCGGTATCGTTAATCAGTTGCTGGAGTGGGCCTTTGGCATTCCGCCCACCCGCTGGTTCTATGGTTTGCTGGGGGTGTGGATTGCCCAGCTGTTTGCCTTCACGCCGATTGCCTTCATGATCATGCGTGGGGTGGTGCAGGGTGTGGCTCCCAGTATGGAAGAGGCGGCTCAAACCCTGCGTGCCAGCAAGCAGCAAACCTTTTTGACCGTGACCCTGCCGCTGCTCAAGCCCGGGCTGGCCAATGCGTTTTTGGTGGGTTTCATTGAAAGTATTGCCGACTTTGGCAACCCGGTGGTGGTCGGTGGGCAGTTCTCGGTGCTCTCTACCGACATCTTTTTTGCCATTGTGGGGGCTCAATATGACCAGGGCCGGGCGGCCTCCCTGGCCTGGATTCTCACGGTCTTTGCACTGCTGGTGTTTGCCCTGCAGCGCGGCCTGCTGGGCAAGCAAAACTACACCACCGTCAGCGGCAAGGGGGATGCGGGTATTCCGATGGCCTTGCCAGACGGTGTGCGCCGGGTTTTGAATGCCGTGGTCTACCCCTGGCTGGCCTTCACCGTGGTGGTCTACCTGTTTGCCTTTGCCGGTGGCTTTGTGCAAACCTGGGGGCGTGACTACACCCTGACGCTGGCGCATTTCAAAACCGCCTTCGGGCTGGAGTGGGGCGACTTTGGCCTGGTCTGGGCCGGTACGGCCTGGAACTCATTTTTCACCACCATCAAGCTGGCGGGCATCTCCGCACCCATCACCGCCGCGGTCGGGCTGCTGATTGCCTACCTGCTGGCGCGCACCGAGTTTCGCGGCCAAGGCTGGTTTGAGTTTGTCGCCCTGCTGGCGTTTGCGATACCGGGTACGGTGCTGGGGGTGAGCTACATCCTGGCCTTCAACGTGCCGCCGGTGGAGCTGACCGGCACGGGCCTGATCATTGTGCTGTGTTTCATGTTCCGCAATTTGCCGGTGGGGGTGCGGGCCGGTACGGCGGCCTTCAAACAACTCGACAAGTCGCTCGACGAAGCCTCACTGATGCTGCGTGCCTCCACCTTCCAGACGTTGCGCCATGTGGTGCTGCCACTGCTCAAACCGGCGCTGGTGGCGGCTCTGGTTTACAGCTTTGTCCGCGCCATGACCACAGTCAGCGCGGTGATCTTTTTGGTGACGGCCGAGAACGAACTCGCCACCACCTACATCATTGGCCGCGTCGGCAACGGCGACTACGGCGTGGCACTGGCGTATTGCACGGTGCTGATTTTGTTGATGTCGGCCTCGATTGCGCTGATCCAGTTCCTGGTGGGTGAGCGCAAGCTGGGGCGGCGTAAAACACACGCCGCTACAGCACCCATTCCGGCCCACTGAGGGCCACCTCTTACCGAGCAAACACATGAGTTACGGCGTTGAATTCAAAAACATCACCAAGCGTTACGGCACCGACAACAGCGCCCCGCTGGTGATCAAAGGGGTGGATTTCGAGATCGAAAAAGGCTCCCTCACCACCATCCTCGGGCCCTCAGGCTGCGGCAAAACCACTGTGCTGCGCATGATTGCCGGGCTGGAAACCCCCACCAGCGGGCAAATTCTCATGGCGGGCAAAGATGTCACCACACTCGGGCCGGCTGACCGCAATGTGAGCATGATGTTCCAGAGCTACGCCCTGTTCCCGCACATGAACGTGCTGGAAAACGTGATGTACGGCCTGAAGATGTCCGGCGTTGAGAAGACCGAGGCCACCCGGCGTGCCGTGGAAACCCTGGGCAATGTCGGCCTGGTCGGTTATGACGACCGCCTGCCCAGCGAACTCTCGGGTGGCCAGCAGCAGCGTGTGGCACTGGCTCGTGCGCTGGTGCTGGAACCCGGTGTGCTGCTGTTTGACGAACCCCTGAGCAACCTGGATGCCCGCCTGCGGCGCGACATGCGCGAAGAAATCCGTAGCCTGCAGCAGCGTCTGCACCTCACCGTGGCCTATGTCACCCATGACCAGAGCGAGGCGCTGGCGGTGAGTGACCAGATCATCGTGATGGACGACGGCCTGATTGCCCAGCGCGGCACACCACAAGACATGTACGAGCGCCCCGGCAGCGAGTTTGTGGCCGGTTTCATGGGTGAAGCCATGCTGTTCCCCGGCGTGGCCGATGCCCGTGGCTGCGTGCAGCTGGGGCCGTTGCAAGTGATGTCACGCCAGGCGGTAGCCGCCGGTCAGGTCAAGGTGGCGGTGCGGCCAGAGGCCTGGCACATTCACCGCGACGGCACCGGGCTGGCCGCCAAACTGCTGAAGCTGGCTTACCTGGGCAGCTTTTTTGAATACACCTTTGAGACCGTGCTGGGGCCGATTTTTGTGGTTTCCCCCGACCTTACCGATGTGCTGAGCCTGGGCAGCCAGGTCGGGCTGACGCTGGCTGACCACGGCGTGTCGGTGGTGGCAGCGACTTGATGCTATTGATTATGTAGCTGTTTGCTCATGTCAGTAAAGGGTTGCAGCATCATTTTGCTTGCAAAAACTTGCTCCAGGTGCCAATGTTGTAAACCCGCTGATAGCCGTTCTTCTTGAGCACCATCTTGGCCATGCCACTGCGTGTTCCGCTGGCGCAGCATAGCACTACCGGGGCAGATTGGGGTATCTCTGCAAGCCTGCTGCCCAATTCCTGCAAGGGGATGTTGACGGTTCCGGGTGCATTGGCATGGGCAAATTCTGCTGCTGACCGGACATCAACCCAAAGGGCTCCTTGCGCTTTCAGCTCTGGCAGCATCGCCAGAACCCGTTTGGAATTCCACCACTTGTACGCAAACCAAAGGCCCAACGCCGCAAACGGCCAATACTGCTCAAAATACCCCTGCAAATTCATATGTTTCCTTGTCCAACGCGTGAATGAAGTGGGGGAGGATACGCGAAGCGCACAACCCAACATCTTGTCAAGCGCGGTGCGCTGGTGTCACAGCATGCAGGCATCAGGGCCGTGCGGGTTCATGCTCTGCCATTTCCAACGCATCACTCAAGCGGCTTGTTCAAGTCTTTCGGACTCAGTATCGTGCTGGAATCACACTGAAACATTTCCATCGTGCCCAAAACTTCGGTACGCAGCTTTTGCAGTTGTTCAATCTGATCGTCGATTGATTGAAGCTTGTCCTGCATTCGCTGTCGAAGTTCAAGCAACTGCAAACGGCCCTGAGTTAATGCCGGCATGACATCCAGCACTTCTTGCAAAGAGAAACCCAAGGCCTGCGCTGACTTGATGAACTTCACTTGAGCCACCGTAGCAGGGGCATACATGCGGTAACCCGATTCTGTTCGCCCCGTTGGTGCAAGCAAGCCCTTTTCCTCGTAAAAGCGCAAAGCATCCACGCTCACACCGGTATGTTTGGCAAGTTCACCGATTTTCATGCTTGACTCTAGAGTTAAGTCCAGACTTTAGCATCAGGTCACCTCAATGAATGGACCGAGCACATGCCACAACAAAAAACCACATCCACGCAGCCGGTTTTGCTGCTCACCGGGGCCACTGGCCAAATTGGGCGCTTAGTCTTGCGGACTTGGCTGCGAACAGGCAACCGAGCCGTCATCACCCTGCGCGATCCTGAACGCCAGTGGCCGCCGCTTGGGCAATGGTTGACGATGCAAGGCGTGTCATCAGAAGGTGTTGAGTGCGTGGCCACCGACTTCTCCTTGCCAGATTTCGGGTGGGGTGCTCAAACGCAATCCCCATTGGAGTCAGTCACCTGCGTCGTTCACCTGGCCGCCATGTGGGGCTGGCAATTGAGTTGGCCCGAAGCCAACGAAGTCAACGTCAATGGCACATTGCGTTTGCACGCCTGGGCCTCACAGCGTGGTATCCCCGGCCCCTTTGTGGGCGTGTGCGGTTTCATGAGCCAAGTACCAGGGCATTTGGACAGCATGGGGCTTCGCCAGCCTGAGCTTGACTGGGCTGATGCTGCCAAAAAATGGGGGGCCTATGAGATATCCAAACTCAGGGCGTATCTCGCCCTGAGCCCAGCTCAGCGCAAAGAGGGTGATTTGCCAGTGACTTGGATCCACCCCGCCGTCGTGATTGGTGACGCTTCACTGCCTGACGTGCCTGATCAATCGGCTGTAGCGGGCATTCTGAATTCCATCCATCGTGGCCTGTTAAGGCTTGTGCCAGGGAAGCCATCAGATGTGGTGCCCTGGGTCACAGGGCAGTATGTGGCCGCGTATACCGTGGCCCTGCTTCTGTCTTCTGACGGTGAAATGCTGGACCACCTCTTGCTGGACCCTCATTCACCTACTTTTCGCACGTCCGTCAACTGGATGTCTTCTGCAATGGGCGGCCCGAATGCGGTAGCTCATGTGCCAAAGTGGGTCATGGGCGGGTTGCTGAAACTTCCCTGCTTGCCTGACCTGTTGGGTACTTCGGCAGAGGCTCTGAGTTTTATCGTGAGCGCGCCGCCCGATCCGACCGCATCAGTCCATTGGGGGCTGCGCCACGGCATCACACATCCTGATGTGATGCAGTCGCTGGATTTAACGGCCCGCCACTGGCAACAGAAAGTACTTTCCGCCTAACCACCCGGAAAACTGAATTCCTGACGGCAATCACCCTCAGCATGATCAACGCATCGGCAAATGATTGCATCATCTATTGCTACAAATTAAAAAGCAGCTTGCGCAAGTAAATCAAGCGCTACAGCCCTAATCATTCCTCAAATTCCAAACAGCCGTGTGATGGCGTGACCGGGGTTTGGCCAGCAATTCAATCTGACCATCAAACACTGTCATGACCTGCTTGCATGGCGGCTGCGTTTTGCGCACGCCAGGTCAGGTAGTCCTGAGCGGCAGCTTCGAGCTGCGGACGAGGTTTGTCGGCATTGTCCAGCGCGGTAAAAAAGGCGTTCCAGTCGCGCGGCGAAAACGTCAATGTTTCGCGCTCGGCCAGCAACTGCTTGGTCCGATCCTGAGCACTGGCAATCAAAAACGCACTCAAACTCACGCCTGCTGCGCTGGCGGCGCGCACGATCAATTCCTTGATTTCAGGTGTGGTACGCAGGTCAATGCGTTCAAGCGGGGGTGTCAAAGTTGCCATGGCCTATCCTTTGTTTTGTACGGAAAAAGTACGAATGAACTTTGGTGATTGAATTTCCGTTCTATTGGATTTTCCTGGCTTTGAGCGGCAGCAATTCCTGCGCGATGGGCAGGGGTTTGAATTCCGGGTCTTTGTGCAGTAAGACGGCACTTTGTTCCGATGCGCAGGCGGCAATCCAGGCTTCAGCAATCGGCAGCGGATACAGGGCTTTGTATTCAGCGGCTTTGACCATCAAGGTATCGGTGTTTGACAGCCACTCCATCGGCAAAGCCAGGCACTGTTGGTAGGCCAGTTGCCCTGCAGCCTTATCTTCGTCGCGCCAAACGCGGTAGAGCACCTCCATCAGCGTCATGAAGCAGCCATAGCATTTCGCCTTGCCTTCGGCTGCAAGGCCGAGTACCTCGGCCACCCGGTCAGCACCCGCCTCATCGTCACGCAATGTCAGGATGGCCGAAGTGTCCAACAGAAACCGTTTCATTCCTGTGCCAAGTCCTGTTTGCGGGCAGCCAGCAGGCGTGCGGTTGCGCCGCCTTTGCCTTGCCCCCTCAAGGCTTGGATCGGATTGGCGCGCACAGGCACAACGCGGATGCTGCCGTTGTCCAGCAGCCACTCCAATCGGTCGGCAGGGCCAAGGTGAAACTGGTTTCGTATGGCGGCAGGAACAACGGTTTGTCCCCTGGCAGTGATTGTGCTTTGCAAGGTATGCCCCATCAAGTGAATTACTGTTCTATTTGAATAGTAATTCAATGCCTGTGTGGGTAGATGAGGTGGGCTTCACCGCACATACCACTGAAAATTGCCGATAAGGGTAAAGAGTGAGTGTTGACATGGAGTCCTTGTCCAGGCGATCTGCGTGTCAACATTCAGAACGCCAGAGGCAAGGCGAAGCCATATCAAGTCAGGCAAGTCCTTCAAGCCATCGAACAATTGGAAAACAGATCATGAACATCAAGCACTACACCTACCGCGTCACTTGGTCGCCCGAAGATGGCGAGCACATCGGCCTGTGCGCCGAATTTGCTTCGCTGAGTTGGTTGGCCAAAACGCCTGAGGCGGCGCTCAAGGGTATCCAGAAGGTGGTGGCCGACGTGGCAGCCGACATGCAAGCCAGCGGCGAGCCCGTGCCGGTGGCGTTGGCTGAGAAAAACTAGAGCGGCGAGTTCCGTGTACGCATCCCGCCGATGGTTCACCGCAATCTGGCACTGATGGCTGCCGAGCAAGGCATCAGCCTGAATCGACTGGCGAGCGCGAAGTTAGCGGCTTGAGCGTCGATCAAGGGGGCAGTGGGGGGCAGCGTTAAGAGTCATTCGGGTTTTGGCCATGAATGGCTCCAATAAGGCGCATTTTAGTCAGATGCTTCGCTCCAAAACTGTCACTCGAAATGCAGGTTTAACGTTTGACATGAGATGCGTGACTCGGCTTGCCGGGCACGTCCTCTCGATGGAAGGGTTAGGCATCACTCTCGGCGTTCTGAAGAATTTGCCTTAGAGATTGCGCAAGCTGGATGTAATTGTTCACCGCTTCAAAGTCGATCTCGAACTCTTCAGAGTGAGTGGCCTTATTCCTGAGCATACGAAGTTCATGGAATAGGGAAACTTGCTGACCATTGAGGATTTGTAGCAGCCCCAACTCGCGACCCAGTGCGGTTGTATTCAGTGGAGTTCGCAATGACGTGGCGCTTGCTGAAATCTCTCGGCTGGAGAGCCGAAGCTCGACAGCTCGCGCTGCCGAAAGCTCAACGTTTCGCCAAGCCTCGATGATTGCGGAGCGTGGAGAAACTTTGGCGAGTTCCAGCAATCGTCCTTCGTCATCGTTGAACGTTCGAGTTGCTCTAGCTTCTGGAACCTTCTCCTCAACTTCCTTGCGCAGTTCCTCGACCTGCTTCGCAAACTCAGCCTCCACAGGGCCCGCCTTCACTTTCGTAAGGTCCTTCAGTTTTCCCTGAAGGTGCGGTGCGAGTCGCCACGCCGCGATTGCGGCAACCAGTGGCCAAGACAGTGCCGCAATCACTTTGCTCCAAAAGTCGAGCCAGGGGCTTCCATCACCATCGCCAACAGGTGCAGATGCACTTGGCGACGACTTGGGGGCTACTGGAGCTGAGCAGTAGACCACTACAGTCTGGCTGGGCGTCGAGTCCGCCTGCGCGCTCGCTGCATTTGCTGGTCCGCGGACGGCGATTGAGCTCTTTGGGAGAGGCTTTGGGATGCATGCCCCTGGCACGACTGGATTTGCTGTCTCAGCTGCGTGAACGGAGACGCACGCAAGCACCGCGAGTACGAACGCCAGCAGTGAGTTTGGTCGAGGGCGGATGCGGTGCATGCTTGTTTTGTGTGATGCCTAACGTGGAATTAACCGTCTCCGCGCTTTTGCGGAGTCCGGGTTGAATGTCGGGTTGGACGAAGCCGCTACGCGGAGTAAACCCCCTCGCAATTGCGCAGACTGAGACGATTTAACCTGCACCTTCACCCATTCATTCCGAAGGGGTGATTCTGCAACAAATCGCAAGGACTCCGCAGCATGAACCCCGTCACCAAGGCTGAATTTGATCAGCGCTACCAAACCCACCTCCAACACCTCAAGCTCAAAGGCCTGCAACCCAAGACCATTGATGCCTACAGCCGCACCATCCGGCGCATGGGTGACTACTTCGACTACGCAATCGGCGACTTGTCACCCGCGCAACTCACCGACTACTTCAGCGACCTGATCGAATCGCACTCTTGGAGCGCCGTCAAACTCGACCTGTATGGCTTCAAGTTCTACACCCAGCATGTCTTGGGCAAGCCCTGGGTCATGCCCAATTTCATCAAACCACCCAAAGTCTCACGCCTGCCCGATATCGTCACCATTGATGAGGCGCAAACCCTCTTCTCCAACACCCGAGTCCTGAGTTACCGGGTGCTTTATTTCACCCTGTACAGCATGGGCCTGCGCCTGAGCGAGGGTTTGGCCTTGAAGGTCGGCGACATCGACGCACAGCGCCAGCGCGTGCACATTCGGGACTCCAAAGGCAACCGCGACCGCTTTGTGCCCCTGCCTGAAGCGACCCTGTGTGTTTTGCGCCGCTTCTGGAGTATCCACCGCAACCCTGAGCTGCTGTTCCCCAATCGTCAGGGTGGTTTGGAGGGGGCGCAAAGTGCCAGCACACCGCTGGATCGTGGTGGCGTGCAAAAAGCCATGCGCCAAGTGGTCATGGATTGCGGCCTAAAAAAA
>VIKI01000053.1:13134-15166 GCA_008080595.1 Comamonadaceae bacterium
TGAAGTGCAGAAGATTCTGGGCCACCACAGCATTCTCACCACCGCCCGCTACACCCACCTCACCAGCCACACCGCAGATCGGCTCAACGAGCGCATTGAGGCCCTGATGAGCGGCTTCAAGCTCGATTGGGGAAATGTCAAATGATCCCGCTGGCGGCCATCATTGAGCAGTTTGCACCAGCCTACCTGACCCAGTACGGCGCAAGTGTGTTACCCAGTCAGCTTCAGGCACTGAACGCCATGAAGCTGTGCCGCTCCAGCCAGGGGCCGGGCATGCTGGCTCAGTGCCACGACTGTGGTCAGCAGCGCGTGGTGCCGCACTCCTGTGGACACCGCAATTGCCCGCACTGCCAACACTTTGAGAGCCAGCGCTGGATTGAGCGACAGACACAAGCGCTGGTGCCGGGCAGTTACTTCCTGATCACGTTCACCGTTCCAGCTGAACTGCGCCCCCTGGTTTGGCAGCATCAACGTCTGCTTTACAAGGCACTGATGGATTGCGCTTGGGGGACGCTTTGCACCTTCAGCCAGAACCACCGGAAGTTGCAGGGTAGCCCCGGCGCGGTGGCGGTGCTGCACACGCATTCACGCAAACTTGACTTTCATCCGCATGTGCACATGGCCATGCCTGCTGCGGCCCTTGATGCCGATAAAAAGATATGGCGCACTTTACGCAAGAGTGCCAAAGGAGATGGCTATTTGTTCAACCACGAGGCGCTGGCCAAGGTGTTCAAGGCCAAGTTTCTGGCGGTCTTGGGTGAGCTGGGTTTGCCTCAGCCATGCGACTTGCCCAAGAAGTGGGTGGTGGACTGCAAGGGCGTAGGCAACGGCGGACCAGCGCTGGTCTATCTGGGGCGCTACCTGTACCGGGGGGTGATCCAGGAGAAAGACATTCTTCGCTGCGAGAACGGGCACGTCACCTACCGCTGGAAGAATAGTAAAACCAACAAGATCGAACAACGCACGGTCAGTGGGGTGGAGTTTTTGCGGCTGGTGTTGCAGCATGTGTTGCCCAAGGGATTTCGGCGGGCGCGTAACTACGGATTTTTGCACCCCAACAGCAGACGGCTGATTGCACTGCTGCGCCTGTTGGTGTTCAAGACCTGCCCCAAGGCACCAAGCGAGTCGGCAACAGCAACACAGGCCGAGCGGCCCCAGTTGCTTTGTCGCTGCTGCGGGGGTGTGATGGTCATCATGCAACGCCGCATTTTGCCGTTCACGTTTGAGCCACCAGGTGTCAAGGCCAACGGCGAGGGTATTGCAGGCAGATAAACGCGCAAATCACAACCCGTCACATCAGTGCTACACAGGCGCTGTGGATGAGTTCGGCCAAAAACGGCCAAACAAAGCGGGTTGGGTCACCTCAAATGTGCTCTTGGGGCACCGGGTCGTTGCAATGACGGCTTGAATCACCAGGACTGGCGGACTTTGGCTTGCCCAATATCCGCAGCGTCGGGTGGAATCGAAGAAGATATTTCCAGTGAAGAAACAAGCGGCTTTGGTCAGGCCCGGGCTCGTCCAACAAACGGTTCAGATCGTGGCTTTGCACGATCTAACCTTAATCGTTAGGTTCCAACATATACCTGCAAAAACGGAAATAATGGAATTAGCCCAGGACTGCCTGCAATTACAGCGAGGAGAATGTATCCCAGCAGGAAGATGGGATAGTCAACGATCATTGCCTTTAGACTCATGAACTCTTTTTGCAGCCCATCCAACACAACTCGCGCACTTTTATCGGTCTTCGCAGCTTTGCGTAACCTCAGAATTTCTGAAGGAAAAATATGGCTTCCTTTATACCGAATGAATGCCACTACAACGAGAGAAAGCCAAGCATTGATCACAGGTGTCTTGGTGCCAAGACAAGCAAGCGCAAGTGAAAATGACATAAGACCGAAGCCTATGTTCAAGAAATCGGCCCATTTCTTGAACTCCTCACGAAGCTCGTTAATGTATTTGTCGGTTACCAATATCGTAAACCTCCGGTGCCCACCACCCTTGCCCTGTGGAGGCAATTGGTTTATTGACCCGG
>VIKI01000292.1 GCA_008080595.1 Comamonadaceae bacterium
GTCACGCCGCCTGGGGCTACCAGTGGTGACCAGTTTCATGGGGCGCGGCCTGCTGTCAGAGCAAGATGCACCACTGATCGGCACTTACATGGGTGTGGCCGGTTTCCCAGAAGTGACTCAGTTGGTGGAAAACTCTGACAGCCTGTTTCTGCTGGGTGAGATCATTTGCGACACCAACTTTGCCGTATCAGAGACCAAAATCGACATGCGCAAAACCATCCAGGCACTCAACGGCCAGGTCAACATTGGTTACCACACTTACGCCAAGCTGCCACTGGCTGCCGTGGTGAACCGAATGCTGGAGCGTGTGGACGGGCCAGACAAAACCTTCCAGGTGACACCTCAGGTGTTCCCCGCCAATCTGGCTGAAGATGCCCAGAGCATCACCCCCACCGACATTGCCACCGCTGTCAACGACCTGATGGCCAGACACGGCAAGATGCCGATTGCCTCCGATATGGGCGACTGCCTGTTCACCGCCATGGAGATCAAACACACCGCACTGGTTGCCCCAGGCTATTACGCCACGATGGGTTTTGGCGTGCCTGCCGGACTGGGCCTGCAAGCGGCTACCGGCGAGCGTCCCCTGACTGCCGCCGCTACGGTTGGGACCCAATCGTGCTGCTGTTCAACAACGCCAGCTGGGAAATGCTGCGCACTTTTCAACCCGAGTCGGGCTTCAACAACCTGGACCACTGGGGCTTTGCTGAAATGGCCTCAGGCATGGGCGGCGACGGCATACGTGTGGGAACACGAGCCGAACTGAAAGCTGCGCTGGACCAAGCCATGGCGACACGCGGCAAGTTTCAGCTGATCGAAATCACCCTTCCACGCGGTGTGTTGTCAGACACGCTTGCCAGGTTTGTGGCTGGAGTGAAGAGGCTGAACGCTGCCAAGTAGCTACCCGCAAAGCGCCAAGTCCATCAACCTGAAAGGGGCACGATCCCCAGTCAGGACTTGGGGTCAGTATGAAATCAGGGTTAAAACGTTTCCCAATCACCATCAGCACCCTTGGAAGGTGGCGCTACTTTGGCAACCGACTGCGCAACCAATTTGGGAGGATTCGGGCGAGCTGCAGGTTTTTTGGATGCTGGCAGTGAGCGCCGCTCGGGAGCGTTGTAGGTCATTGAGGCCTGAGGTGATCGCACGGCAACAAGACGTGGAGCCATTGACGGCCCATGGGCCATGCCATCGAGCTTGAATGCCGCAACCGTCTGCACCAGTTCTTGCGCTTGAGACTTGAGGCTACTGGCTGCTGCCGCCATCTCCTCCACCAACGCCGCGTTTTGCTGCGTGGCCTGATCCATCTGGCTGACAGCCTCACCAACTTGGGCCACACCCATGGCCTGCTCGTGACTGGCCGCACTGATTTCACCCATGATGTCGGTGACCCGCTTGATGGAACTCACCACCTCCGTCATCGTGACACCGGCTTGATCCACCAACGCAGTACCTTGCTCCACACGCTCTACACTGGCATGGATCAGGGTCTTGATTTCTTTGGCCGCTTCTGCACTGCGTCCAGCCAGGGAACGCACTTCGCTGGCCACCACAGCAAAACCCCGCCCCTGTTCACCGGCACGAGCGGCCTCGACCGCCGCATTGAGGGCCAGAATGTTGGTCTGGAAAGCAATACCGTCGATGACGCTGATGATGTCGGCTATTTTGCGAGAAGCCTCGTTGATGCCTTTCATGGTGTCCACCACCTGGGCCACCACTTCACCGCCCTTGACAGCCACGGTGCTTGCACTCATCGCCAGTTGGTTGGCTTGTCTTGCGTTCTCGGCATTTTGTTTGACCGTAGAGCCCAGTTCTTCCATTGATGCCGCAGTTTGCTCCAGCGCACTGGCTTGTTGCTCGGTTCGGGCAGACAGGTCATTGTTGCCTTGAGCGATCTCGGCACTGGCGGTGGCCACCCCCTCGGAGCCTTGGCGAACATGGGTCACGGTAGACACCAGTGTTTTCAACATGGTTTCAAGTGCCGCAGCAAGGCTGTCTGAGGAATACATCCCAGATGTCTTCATTCGGGTCAAATCACCCTCAGCAACGTGTCGCGCCTCAAGCATTGCTTCATGCAGCTCCATGCCAAGCTGGCTTGTGATACTGCGGGAGACAAGCATCGCCAAGGCGACCAAAAGCAATCCCCCAACAACCACTGACACGATACTGATGGTGCGGGTGCTGCTCACACCATCGTCAAATGCCTTTGAGGCACTGTCGGCCTCTGCTTGCAAGCTGGTAGCCCCTTTACTGATGAGTTCGTCGTATTGGTCGATCAACTTGTCGATCCGATCATCAACAACAGCAAGCTCACTCAACGGCGCATCCCGTTTGGCCAAGGAAAGATAGTCTTCCAGGTATAACTTTCTCAGTTCGTTCATGGCCTTGCGTGCCTCCTGAGCCCACTGACGCTCCTGGTCGGTATCCGCACTTTTAGCTGCAAAGTCCAAGGCTCTGTCAATTTCGCCTGACATGGCTTGCCATTTCTTGGCAGACTCATCAAACTGACGATTGATAAAGGTATCAGCCACGATGCGATAGGCTTGTGCACCCAAACCAGCATCACGCTTCAAATGCCCTGCTTCCAATGTGCGCCGTTGGGTCTCTTTTTGGAGCTCCCCAAGCTTATTCAAGCTAATCCAGTTGATGACCAGCAAAGCTGCCATCACCAGAAATGACACCACAATCACCAGATTAAGGCGTTTTGAGACTTTCCAATTTTTCATATTCAGGCTTTCTCCTTATGGTTCTTCTACCGACAACACGATTTCAAAATTGATTTGCGCGAATCAAGGAAGGGGCTTTTGATAAAACCTTACGCTGCACCATCATATGTAAATTCGAACACATCCGCTTTTCTGGTGGTGGCAGTATTCCAACACCCCAAAACTTTACTCACCGCATCTTCCTTGACAAGCTCAGGCCTGCATGCTGGGCCACAAAAGACTAGACTCAAACGCATACATTACCTGCTCAGGAGCTCCCAACATGCGTCTTCACACCCTCACCCTGCGCTGCACCGGCCTGCTGCTGACGCTGCTGACCAGTGCCCTGTCACAGGCACAAACACCCGACACCATGCCCAACACCACCCCACCAAACTGCCCCAGCATCCTGAATCACAGCTTCAACCGTTTGCAAGACGAAGCCCCTCAAAACCTGTGCCAGTACGCGGGCAAGGTGATTCTGGTGGTCAACACCGCCAGCTACTGCGGCTTCACCGGTCAATACGAAGGTTTGGAGGCGCTGTATGCCAAGTACAAAGACAAAGGCCTGGTGGTGCTGGGTTTTCCCTCCAACGACTTTGGCAAGCAGGAACCCGGCAGCGACAAGGAAATTGCCGACTTTTGCTTCAACACCTACGCCGTCAAATTCCCCATGTTTTCCAAATCCGTGGTGTCAGGCCCCAACAGCAATCCCCTGTACCAGGCCTTGGCCAAAGAGACCGGCCGGACACCGAAATGGAACTTTTACAAATACCTGATTGACCGCAACGGCAAAGTGGTCGACAGCTTCAACAGCCTGACCGGCCCTCAGAGCAAGAGCGTAATCAGCGCTATCGAGAAGGCGCTATGACCCGGAATTTGAGCCATGGAACGACTTCGCATTGACAAATGGCTCTGGGCCGCCCGTTTTTACAAAACCCGCAGCCTGGCCAGTGAAGAAATTGACAAAGGCCGGGTGCAGGGGCGGAGAGCCGGCATCAGATTGGCTGGGTGATTGTGGGGGGCATGAGTCCCCAAGCTGCGTTGTTGTACCAGGAAACCGCTGAATCGGTTCAGTTACGGCAACAAGCCGCCGAGCAGCGTCGCCTGGCTCCCGAGCCAGCTTTGAGCCTGGAACAAGGCCGACCGACCAAACGAGACCGCCGCGACACAGAAAAATTACGCAGCGGGCAGTGGTGACCCGCCCCCACACACAAACTACATCACCGCATGCTGGGTCAACGCCGGTTCTTTCTTCGGCCCCGGTGCATGTTTACGCGCCAGCAAGGTGTACATGGTGGGCACCACAAACACAGTAAGCAGCGTACCCAGACTCATGCCCCCCACAATCACCCAGCCAATCTGATGCCGGCTCTCCGCCCCTGCACCCGCGGTGGTCATCATGATCGGGCGCAGGCGCTGCGCCGCCGACTGTTGGATGGCGGTCATCATGTCCAAGCCCTGTTCACGCAACTGGTTGGCAAACTCCACAATCAAAATGCCGTGTTTGGTGATCAGCCCCACCAGCGTGATCAGGCCAATCTGGCTGAACACGTTGAGGGTGCCGCCTGACCATTTGAGCGCCAGCAAGGCCCCGGCCATCGACAGCGGCACACTGAACAAAATCACAAACGGATCGACAAAACTCTCAAATTGCGCGGACAACACCAAGAAAATAAAAAGAAGCGCCAAGGCAAACACCAGAGAAAGAGAGTCTGACGATTTCTTGAACTCGCGGCTGATGCCATTCAAATCGGTGGCATAGCCAGGTTTGAGCACTTTTTTGGCGGTGGCATCCATGAACGCCAAAGCCTCACCGACCGAGTAAGTGGCTGAGAGGTTGGAGGTGATGGTGGCCGAGCGACGCTGGCCAAAGTGGATCAGTTCACGTGGCACCACCACTTCGCGAATTTTGACCAGGGCTGACAGAGGGATCAGCTCCGCACCTTTGCCACGGACAAAGATTTTTTCAATGTCGTTGGGGGTGTCACGCCCAGAGGGTGTTGTTTGCACGATCACATCGTATTGTTCGCCCTGGCGCTTGTAGCGCGTGACCTTGCGGCCACCCAGCATGGTTTCAATGGCGCGGGCAATCAGATCCACACTGACCCCCATGTCGGCGGCACGTTCCCGATCCACTTCAAGTTTGATCTCGGGTTTGTTCAGGCGCAAATCCGTGTCCACCTGAACAAAGCCCGGGTTCTTCGCCAACTCGTCCTGGAAGGCTCGCACGGTTTGCGCCAGGTTCTGGTAGCTCTCCGAGGTGATGATGACAAACTCAATCGGGCGGCTGCTAAAACTCTGGCCCAGCGAAGGCGGCGTGATGGGGGTTGCGGTCACACCGGACAGGCTGGAGACACGCGGGGTCATGGCGCGTGCCATCTCCAGCGTGGTGCGCTGGCGCTCCTCCCAGGGTTTGGCCCGGAAAAAGATGTTGCCCTGCGACACCGTGGGGTTGCCGATGGTGGAAAAAATCCGATCAAATTCCGGATAGTCTTCGGCAATGCGCTCAATGCTGCGCGCATAGCGGTCGGTGTAAGCCAGCGTGGCCCCGTCAGGCGCATTGATTCGCGCCAGCACCACGCCCCGGTCTTCCATCGGCGAGAGTTCGCGTTTGATATCGCCCAAGGCCCACCAGGTCACCCCACCACTGAGCAGCATCACCAGCAGCACCAGATAACGCCGATTCAAAGACCAGGCCAGCAGCTTGCCGTAGGTGCGGGTGGCCCACTCCAACAGGTTTTCCATGTGGGAATCAAACCAGGTCGGGTACGGGTTATGGCGCAACAGCAGCGACGACAACATGGGTGACAGGGTCAGCGCAATCAGGCCTGAGATCACCACCGCACCGGCCAGGGCCAGTGCGAATTCGGTGAACAACCTGCCGGTGCGCCCCGGTGAAAACGCCAGCGGCGCGTACACCGCCACCAGCGTCATGGTCATGGCCACAATGGCAAAGCCGACCTCACGCGCACCACGAATGGCGGCCTGAAACGGCGGCAGGCCCTCTTCAATGTGGCGGTAGATGTTCTCCAACATCACGATCGCATCGTCTACCACCAGTCCAATCGCCAGCACCAGCGCCAGCAGGGTCAGGGTGTTGATGCTGAAGCCGGCAAATGACATCAGGGTAAAAGTGCCGATCAAGGCCACCGGAATCGTCACCAGCGGAATCAGCGAGGCCCGCAAGGTGCGCAAAAACACAAAGATCACCAGCGCCACCAGCACCGCGGCTTCCACAATGGTTCTGAACACCGCCTTGATCGACTGGTCGATGAACACCGAGTTGTCGTTGGCCACATCAATCTGCACCCCAGGGGGCAGATCGCGCCGCAATTTGTCCAGCAAACCAATCACCCCGGCTGACAGCTCCAACGGGTTGGCGGTGCTTTGCTTGACCACACCGACACCGACACCATCACGACCATTCAGGCGCACATAGGAGCGCTCATCCACCGGGGCCTCTTGCACCCGCGCCACATCACCAATGCGG
>VIKI01000293.1 GCA_008080595.1 Comamonadaceae bacterium
ACCCCGCTGTGGCGCAATATGGAGCCTGAACATGAGCACAGATGCCGAAGAACTTAAAACACGTTTGAAAAAACTCAACGCCCGGGCCACCCAGGCCAAGATGGATTTGCATGACTTGTCAGAAGAATTGCCAACCAACTGGGAAAAAATTCTGGAAGTGGCGCAACGCTGCCACGAAGCCCATGCCAACCTGATGGACGCACGTCAAGCTGCGGCAGCCGTATGAGCGCGGCCTTCAACGTGACCCTGCCCAGTGGGGAAATCTGGGTACCGACTTTTGTGGCCAAACTCGACGACCAGAAATGCATCGGCTGTGGCCGCTGCTTCAAGGTCTGCTCACGTGGCGTGCTGGAACTGGTCGGCCTGACGGAAGATGGCGAACGTATTTCGGTGGACATCGACGACGATGATGACGACGAGGAATACGAAAAGAAAGTCATGACGATTGCACACCAGGAGCGCTGTATTGGCTGCACCGCCTGCTCCAAAATCTGCCCGAAAAAGTGCTACACCCACGCAGAAGCGGTGGTCTGAGTCCCGCATCACAGTAAAAAATGCGGGATAGAGGCTGATTTGGCATCCAACAATCGCGGCGACCGCCGCTCCTACGGAGCCAAGGCAGTTGTAGGAGCGGCGGCAGCCGCGAAGGATTTGCTACATGTTTGAGAGCTGCTTGCGCATGATTGATAAGGTCTAGAGGCTGATTTTGCATTTCTGCATCCCTTACCTCGGCGGCGTGCCATCGGACACAAGCATAATTTGCCGATGACACGCACCACCCAACTCCTGCACCCACCTCGCCCCCCTGCCCCGACCCGCGCTGCGGCCACTGTGCTGCTGCTGCGCGACAGCCCTGACGGGTTGGAGGTGCTGATGACCCGCCGTTCCGCCCAGGCCAGCTTTGTGCCGGGCGCGTTTGTCTTCCCAGGCGGTGGCATTGATGTGGCCGACGGCAACTGCCAGACCATTTGCCAGCGTCGCGCCACCCAAGATGACAACTCACTCACCGAAGCCGTAGCTGCCATCCGTGAAAGCTTTGAAGAACTGGGCGTGCTGCTGGCCCGCCATGCCGACGGCCATTGGGCCAGCCAGGCCGACATCGAGGCCATGGATCGGCAGGGTGACTTTGCCGCCCAATGCCAGGCACGTGGCCTGACCCTAGCCGCCAGTGATTTACATGTGCTGGCCCGCTGGATCACCGACCGCGACCTGGCCAAACGCTTTGATGTGCCGTTTTTGGTGGCACGTATGCCACCCGGCCAAAACCCGGTGGCCGATGAATCCGAGCAGTTTGAGCCGGTCTGGGTGCGCCCGGCGCAAGCGCTGGAGCGCCACCAGGCGGGTACGTTCTTCATGATTTACCCCACCATCCGCACGCTGGAGCACTTGCAACAACTGGCCACGGTCGATGCCGTGTTGCAGACCTGTGCGCTAGCCGAAGCGCCGCTGTTCACCAGTTGCCCACGCACCGGGCTGCTGGCCGGGCGTGAGGCCCGTTACATGGAGCACGAATTGCCCTATGGTGAGCTGGCCCTGGTCTGCCCGGACGGCCAGATCGCCCACCCGCTGGATTGGCAGAGCGAGCAGCCGGTGCCGCTGCTGAAAAACGTGCTGCGCCTGACCGCCCCCAACCCCGGCGTGATGACCGGCCCAGGCACCAACAGTTATCTGGTGGGTGACCCCAGCACCGGCTATATCGCCATCGACCCCGGCCCGGCCGATGCCGAGCATCTGGACAAACTCTGGCGTGCGGCAGGGGGCGACATCCGCTTCATCGTCTGCACCCACTCGCACCCGGATCACTCGCCCGGAGCCGCACCGCTGCAAGCCATGTGCAGCCTCAAGCCGCCGATTCTGGGCCTGCCCAGTGCCCCGAGCGCACGCGCCGCCAGCCATTTCATGCCCGACAGGTCGCTACAAAATAATGAGCTGCTTACGCTTACTACACATGCGCCAGAGGCCAATTTGGCTATTAAAACCAGCCACACCCTGCAAGTCATCCACACACCTGGCCACGCCGCCAACCATGTGTGCCTGGTGTTGCAGGAAGACGGCTTGTTGTTCAGTGGTGACCACATTCTGAACGGCAGCACCACGGTGATTGACCCGCCCGATGGCGACATGAACGACTACCTGAATTCGCTCGACCTGCTGCAGCACCTGTGCACCGAACACGCCATCAAGTTCATCCTGCCCGCACACGGTTATGTGATGGGCGGGCCGGGCGATGAGGCCACTGAGACGATCACCCGCCTGAAAACCCACCGCCTGCAGCGCGAGGCCAAAGTCATGGCCGCCATGCAAGCCAACCCGCAGGGCACACTCGATGACTGGCTGGCTGTGGTGTACAACGACGTGCCACCGCGCATCTGGCCGGTGGCCAAACGCTCGCTGATGGCGCATGTGGCACGGCTGGAGGCCTTGTCGGTTAATTCATAAGCATTACCATCGGTGGACATGATCAAACCTGCCAAATCCACCCACCCGGTCAAAGCCGTCCACCAACCCGCTGTGCCCGAGGGCGAACGGCTGTCCAAACACGTGGCGCACCTGGTGCCTTGCTCCCGCCGCGAGGCTGAGCAATACATTGAAGGC
>VIKI01000054.1 GCA_008080595.1 Comamonadaceae bacterium
ACCATGCGCACCACCGTGACCTATCTGTTTGACCCCCTGTGCGGCTGGTGCTATGGCGCTTCCCCCAAGATCCAGCAACTGGGTCAACACCCCGGCATCCAGCTGGAACTACTCCCCAGCGGCCTGTTTTCTGGCGGTGGGCGCACCATGGACGCGGCATTTGCCGACTTTGCCTGGGCCAACGATGTGCGCATTGCCAAGCTCACCGGCCAGCGCTTCACCGAGGCCTACCGTCAAAATGTGCTGGGCCGCCACGGCAGCCGCTTTGACTCAGGCCCTGCCACGCTGGCGCTTACCGCTGTGTCGCTGACTGAGCCACTGCGCGAGCTGGAAACGCTCAAGCTGTTGCAGGACGCACGCTATGTACAGGGGCTGGACACTTGTAACGTGTCCGTGGTGGGCAAACTGCTGCGCGACGCGGGGTTGGCCGTTGCCGCAGATCGTCTGGTGGCGAATGATGCCGAGCTGCATCAAGCCAGCGCTGTCCGTGTGCAGCGGGCGCAACGCCTGATGCACGCCCTGGGTGCCCAAGGCGTACCGGCTTTGGTGCTCAAGGGCCAAGACGGCAACCGCCTGCTGAATGGCAATGTGCTGTATGGCAGTTTTGCTAGCCTGCTCGGTCACCTTGTTGCTGTGAGCGAGCAAAATTGACATGGGCCATCACTACGACATCGTCAAAGACCATTCAGGGTGATTTGCGAAAGTCCTGCAAGCAACGCGCTAATTTGGGACTGTCTGAATTGCAGTTTACCCGTCAAACTGCTTTGCCTCTTGCCAAGGACTTGGCGGAAAGCATATGGGCCAGCTTCTGCTCACCGAACGCACTGATGGCGAAATCAATAAAGGCGCGTGTTTTGGCCGGCAGCAGTTTCTGGCCGATGAAGTCGAGCTAAATCGGCTCCAAGCGATGGGCGAGCACCCCTGGAGGCTGCACGCCAGCACAGCGGGCGTGCGCATCGGCGACGGTGCACTGGGCCTGAAGTTGTAGGTGGCTGCCCCGCGCGTCATCGGCCTGATTCGCATCCCGGTGCTGCTGGTGAGCTTTCGTTTTGTCGGGGTGGATGAGGTGCGGCGCTACGCCTTCATGTCGCGCTTTGACTTGTGTATGCAGCGTGGGGGTGGGTGTGAGCTTGGGAAGCAGCAGCCAGTAGATAGGGCAGTGCACGCTATCGTGGCTTGCCTCTAGAACGAATGGACCCAAGCTGGATGCTGTCCATTGCCTGGGCAAGCTCTTTGCCTGTCAGCACGTAGTGTGAGCAGTCGGTGAGTCGCTCGACGGCCAGGTCGACGAATGCGCGGGCGCGAGCGGGTTGTGATTTTCTGCTGCCGAAGTACACGAAGTAGTAAACGGTGTCAGGCATGTGATCCAGGAGGATCGGTACCAGCTGACCGGAACGGATGTAGGGAGCCGCCGTGGCACCTGCCAACTGTCCCAAAACCTTGCCGGACACCACCGCATGTAACTCCAAAACTTCGTCGTTGCTAATGATGGTCGGTATCACCGGTTGTTCGACCAATTGGTTGTCCAATTTCACATGCCAGGGGGCGATTTTCCCCGTGGCAGGATGGCGAAACGCGCTGCAGCGGTGTGTTGACAGCGCTGCCAGCGAATTGGGTACGCCATAACGTTCGAAATAGGCTGGCGCTCCACAAATCACCAATTGAAGCGGAAACAGTCGGCGGGCAATCACACCCTCATGGGGTGATGACCCAAGGCGAAAGCCTACGTCGACCCGATCCTCTACCCAATTGCCAATGCGATCCTCCAGCAGTACGTCGGGCTGGATGCCGGGATAGCGCTCACAAAACTCTTCAATCAATGGCCAAAGGATGGGTTGAAATGTGGTGCGAGGGCCTGCAATGCGCAGTGGGCCAGCGAACTCATCTTTGGCAGCCTTGGCTCTTTGCAGCGCACGCTGCACCCCTAGCAACGCAGGCTGAACATCTTCTAGAAGGCGTTGACCTGCATCAGTCAAAGACATGACTCGAGTGGTGCGGTGAAACAGTCGTACTTCCAGATGCTTTTCCAGTTGTGCCAGTGCCTTGCTGGCGGCCTGTGGGCTGAGATGCAATTCCTCTGAGGCCTTGCGCAAACTGCCCAACTCTGCTGCTTTGATGAATGTGGACACGGATCGAAGTTCATTGATCGCCATAAAAGTCGGCCTCCTGCTCATGATTATCTCTTTTTGGTTGTTAATCAAACCACTGTTTTGCATCTTTTCAGATGTGAATTGGCTGTTTACAGTCTGAGCTTTTATGAACTGCATAGGATCAGCATGGAAACAGTAACGTTGAACAATGGCATCGAGATGCCCATTCTGGGATTTGGCGTTTTTCAGATCCCGGATGTACAGGAATGCGAAAAATGCGTCATGGATGCGATTCAGACCGGTTACCGGCTGATCGACACTGCAGCCTCGTATGCGAATGAAGAAGCGGTCGGCAAAGGCATCCGCCAGAGCGGCATTGCTCGCCAAGATCTGTTCGTCACAACCAAGCTGTGGGTGCAGGATGCCGGATATGAACGCACGCAGCAGGCCATTGACAAGTCGCTACGCCGCCTGCAACTGGATTACTTGGATCTTTATCTGATCCACCAACCCTTTGGTGATGTGCATGGCTCTTGGCGTGCGATGGAGGATGCCTACCGACAGGGCAAGCTGCGTGCCATTGGTGTCAGCAACTTCCACCCGGATCGGCTGATGGACATCAAGGTTTTCAACGAAATTTCTCCAGCCGTCAATCAGGTGGAGGTGAATCCTTTTCAACAGCAGATTGACAGCGCGGCCTTCATGAAAGAGCTGAACGTGCAGGCACAGGCTTGGGCTCCGTTCGCCGAGGGCCGCAACAACCTTTTTCAGAACGAAGTACTCATTGACATTGGTGCCCGTCATGGCAAGTCGGTCGGGCAGGTGGTTCTGCGCTGGCTGATCCAGCGTGGTATTGCGGCACTGGCCAAATCAGTGCGAAAGGAGCGCATGGCTGAAAACATGGCTGTCTTCGACTTTCAGCTGGATGACTCGGACATGGTCCGCATCACGACGCTCGACACCGGTACCAGCAGCTTCTTTTCGCATCGTGATCCAGCCATAGTGAAGTGGATGAGCGAGCGGCAAATCGACATCTGAACGAGCGTATGTTTTTATTGATCTGATGCCACAACAGGCATCCCAAACCAGGAGTTATCACCATGACCACAGCCAACGGACACGCACTCTCGAACCAAGAACCCCAAAGCCCGCAGCGCCGTCATCTGCTGGCGACAGCTGTCAGCTTAGGTATTGCGCCTTGGCTGCTATCGGCTTGCGCCAGTC
This sequence comes from Comamonadaceae bacterium, assembly GCA_008080595.1. GTDB lineage: Bacteria > Pseudomonadota > Gammaproteobacteria > Burkholderiales > Burkholderiaceae_C > Rhodoferax. Next base: position 3,315 of record VIKI01000054.1, read on the forward strand.
AGGCCGGTGTGACGGCCAATGTGGCCGGGGACTCGGCAACACGTCAACTTACCGCAGGGCAACGGCGCAAATTGGGTACGCTCGATGTTTTTCCGGTGGGTCTGGGATGTCAATGGCGGCCCGGCAGTGCTCCCGGCGTGGTCGTTGATTCCTACAGCAGCACATTTGACCGCCCGTCCGCCGTTCGACTCATTCAACGCGCCGTAGACCTGGGGGTCAATTTCATCGACACCGCCGAGGTGTACGGCCCCTTTCTTTCGGAAGAGATCGTGGGCGAGGCGCTGCAGGGGATTCGCAACAAAGTCGTTCTTGAAACTAAATTTGGCATGGATCTCGATCAGAAGACGGGCAAGCGCCTGGGCGGCCTGAACAGTCGTCCCGAGCACATCAAACAAGTGGTGGAAGCGCAGTTGCGCCGCCTCAGGACGGATCGCATCGACATGTTGATCCAGCACCGGGTGGACCCAAATGTGCCGATTGAGGACGTGGCCGGTGCGGTCAAAGACCTGATTTCTGATGGCAAGGTGCTGCACTTCGGTTTGTCTGAACCGGGCGTGCAGACGATTCGCCGGGCACATGCCGTTCAACCCTTGACCGTGATCCAGAACGAATACTCCATGTTGTGGCGCGGGCCAGAAGCCCAAGTGCTGCCGATCTGCGAAGAGCTGGGCATTGGTTTCGTCTGCTGGAGTCCGCTGGGCATGGGCTTTCTGGCGGGCACGGTCAATGCCGATTCCCGGTTTGCGAAAGAACCGGTGCTCGATTTCCGCGCCGTGGTGCCACGCTTTGCCCCCGAGGCCTTACCTGCCAACATGGCTTTGGTCAATGTCGTCAGAACCTGGGCACAACGCAAGAATGCCACACCCGCACAACTGGCTCTGGCCTGGTTGCTGGCCCAAAAACCATGGATCGTGCCGATTCCAGGCACCACCAAGATGGCGCACATGGAAGAAAACCTGGGCGCGGCGGCGATCTCGTTCACGCCTGACGAACTGCAACAACTCAATGCGGCCGTGGCCGCCGTCAGCATTCAGGGTGCACGACTGCCTCCCGCCGTGATGCAAATGTCAGGGGTGGAGGCGCGGTCAAAGAGCTGAGACCCTGGTATTCGCCCTGTTGGAGCCACTGGCGACGACGGTGTTTTTTCCCATCTGTTTTTATGGTGGTCGCGCTCAGATAGGAGCGCCAAGGCCTTTCCAAGCGAGATAGAAGCCTGATCACGGTAAGGATGTGGCCGGAAATAACTTCCCCCATTTGCCCCGGCGGATTTGGGCGCGTTGCGTCGTTGCAAGTCGCTTGTTTGGCTCGCCAAACCGCGCGCCTTGCGCCTAGACTCGCATCCCAATTCCTTGCGGCAAACCGGGGTGTTATTCCCGGTCACATCCTAAGCGCCCTGAGCGCACAACCGCACAGATCAACTTCGCTCGCATCGGCTGCATGACGGGTTGCACGTAACGCCTCAAAGTAATACAAATTTGAGAAATCTAGGTGTAAATCCTAGGATATTTTTGAAAATTAGTACCAATCAGAAGAGTTTTCGTACCAAGACTGAATCTCTGGGTCGGTATCGTTCTCTGTGTCAGTGCCGAGTTCCCACAAATGCGCTGAACAGTGCAACCCGCGTCATATTCACAGGAGACAATTTCATGAAACTTAAACCTCGCCTCACCCTGGCTGCTGCCCTGGCTCTTTCGCTTTGTGGAGCCGCGCACGCAGCGACTGAACTGGTCATTGCTACCGTCAACAACGGTCACATGGTCGAGATGCAAAAACATACTGCGGCGTTTGAGGCTGCCAACCCGGACATCAAGCTCAAATGGGTCACGCTCGAAGAAGGTGTGCTGCGTCAGCGCGTCACCACCGACATTGCCACCAAAGGCGGTCAGTTTGACGTGATGACCATTGGCATGTACGAGACCCCGATCTGGGGCAAAAAGGGCTGGTTGACCGAACTCAAAACCAATGCCACGTATGACGTGGACGACCTGCTGCCTGCCATGCGCAATGGTTTGTCGGTGGACGGCAAGTTGTATGCCGCACCGTTCTATGGCGAGAGCTCGATGCTGATGTACCGCAAGGATCTGGCCGACAAAGCCGGTATCAAGGTGGATGACCATCCCAGCTGGGCGCAAGTCAAAGAGCTGGCGGCCAAGGTGCATGACCCGAAGAATGGTGTTTACGGCATTTGCCTGCGTGGCAAGCCGGGCTGGGGCGACAACATGGCTTTTCTGAGTACCCTGGTCAACACCAACGGGGGGCAGTGGTTTGACATGAGCTGGAAGCCGCAGCTCGAAAGCCAGCCCTGGAAGGATTCGATCAATTTCTATGTTGACCTGCTGAAGAAATACGGCCCACCCGGCTCTTCAGCCAACAGCTTCAATGAAATTCTGGCGCTCTACAACGAAGGCAAATGCGGCATGTGGATTGATGCCACCATTGCCGCCTCGTTCATCACCGATCCGAAACAGTCCAAGGTGGCTGACAAAGTGGCTTTTGCACAAGCCCCGACTGCCGTAACTCCCAAAGGTGCCAACTGGCTGTGGGCCTGGGCCCTGGCGATACCGGCAGGTTCACAGAAAGTCGATGCCGCAACCAAGTTCGTGACCTGGGCAACCAGCAAGGAATACATCAACCTGATTGGCAAAGAAGTGGGCTGGGGAAACATCCCGACCGGCACCCGCAAGAGCACCTATGCCAATGCTGAATTCCTGAAAGTGGCCAAGTTCGCCGCTGCTGAAAAAGCCGCCATTGACAGCGCCAACCCTGCGGACAGCACCTTGCCCAAGAGCCCGTATGTGGGCGTGCAGTTTGCGGCCATTCCCGAGTTTCAGGCGATTGGTGCCACGGTGGGTCAGCAAATGAGTGCGGCCCTTGCAGGCAAGTCAACCGTGGATGCAGCCCTGAAGGCATCCCAAGTGGCTGCTGAGCGTGAGATGAAGAAGGCTGGCTACTACAAGTAAGCAGCAACGCAGGCTGCTGTACGTCCTTGCAGACTCGATCTGCAAGGACGTACCCCGTGCCTCTGCATGGATGCACGGTGAAGCTTGCTTGATTGCTGTTTTACTATAAAAATAGTAGCTTCTTGCGCATGTTTTATAAGCTCTAGAGCCATGTTTTATTCATAAATATACCCTCCCATGAACCGATTTATTCCCCGCATGTTGCTGGCACCTGCCGTGCTCACCCTGTTTCTGTGGATGATCGTGCCGCTGGTGATGACGATTTACTTTTCCGTCATCCGTTACAACCTGCTGCTGCCGGATCAGAGTGGCTTCATCGGGCTGGAGAACTTTGAATACTTCATGACAGACCCGTCGTTTGGCGCGGCCGTCATGAACACCTTGCTGCTGCTGGGCAGTGTGATTTTGATCACCGTCATCGGCGGCATCCTGCTGGCGCTGTTGGTGGATGCGCCGTTTCCGGGGCGCAACATCGTTCGGATTTTGCTGATCTCGCCCTTTTTTGTCATGCCCACGGTCAATGCCTTGTTGTGGAAACACATGATGATGAACCCGATTTACGGTGTGCTGGCGCAAGTCTGGCTGTTCTTCGGTGCCACTCCGGTGGACTGGCTGAGCGACTGGCCGCTGTGGAGCGTGATCGTCATCGTGTCCTGGCAATGGTTGCCGTTTGCCACGCTGATTTTCATCACCGCGCTGCAAAGCATGGACCGCGAGCAGTTGGAGGCCTCGCGCATGGACGGTGCGACCTATTTGCAGCAACTGCGTTACCTCTACATCCCGCACCTGGGTCGATCGATGGCCGTGGTGGTGATGATCGAGATGATTTTTTTGCTCAGCGTGTTTGCCGAGATTTACACCACCACCGGTGGTGGCCCGGGTGATGCCAGTACCAATGTGGCGTTTTTGATCTTCAAGCAAGCGCTGCTGAACTTTGATGCCGGCGTGGCCTCGGCCGGGGCCCTGTTTGCGGTGGTGCTGGCCAATATGGCTGGCGTGTTCCTGATCCGCATGGTTGGCAAAAACCTCGACAAGTGAGCTCTTCATGAACACACAAAACAACGTCTTGCTCTACCTGCGCAGCGCCTTGGCCTGGGGCATCACCCTGGTGCTGTTTTTTCCACTCGGCTGGCTGGTGCTAACCGCCTTCAAGACCGAGCTGCAAGCCATCTCGGTGCCGCCGCTGCTGCTGTTTACCCCCACCTTGGAGAACTTCGCCATCGTGCAAGAGCGCAGTGACTACCTGCTGTATGCCAAAAATTCACTCGTTACCAGTGTGGCTTCCACCCTCCTGGGCTTGGCGCTGGCTTTTCCGGCGGCCTATTCCATGGCGTTTTTCAAAGGCAAATACACCAAAGACATTCTGATGTGGATGCTCTCCACCAAGATGATGCCCGCCGTGGGCGCGCTGGTGCCGATCTATGTGCTGGCGCAAGGTTCAGGGCTGCTCGACACACGCACCGGCTTGACCCTCATCTTCACCTTGAGCAACCTGCCCATCATGGTCTGGATGCTGTATTCGCAGTTCAAGGAAATCCCTGGCGAGATTCTGGAAGCTGCGCGTATGGACGGTGCCACGTTATGGCAAGAATTCCGCATGGTGCTGCTGCCGCTCACCTTGGGTGGCCTGGCATCGACTGGCCTGCTGTGCCTGGTGCTGAGCTGGAACGAAGCCTTCTGGTCACTCAACCTGAGTGCGGCCAAGGCTGGCACGCTGGCCACGCTGATTGCCAGTTACTCCAGCCCTGAGGGCCTGTTCTGGGCCAAGTTGTCGGCGGCATCCTTCATGGCGATTGCACCCATTGTGGTGTTCGGCTGGTTCAGCCAAAAGCAACTGGTGCAAGGCCTGACCTTTGGTGCCGTCAAATAAAAATATTGGAGACGATTCATGGCTTATCTCAACCTGCGCGGCATCGAAAAAATCTTTGGCGAAACCCGCGTCATCAAAGGCATTGACCTGGGCATTCAGCAAGGTGAATTTGTGGTGTTTGTCGGCCCGTCGGGCTGCGGTAAGTCAACGCTGCTGCGTCTGATTGCCGGGCTGGAACAAATCAACGGCGGCACACTGGAGCTCGACGGTCGCGACATTACAAACCTGCCATCGAGCAAGCGCGATCTGGCCATGGTGTTCCAGAGCTATGCCCTGTACCCGCACATGAGTGTGTTCGAGAACATGAGCTTTGCGCTGAAGCTGGCCAAGGCCGACCCCAAGGTGATCAAGGAAAAGGTAGAGCGTGCGGCCCAAATTTTGAACCTGACGCAGTACCTGGAGCGCACTCCCAAAGAACTCTCTGGCGGGCAGCGCCAACGGGTGGCCATTGGCCGTGCCATCGTGCGTGCACCCAAGGTGTTTTTGTTTGACGAGCCGTTGTCCAACCTGGACGCGGCGCTGCGCGGCCAGACCCGCATCGAAATCGCCAAGCTGCACCGCGACCTGGGGGCCACCACGATTTATGTGACACATGACCAGGTTGAGGCCATGACGCTGGCTGACCGCGTGGTGGTGCTGCGCGACGGCGTGATCGAGCAGGTCGGCACACCGCTGGAGCTGTACGACCGCCCCGCCAACCAGTTTGTGGCGCAGTTCATTGGCACGCCGCAAATGAATGTGGTGGCTGCCAGCCAATTGCCCTCGCTGGAGATGGTTTGCGGCTTGCCCATTCCTGCGGGCGGATTTGTCGGCTTGCGGCCTGAGAACGTGACGCTGCACCCCGCTGATCAAGGGCTGCTCAAAGGCCGGGTTGACCTGGTGGAGGCACTGGGTGCGGAAACCCTGATTTACATCACCACCACGCAGGGTGCGCAACTGGTGTCACGCCAGAATGAACGCACACCGCTGCGCGTAGGGGATGCCGTGGGCGTGCAGATCGATGCCGATGCCGCCCATCTGTTTGATGCGCAAGGCCGCATCACGCGCACCGGTCAAACCCACCCAACCCGGACCCATTGACTCACCCCTCGACTCATTCACATCGTCACACCATGCAGACCACTTCCTCAACCTCTGCCGCCCAGTTCACACTGCTTCACCTTGGACTGGGTTCGTTCCACCGCGCCCATCAGGCGGTTTACATGCACCAGTTGCAGCAAAGCGGAGACCACCGCTGGGCGCTTGCCGGTGGCAATATCCGTGCCGACATGCCTGACACCATCAACGCACTGATTGCCCAGCACGGGGCCTACACGCTGGAAACCGTCACCCCGCACAACGAGCGCAGCTACACCCGTATCAGCTCAATCCAGACCGTGCTGCCTTACACGCCCGATTTGAAGGGTTTGATCGCCCTGGGGGCCGATGCCCACACCCGCATCATTTCATTCACCGTGACCGAGGCGGGTTACTACCTGGATGCCAAAGACCGGCTGGACCTGAACTTTGCCGACCTCACTGCCGACATTGCGGCAGCCAAGGCCAGCCAACCGGTCAGCACCCTCTACGGCGCACTTACTGCCATCCTGCGTGCGCGCATGCAAGCCAACGCCGGGCCGGTGACACTGCTCAACTGCGACAACCTGCGCCACAACGGTGATCGCGCTCGCACCGGGTTGGCCCAGTTCATTACGCTGGTGGGTGACACTGCCCTGCTGGAGTGGGTAAAGGCCAACACCAGCAGCCCCAACGCCATGGTCGATCGCATCACGCCGCGTCCAACCGCTGCTGTGCGCGAGCGTGTCAAGGCTGCCACCGGTGTTGACGATGCAGCCGCCCTGATGGGTGAGCGCTTTATCCAGTGGGTGATTGAAGACAACTTCATCGCGGGTCGCCCGGCCTGGGAAACCGTGGGCGTGGAAATGGTGGATTCGGTGCAAGCCTATGAAGAAGCCAAGATTCGCCTGCTCAATGCCACCCACAGCTGCATTGCCTGGGCCGGTACGCTGGTCGGCTACACCTACATTCACGAAGGCGTATCCGATCCGGTGATCCGCCAGTTTGCGTTTGATTACGTCACCGACGATGCCATTCCCGTCCTGAGCCCCAGTCCGATTGACCTGGCCAAGTACCGCGACGTGGTGCTGGACCGCTTTGGCAACCCGGCCATTCTGGACACCAACCAGCGTGTGGCGATGGATGGGTTTGCCAAGCTCCCCGCCATGATTGCGCCCACCCTCCACGACCGGCTGAAGCGCAATGAGCCCATTGCCAGCGTCGCCATGCTGCCCGCGCTGTTTCTGGTCTACCTGCAGCGCTGGCATGCCGGGCAAATCCCCTACGCCTACCAGGATCAGGCCATGGATCCCGCCGTGGCCCATGCCATATGCGAGGCTGCCGACCCGGTGGCCGCTTTCTGCGCCGATGTGCCGCTGTGGGGCCCACTGGCTGGCGACCAGCGGCTGGTTCAAGCCATGCGCAAGGCCGTGACACGGATCAATCTTTTCATCAGGAACCATCAAGCATGAATACACCGCCGTCCCCACGCCTGCAAGGCAAACACGCGCTCTTGACCGGTGCTGCCGGCGGCATTGGCCTGGCAGTGACTACTGCCTACCTGCAACACGGCGCACACTGTACAGTGGCCGACATTGGCGCACAGCCCACACCTGAGCTGGCGACGCTGATGGCGGCACACCCCGACACGCTTCAGTACGTTCGCACCGATGTGACGCAATTGCCGCAAATTGATGCCCTGATTGAAGCCGCAGCCAAGCGCTTTGGCCCCGTCACCACGCTTTACAACAATGCTGCCATTTTTGACATGGCACCACTGCTGGACAGTGGCGAAGCCATGTATGACAAGATTTTTACCGTCAACGTCAAAGGAGCCTTCTTTGTCATGCAAAAAGTGTTGGCGCACATGGTGGCACATCAGCTGCCCGGCTGCGCGGTGATCAACATGGCCTCGCAAGCGGGGCGCCGGGGCGAGGCGCTGGTGTCGCATTACTGCGCCAGCAAAGCCGCCATCATCAGCTACACCCAAAGCGCTGCGCTGGCCATGGCTCCCTACCGGATTCGTGTCAATGGCATTGCCCCCGGTGTGATCGCCACGCCGATGTGGGCCGGTGTTGATGCCCTGTTTGCCAAATACGAGCACCTGGCCATTGGCGAGAAAAAAATTCAGGTCGGCAAAGCTGTTCCGCTGGGCTATATGGGCGCACCCGAAGACATCTGTGGTGCAGCGGTGTTTCTGGTCAGCGACGAGGCGGCCTACATCACCGCGCAAACCCTCAATGTGGACGGTGGCAACGTGATGAGTTAAGGTACGCGACCCGCACCGTCAATGACCTGAAAACACCATGCCACCCCTGCCACGTCAACTCAAACCCGAGCTGGAGCGCGACTACGCGCGTTCTCCAAAGTTGGGTTATGAATCACCAGACGAGTCTGGCTTCATCCGATGTCTGTCACATGGTTTTCCGACACCGCTGGCGCGTTGGCATCACCATGAGGAATATGAGCTGCACTTGATTACCGCCACCTCAGGCAAGATGTTTGTGGGCGACTGGATTGGCCACTTTGAGCCTGGACAAGTGGTACTGACCGGCCCCGGCTTGCCGCACAACTGGGTCAGCATTGATGTGCCCGAAGGCGGCGTTCCTGAGCGCGACCTGGTGATTCAGTTCCTGGACGCTCCGATGAATGCCGCCAGCCAGCATATTCCTGAGCTGCGCGAGGTATTGCCGCTGTTGGAACGCGCCAAACACGGCATCGAGTTTTTTGGTCTTTACCCGCAGGCGCTGGCGCATTGGCAGCGCGTCAAGACACACCACGGCTTGGCCCGCTTCGGGGCATTTTGCGATTTTTTGAGTGAACTGGCGCAGTGCACCGACTATCGCCTGTTGTCCAACGCACAGTTGCAAAGTGTCGATAACGACGCTCAGCTGGATCAGATCAACGCCATCGTCAGCCGCATCAGCGCTCACCTGACCGAACCGCTGTCAGCGGCCGATCTGGCGCAGGAGCTGGCCATGAGCGAGAGTGGCTTCTCACGCTTTTTCCGTCGTGCCACGGGCAATACCTTCACCGATTTCGTCAACCATGTGCGGGTCAACCGGGCCTGCCAGTTGCTGATGGAGTCTGATCAGTTGATCACCCAGGTGGCCTATGAGGTTGGCTTTACCAACATTGCCAATTTCAACCGACGGTTTCTCGACATCAAAGGCATGACCCCCAGCGACTACCGCCGCCAGACGGCCAGTCGCTTTGGCTTGAAGGCCTGACCGCTTGATCTGGATGAAACCTTCAAAGCCTTGAGTTTTGTATAAGAAATAGGCCTCTAGCGCTTTTTGAATAAGCGCAAGAAGCTATCAAAATGCAAGCGTTTTACCTTGAACGTTTCGAGCGCGACATGGGCTGCACCGAGGCGCATTGGCTGCGCTGGCTGCCCCAGGCGGTGGGTGAGGGGATCAGCGCTCCCAGGCAAAGCTGCCCCATGCGCCATCACAAAGGTACGAAACGCCTCGTTCACCCCCGAGAGAAACGAGTCGCGCCGGTGCAGCAAACACCAGTCCAGCATTTTGGGCATGTCCTCCAGCGGCAGCACGGCCAGCCGGGCGGCTTCGAGTTCGATTTGAAAGGTGTGGGCAGATAAAAAACTGATGCCCATGCCGGCCATCACCGCTTGTTTGATGGTCTCGTTGCCGGACAACTCCATGGAGACCTTGACTTGCAGGGACTGCGCTTGCAGCAGGTGCTCAAAAAACTGGCGCGTGGCCGAGTTAGGTTCCCGAAAAATGAAAGGCTCGTCTTTCAGGTCATTCCAGTGGATACGCCGCCGCTTGGCCAAGGGGTGGTCAGCTGCCGCCACGATGCAATGCGGGTGCTGGGCAAAGGTTTCGGCCTCCAGATCGGCCTCGGAGGGCGGGTAACCACCAATCGCCACATCCAGCTGATGCGCCTGCAACATGGCCAAAATGGCATCGCGCCGATCTACCGTGAGCTTGAACTGGATGCCCGGCCAGGCTTGCGCAAACGCCATCATCAGCTTGGGCGCAAAGTAGTGTGCGGTGGGCACCACGCCCAAGTGCAACAGGCCACCCTTGGCCCCTTCGGTGACGCGAAACGCAGCGATGGCTTCTTCCGCAATCAGCACCTGGTTCAGGATGCGCCGCGACTGCCGCAGCATCTCCTCCCCCGCTTGGCTGAGCGTGACTTTTTTGCCCTGTTTCACCAGCAACTGCAAGCCCAGCTCGGCTTCCAACTGCTGCACCTGCATGGAGACGGCGGGCTGGGTCACGTTCATCTGCTCGGCCGCCCGTGAATAACTCAGGCGGCTGGACACCGCTTCAAACAGACGCAGTTGGCGCAGGGTCAGGTTTTTCAGGCGGGATTCACGGGCAGCACCGCTGGGTTCACTGGTCCGCGCCGCAGATTTACGGGAAATCCCTGAGCGGGAGGGCGGCATCGGGGCTGGCTTGGGGCGCGGTTTCATCGGTGTTTTCCCTTGCTTTTAGGTGCTTGGATTTCTGCTCATGTGATCCTGCGGCTAAGCTTCCTGAGGGCACATGCCAAGTGACCTCAATGTATCAGTGTTTCTTATGGATTTGATAAATATATATGTCATTCGGCTATCGTTAATCCTTCTACAGTCATGCCCAGTTCGTAGCCATTGACATACACCATGACGCATTCAACACCTCCCACGCCTTTCCCGAAATGGAACCCAGACCACGCCGCCTCGCTCGATGCGCCGGGCCTGCTTTTGTACCGCTCCAACCTGCTGGGCTCTGACCTGCGCATCACCAATTACGGTGGCGGCAACACCTCGGCCAAGATTGTGCAAAAAGACCCGTTGACCGGCAAGGATGTCTGGGTGCTGTGGGTCAAGGGCTCGGGTGGCGATGTTGGCTCCATGAAGCTCGACGGTTTTTCGACCCTGTACATGGACAAGCTCGATGCCCTGCAAGGCCTTTACCGTGGCCCCGAGCATGAAGATGAGATGGTGGCCTACCTGCCACACTGCACCTTCAACCTGAACCCACGCGCGGCCAGCATCGACACCCCGCTGCACGCCTACCTGCCGTTTGCCCATGTGGATCACATGCACCCGGATTCGGTGATTGCCATCGCCGCCATGGCCAACAGCGAAGCCCTGACCCAGAAGATTTTTGACGGCACGGTGGGCTGGCTGCCGTGGCGCAAACCGGGGTTTGAACTGGGCTTGATGTTGCAACGCTACCAGGCCGCACACCCCACGCAGCGTGGCCTGGTGCTGGCCGGGCACGGCTTGTTCACCTGGGGTGACGATGCCCAATCCTGCTACGAGAACACCGTGGGTGTGATTGAGCATGCACAAAACTGGCTGGCCCAGGAACGTGCGGCACGCAAGGCGGTGAGCTTTGGTGGTGTGGCACGCCAGTCACTGAGCGCCTCCGAGCAGGATGCAACCTTGGCCCGGGTGCTGCCGGTGCTGCGCGGGCTGGCATCCAAGAGCGGCCACAAGCTGCTGCATGTGGATCGCCAGGCCACGGTGATGGAGTTTGTCAACAGCCGCGATCTGGCGGCCTTGGCGGCCCTGGGCACCTCGTGCCCCGACCATTTTCTGCGCACCAAAATCCGCCCGATGATTGTGGAAGAAGTCGTCTACGCGTTGGAAGGCCAGGCTCTGGCGCAGGCACTAGAGGCCAAGCTGGTGGCCTACCGCGCTGACTACGTGGCCTACTACGAGCGCTGCAAACACGCCAACAGCCCAGCCGTGCGCGATGCCAACCCGGTCATCATCTTGCTGCCCGGCATCGGCATGGTGTCGATTGCCAAAGACAAGGCCACGGCCCGCATTGCCGGTGAGTTTTATGTGAACGCCATCAACGTGATGCGTGATGCCAACGCGGTCGACACCTATGTCGGCCTGCCCGAGCAGGAAGCCTTCAACATCGAATACTGGTTGCTTGAAGAAGCCAAGCTGCAACGCATGCCAAAGGCCAAACCTCTGGTGGGCAAGGTCGCTCTGGTGACTGGTGGTGCTGGTGGCATTGGCCGCGCGATTGTCGAGCGGCAGTTGCAGGAGGGCGTGTGTGCGGTGCTGCTGGACATTGATGCCCCAGCACTGGAATCCACCGTGGCCGAGCTGTCCAAAAAATACGGCAAAGACGTGGTGCGCGGCGTGGTGTGTGACGTGACCAGCGAAGACTCGGTGATGGCCGCTTACGCCAAAGCAACATTGGAATTTGGCGGCATTGACATTCTGGTGTCCAACGCCGGTATTGCCTCGGCAGCCCCGATTGAAGACACCTCGCTGGCCTTGTGGAACCGCAACCAGAGCATTCTGGCCACCGGCTACTTCCTGGTGGGTCGCGAAGCCTTCCGCCTGATGAAGGCGCAGGCGGTAGGTGGGGCCATGGTGTTCATTGCCAGCAAGAACGGCATGATCGCCAGCAACCAGGCCGTGGCGTATTGCGCTGCCAAAGCGGCAGAGATCCAGCTCTCACGCAGTTTTGCCCTGGAAGGCGCGCCGTTGGGCATCCGCAGCAATGTGGTGAACCCCGACGCGGTGATCCGTGGCAGCAAGATTTGGACCGGCAGCTGGAGCCAGGAGCGTGCCGCCGCCAACAAGGTGAGTGAAGAACAGCTGGAAGCCTTCTACCGGGATCGCTCCATGCTCAAGCGCAGCGTCTTCCCCGAAGACATTGCCGAGGCCACTTACTTCATGGCCGCTGATCACCTGAGTGCCAAGAGCACCGGCAACATCCTCAACGTGGATGCGGGCAATCTGGCCGCGTTCACCCGATAAACCTCTACAAGGATTTTCATGAAGCTTATCGATAAGCAGCAGATTCAGGCGCACAACGAGTCCGTGCAGCGCCACGCCAACACCGACTACGAATACCTGGGCGAGCAACTCGCACGCCGCAACATTGACATTGAGACCATCAAGCAGCAGGTCGCCCGCTTTGGCGTGGCCATCCCCAGCTGGGGTGTTGGCACCGGTGGCACACGCTTTGCGCGCTTTCCGGGGCAGGGCGAACCGCGTCATGTGTTTGACAAGTTACAAGACTGCGGCGTGATCCAGCAACTGACCCGCGCCACACCCACCGTGTCCTTGCACATTCCATGGGACAAGTGCACCGACTGGAGCGAGCTGCGGCAAACTGCCCAAGGCTATGGCCTGGGTTTTGATGCGGTGAACTCCAACACCTTTTCTGACCAGAAAGACCAGTCGCACAGCTACAAGTTCGGCAGCCTGACGCATGCCAATGCGGCCACCCGTGCCCAGGCGGTGGAACACAACATTGAATGCATCGAGATCGGCAAAAAGCTGGGCAGCAAGGCGCTGACCGTGTGGATTGGCGACGGCAGCAACTTCCCCGGCCAGCAGCACTTCCGCCGTGCGTTTGACCGCTACCTGGAAAGCGCCCGCCAGATTTATGCCGCCTTGCCGGACGACTGGCGCATGTTTCTGGAGCACAAGATTTGTGAACCCGCGTTCTACAGCACCGTGATCCAGGACTGGGGCTCCAGCTACCTGGCGGCCAGTGCCTTGGGCTCCAAAGCCCAATGCCTGGTAGACCTGGGCCACCACGCGCCCAACGTCAATATCGAGATGATCGTCGCCCGCCTGATTGCCGCCGGCAAGCTGGCCGGCTTTCACTTCAATGACAGCAAGTATGGCGACGATGACCTGGATGCAGGCAGCGTGGCACCGTACCGCCTGTTCCTGGTGTTCAACGAACTGGTGTCTGCCGCGCATGAACAAGTGCCCGGCTTCAACCCAGCCTACATGCTGGACCAGAGCCACAACGTGACCGACCCGATCGAGAGCCTGATGAGCAGCGCCGCCCAGGTGCAACGCAGCTACGCGCAAGCCTTGTTGGTAGATCGTGCCGCGCTGGACGCAGCCCAGGATGCCAATGACGCACTGATGGCCACACAGGCTCTGAAGCGCGGTTTTGAGACCGATGTCACCCCCATTCTCCAGCGCGTGCGCCAGGAAGCGGGCGGCGCGATAGACCCCATCGCGACCTACCGCGCCAGTGGCTACCGCCAGCGCGTTGCCATTGAGCGCCCAGCGGTGCTGGGTGGCAGCGGCGGTATTGTTTGATCACGTGTGCTTGAACCACAGCATGCGTTTCCCCCCATCGAGTCCTTTGCAACTGTCAAGCCAGTTGCGGGTATCGAGTCCGGCCTGCGGGTCATTTTTTTTAAGAAATCACATTTGAGGAGACATTGATGAAGAAGCAACTGAAATCCGTATTGGCCCTGGCACTCGCTGCCGCTTTGATCAGCCCCGCCATGGCTGCCGACAAGATCGCCCTGGTGGTCAAGAGCCTGGGCAATGGCTTCTTTGATGCCGCCAACCAGGGCGCACAAGAAGCCGCCAAAGAACTCAAAAACGTGGAAATCATCTACACCGGCCCGGCCAAAGCCACGGCTGAAGGCCAGATTGAAATCGTCAACTCGCTGATTGCCCAGAAGGTGTCGGCCATCGTGATTTCCGCCAATGACCCCGATGCCTTGGCCCCCTCGCTCAAACGTGCCATGGATCGCGGCATCAAGGTCATCTCCTTTGACTCTGGCGTGCGCAAAGATGGCCGCATGATGCACCTGAACCCCTCCAGCAATCCGCTGATCGGCGAAAAGCTGGTCAAGATGACCCAGCAAGCCGTGGGCAACACCGGTGAAATTGCCATCCTCTCGGCTACCGCACAGGCCACCAACCAGAACATCTGGATCGACGAAGCCAAGAAGGTGCTGGCCCAGCCTGCCTACAAAGGCCTGAAGCTGGTCAGCGTGGTCTACGGTGATGACCAGACCGACAAGAGCTACCGCGAAGCCCAGGGCTTGTTCAAGAGCTACCCCAACCTGAAGGCCATCATTGCACCGACCACGGTGGGTGTCGCCGCCGCCGCCAAAGCGGTGCAGGATGAGAAAAAGGTGGGAACTCTGTTTGTGACCGGCTTGGGCCTGCCCTCTGAAATGGCCGGCCACGTCAAGAGCGGCGCAGTGAAGTCGTTTGCCATCTGGAACCCGATTGACCTGGGCTACTCGTCCATTTACGCGGCCAGCCAGTTCATCGCAGGCAAGGTCACCGGCAAACCTGGTGAGAA
>VIKI01000055.1:0-12614 GCA_008080595.1 Comamonadaceae bacterium
ACTCTCCTAGAAAATGAGTGGCACAAATATACTTCAAATTCTTCTAACCGAACAGTATTGAGACCTGACCCCATTTCCCCCGCAATGTTCAACTCCCTTTGTTGTCGGTTGGTCATGTATCGCCTACGGTTTGTATGCCTTCGAACACATGATTGCCTGAGCATGGTGCTAGGTATGCGGATGAATGAAACACAATAGATCGAAAGGCAACGATCAGTTCATTGGACATAGCTAGATAGAGTTTGGGATTAAAAACAAGCTCCACCAATTTATCGCTACCAACTGTCATCATGAAATGCGATTTGTCGATCTGCTCGGCGGCGGCCTCAAGAAACTCGAAGTATCTTGCTCTCTTAAGTGAGTAGCCTCTATCAATGTGCGCGACAGCTAGGAGAACAAGTAGCTCAGTCAATATTGTCGTCGCGATTCCGTCGCATACGAGAACTAGCAGGAGATCACATATCCTGCCAAATTGCGCCTCATCATTCTCGACGATGGATAGCTTTAGTTTCGAAAATAGTAAGTAGAAATCGTTGTGCCGTTGATTCACGGCGGGCAGCATGCTCTCAGCACGAGCTAAATACTTGCTAGCTTCTGAGTATCGTCCTGTGTCAATGCAGACCTCTGCAATGTTTCTGTTGATGGTGACGCAATGGGCAGTCTTCCCTAGTGCATCAGCGGTAGCCACCGCATCAAGATAGTGCTTAAGAGCGTTACCGTAATCCTTTTGGACAGCAAGGACGTCACCAATTCCCCATGAGGCGGTAGCGAACCCTTCAAGGTATCCATTGCTTCGTGATTCATCTAACGCAATTGAATATTGAGCTTTGGCGGTATCCCAATCGCCGATAACATATTTTGCTGAAGCAAAAAGATTGCGCCATTCACATAAGAGTCGGAAGTTGGCAATTCTGGCTGGAGTTAGATCTTCAATTTGAACTCTATTCGAAGCCTCAAGATACCGTCCCATCAATATGAGGCTTGATGTAACGTAATAGTTAATGAAATGCCAATCATCGGATGACTCTAAATCATCGGGCCTAACGTTCCGTCCGTATTCGACACACTCCCTATAGCGAGATAGCTTGAATAGAGCGTAGGCGTGGTCTTTTGTATTTGTACGAACTGGACAGCTTGACGAGGTAGCAAGCAATTCTTCGTAACAGCAAAAGTGCCTCAGCAAAAGACTCTCAACGGCCGACTTCTTATCAGGCGAATTTACAATTGAGCTAAGAATGTCATCTAACAGAATTGCATTCTCGTCTGTGCTTCTCCATGTTCCATGGAGCCTGTGAACGAAGTCTTCAAAGTCCCCCTTGATAGCCACGACTTGCTTCCCAACTAGTGCTTCCCGTATTCGCTCGCAAATACCATCGCCGTTGCCATGGGCAACCTTGCTTCTGTCATGCTGTATCCATATGACACGTTCTGGATTGGATGACGCTAGTATCGGCGTAATGTCAAAGTCATCTGACCCAGAATAGCCAATAACAACAAGCGTCCTTCCATTTATTGCGTTAAGTAATGTCGCCCGCCAATTGGGAAGCAAAGCAAACCCATTGTTTGTTCTTGACAATGCTTCGTCAGTTACTACAAGGTGTTGCCTATTGAGTGAGATCGTACCGTGGGGCTTGTACAGGGCGGATCGATTGTCCGGTCCAGCAAGATCTCTTCCATCATATGCAACGACCAATTCTTCTCCAAGGCCAGATTGCTCAACGCATTCATCGAAATTAGTTGTTATCCCTACAGCGCCGCGATTTATGGCTCTAGAGATGAATGCATGAATTGAATTAAAGGATTGGACGCTAAAGATGTCAGCAAATTTAAGCGCAGTATCAATTTGTTGAAACTGATTTATGAAGACCTCGAACCTAGGTTGGGGGCGAATTGTTCGAATCTTTTCCCACAGGACTGCCACTATCTCGGCCCTAATTTCCGCAATGTGCATAAGCCGATCATAGAAGGTAAACACAGTTGGGATTCGGGTTGGAACCGGCATTGACGCGCCGGCACCGAATAGAAATGCTGTTTCACTCGTCTTGAGCAGCACTGCATTTAAGAAGTCGTCTGCGCATTCGTCGGAGGCGAGCATTGTGATACCTAATCGAGATAGGAAGAAACCTCACGACCCCTCCCTCTCACACCACCGGACATACGAGTCACGTATCCGGCTGTTCCTTGAAACTTGTGTGATCTCAAAAAACCCATGTCACCTCCCGCGGCAGATAAACCATGTTGGACTGAACCGCCTGTGTAGACGGTGGCGATAGGGGATTGAAAGCCTTTCCCCGTTGATGACATCAGATCATAACGGGACACCAGCCCAAATCTGTTGGCAAGCCATCCTGCGTGCGCGCAAAACCGAACCACTTTGAAGCCAGAATGACCAACTTTTGAAGCCATGCAGTGCTTGGTGTTCGCGGCTGTACAACACAGCCCCCGCCAGCCCTTTGACAGCGTGCCCCCAGCTGATCAGCCCATTGCTCACAGCGACCCCTCGTTCCTGTGGCCAACCTGGCTCTTGCACCCGCGCTCAAGCAAACTACAAAATGCTACAACCCAATAGCTGCTTGCGCTTATAGAACAAGCGGCAGAGGCCAGTTCCTCATATAAAACCAAGCTGCACCGTGCTGCTGCGGGTGTCCGCTACGTCAAGTGTCTGGTTATCCGGGCGTTGTAGGAGCGTCGGTAGGCGCGAATCGCGGCTTCCGCCGCTCCTACAAGCGCCACTGTCAATTCCTGAAAATCAAGCTGTTGCCGATGCCGGATCAGGAAGTCTGAACTCACACCTATTCCGGCTCCGGGGCCATCATCTCCACATAGTCCACCAACGCCCCCAGAATGGCTTCGCCGCGCTCGTCTGCGGTTTCCGCCAGTTTGTCGACTTCTTCAAAGAACTGGTCGATGGTCAAGCGGCCACCGCCGCCTTCATACAGCTGTGTGGTGCGGTGGGTTTCCCAGCGCTGCACCTCTTCTGCGCTCAGGCTGGCGGGGAAGTTGCGGGCCCGGTAGCGCCACAACAATTCACCCAGGCGTGCGTCCTCGAATGCAGGCCGGGCGGTGGCCAGCTCTTGCGGGGTGCGCTGGCGCAAGTCGTTCAAACGGCGACGGTCGGCGTTGCCGACAAAACCACCGTACAAGTCTTCATCGACATCGACCGGGCCAACCGCTTCGCGCTTGAAGACTTCGGCCCAGATCTGACTCATGTCAGGCAGGTCACGCGCGATCTCGGCATAGCGCAGTTGCGCGGCCACATCCACGCCCCAACGCTCGGCCATGGCCGGGCTGAGCACTTTCAGGTTGCTCATCACCATGGGCGACTTGTTCAGGTGCACCGACTTGACCGGCAAGCGGCTCATGCCTTGTGGCAAGTCAGCGCTTTTGCTGAACAGGCGCAGGCGGATTTGCTCGGCGTTCAGGCTGGCCAATTCGCTCGGGTCAAAAGCCAAGTCCCAGGCCAGCAGCTCGTTTTTGTTGCCGGGGTGCATGGCCAGCGGCCACATCAGGGCGACACAGCCGCGCTCGGGCGCGAACATGCCGGAGATGTGGACAAACGGTTTGGCGTTGTTCAGGGTGGCGGGCAAACCCAGCTCGGCCAGCACGCGGTCTTTTTTGTGCAGGCCAAAGCAGAAGTCAAACAGCTTGGGCTGCGCGGTTTTGATCAGCCGGGCCAGGGCGATGGTGGCCTGTACGTCGCTCAAGGCATCGTGGGCGGACTCATGTGCCAGGCCGTTGGCGGCAGTCAGGTCGGTGAGTTTGAAGCTGGGTTTGCCCTCGGCATTCACTGGCCACTGGATGCCTTCGGGGCGCAGGGCGTAGGCGGTGCGCACCACGTCCAGCAAGTCCCAGCGGCCACAGTCGTTTTGCCACTCGCGTGCATAGGGGTCGATCAGGTTGCGCCAGAACATGAAGCGGGTGATTTCGTCATCGAACCGGATGGTGTTGTAGCCCACGCCCACCGTGCCGGGCCAGGCCAGGGCCTGCTCGATCTGATCCGCAAACTGGTGCTCGGGCAGGCCTTTTTCCAGGCATTCCTGCGGGGTGATGCCGGTGATCAAGCAGGACTGCGGCTCGGGCAAAAAGTCGTTGGCGGGCTGGCAGTACAGCATGATCGGCTCACCGATGGGGTTCAAGTCGGCATCGGTGCGGATGGCGGCAAACTGGGCCGGACGGGCACGCCGGGTGTTGATTCCGAAGGTCTCGTAGTCGTGCCAGAGGAAGGTGTGGGTCATACGGGCGTGGAAAAATATTGACTATGAAATGTAGAGCTGCTTGCGCTTGTTGTACCTGGGCTAGAGGCTGTTTTTACTTGCGACGTGCGGATTTCACACCAGGCAGCTCAGCCACAAGGCCTAGCACCTTGTGCAGGCGGCCAGAGTCGGCTACCTCGACGGTAAAAGTCATCCAGGCTGTGCCTTTGATGGACTGGGTTTGCACGCCGATCACGTTCATTTTTTCTTTGGTGAAGACTTCGGAAATGTCGCGCAGCAAGCCGGTGCGGTCTTGCGCCTGCACCGCCACATCCACCGGGTAGACCGAGCCATGGCTGGCCTGGCTCAAGCCCCACTCGACATCGACCAGGCGTTCACCGTTTTTGGCAATCATCTCGGCCAGATTGCTGCAGTCGGCACGGTGCACGCTGACCCCTTTGCCACGGGTGACAAAACCCACAATGGCATCCGGTGGCGCAGGCTTGCAGCACTTGGCCATTTGGGTCATGAGGGAGTCCACCCCCACCACCAGCAAGCCGCCCTTGCTGGGGTTGTCGCCACTGCGGGGTTTGCGGATCAGCGGCGCATCGGCATCAAACTGGGCGGGCTCGTTGGGCCGCAGCAGTTGTTCAATGCTGCGCAGGGAAAATTCGTCTTTGCCTACCGATTCAAACAAGGCATCGGCCGAGCCAAAGCCGAGCTGGGTGGCCAGGTCTTCCAGTTTGATGGCGGTTTTGCCTTCGCGTTGCAGCAGTTTTTCCACCGCCTCACGGCCCTTGGCGGTGGTCTCGGCCAGCGCCTGCGCGTTGAACCAGGCCCGCACCTTGGTTTTGGCGCGGTGGCTGACCAGATAACCGAGCTCCGGGTTCAGCCAGTCACGCGATGGCCCGCCCTCTTTGACGGTGGTGATTTCCACCGTTTGACCGTTTTTCAGCGGGGTTTGCAGCGGCACCATGACACCGTCGAGCCGCGCACCCCGGCAACGGTGGCCCAGGCTGGTGTGCACGCTGTAGGCAAAGTCCACCGCTGTCGCCCCCTGGGGCAATTCAATGATGGCGGCATCGGGCGTGAGCACGTAGATGTTGTCATCCAGCACCGGCTGGGTCGGGCTGCTGGAGAGGTCACGTTGCCAGGCCAACAACTGGCGCAGCACCGCAATTTTGTTGTCATAGTCACCGCTGGCTGATACACCGGCATAGCCTTTGGCACCCGCTTCTTTGTAGGCCCAGTGCGCAGCCACGCCGTTTTCAGCATGCTCATGCATGTCCTGGGTGCGGATTTGGATCTCGGTGGGTTGTCCGTTGGCATCCCGCACCACAGTGTGCAAGGACTGGTAGCCGTTGACTTTGGGTTTGGCAATGTAGTCGTCAAACTCTTCGGCGATGGCATTGAAGTGGCTGTGCACCCAGCTCAATGCGCCGTAGCAGTCCGGCACATTCGACACCACCACACGCATGGCGCGCACGTCAAACACCTGCTCAAACCCCAGAGATTTGCCACGCATTTTTTTCACAATGCTGTAAATGTGCTTGGGCCGGCCCGAAACCTTGGCGGGAATGCCATGGGCATTCAAATCATGTTCAAGCTGAGCCCGCATGCGCTCGACCGAGACTTCGCGTTCGACCCGCTTCTCATCCAGCAGTTTGGCCACCTGCTTGTAGGTATCAGGCTCCAGAAAGCGGAAAGCCAGGTCTTCCATCTCCCACTTCAGTTCCCAAATCCCCAGGCGGTTGGCCAACGGGGCAAACACGTGCAAGGCTTCGGCAGCCAGCCCACCTGGCACGGGCAACTTGGTTGCGGCAAAAAACCGCAGGGTTTGAAGGCGGGATGCCAAACGCAACATCACCACCCGCAGATCACGAGAAAATGCCAGCAACATTTTGCGCACGTTTTCCGTCTGAACCGCTGCGGTCTGGGCCAAGGCGTTGCTGGGGGCCTCACCCACCAACCGTGTTTGACGGGCGTGACGCTGCACCCGCACCAGCTTGGTGGTCTCCAAGGCCAGCGCTGCGAAGTTGTCACCAAAGGCTTTGGCAATCACCTCTTGCGGTTTGTTCAGGTGGTCACAGGCATACACCAGGTAGCCTGCGGCTTGCATCGCCTCAGAACCCCCAATGCCACGCAAAATGTCGGCCACGGCATCCGCGTGGGCCAGGATGTTTTCACCGGTGTCCAGCTTTTCAGAGGCCAGCAGGGGCTCAGCAAAGGCGCGCGCACGCACCAATGCATTGGCTTGCTCCGGCAAGCTGTTCGCCGTGGCCGCCATCACAGGCAGGATGGGCTTTTCAGATGCAGAACTTTGACCATTGGTCGGGTTGGCGATATAGAGACTCTTCATCAGGACAGATTCAACCTAGATTCCTCAGTTGGACGCGCCCGAGTGGGCTGTCAGGAGCGCGTCTGGGTAGGCGCGACGACGCGGAAGGCTCCTGCCCTCGAGGAGGAGCAACGCCCCCAGGCGCGTTCCTGGCGGCTCAATCGGGTGTGTAGCGGTGTCACCCAAAAGGTGAAGACGATCAACGCTTAAAAAGTCAATGTTCATAGGCACTTACTGGCACAAGTGAGCGGTCAACTGAGGAATCTAGGTTCATACTTTCATCCAACAAAAATGACACCAATGCCTGAACCTGAGGGTCAGCCACAAAAGTCGGCGCATGCCCCACTCCCGCAAATTCAATCAAACGGGCTTGGGGGCCGCGCTGGGTCATGGCCAGTGCTGTCTGGTGCGACAACAAATCCGATTCAGCGCCACGAACCAGCAGGGTCTGGGCGGTGATCTGGTCATAGGCCTGCCACAGAAAGGCCTCGCCTTGTGCGGCAGACTCTGGCGTGATGGCTTTGAACGGTTCGGCCAGGGCTGGGTCGTAATGCAAGGTGAGGCGACCACTGCCGTCCCCCAGAGATTTCAGCATGGGACGGGTCAGCGCCAGCCACTGCTCAGGCGTGTGCGGGCCAAAACTGCGGGAAACAGCCCACAGGGCCGCCGCTGCCTGTTGCTCAGACTCAAACACACCGGTTTGGCCAAGATACTGGCCAATCCGTTGCAAAGCCTGCCATTCAAGCGCCGGGCCGACATCGTTCAGAACCAGTCGGCGCACTTTGGCAAAGGCCGGTGCTTGGGGCAAGCTGGCGACCAACATGCCAATCAAGCCCCCCATGCTGGTGCCCAACCAGTCCACCGTGCTGGCGTTGAGCTGCTGCAACAGTGCCCACATATCGGCGGCGTAAGTGGGCAATTGGTAGAGCGCCGGGTCT
Source organism: Comamonadaceae bacterium (assembly GCA_008080595.1). GTDB lineage: Bacteria > Pseudomonadota > Gammaproteobacteria > Burkholderiales > Burkholderiaceae_C > Rhodoferax. The sequence continues at coordinate 7,470 of VIKI01000055.1, forward strand.
TTGAGCCAGTCACTTTGACCCCGACCCGCCACATCCGGGCAAACCACCCGAAGGCTGTGGCCAAGGGCTGCTGCACGCTGGCACAAAGCTTGGGCCAACACATCAAAGTCACGCCCCTGTCGCGTCAGGCCATGCACACACAGCACCACGTGGGCACTGTCAGGCTGCCCCCACTGCCAATAAGCCATGTGATGACCACCCTGTGGATCATGACAATGGACAAATTCGAGCGTCGGTTCAATCATGGTCAAGCAAACAATCAAAATAGAGGCTGGATAATGAAGTGGGCATTGTGGTCAGCTGACCTGTGTCAGGCGCATGGCAGCATCCTAATTCAAACTTAGTCCAAGGCTTTCGCACAGCCGGATGTTTCATTTATTTATTTCTTAAGGAACACACTCATGCTCAAAGGTAAAACAGCACTTGTCACCGGCTCCACCAGCGGCATTGGCCTTGGTATTGCCAAGGCTTTGGCCGCCCAGGGGGCCAACATCGTGCTCAATGGTTTTGGTGACGCAGACGGCCCCAAGGCCGAAGTGGCCGCACTCGGTGCGCGCGTGGCCTACCACGGTGCCGACATGAGCAAACCCGCCGAAATTGAAGCCATGATCGCCTACGCAGCCGAGCAGTTTGGCCGGGTTGACATTCTGGTCAACAACGCCGGTATTCAACATGTGGCACGGGTTGAAAACTTCCCCCCAGAGCGCTGGGATGCCATCATCGCCATCAACCTGAGCAGCGCGTTTCACGCCACCCGGCTGGCTTTGCCCGCGATGCAGGCTGCTGGCTGGGGTCGCATCATCAATGTGGCCTCAGTACACGGACTGGTGGCTTCAGCAGAAAAATCGGCCTATGTGGCGGCCAAACATGGCGTAGTCGGTTTGACCAAAGTAACCGCACTGGAGAACGCCACAACCGGTGTCACCTGCAATGCGATTTGCCCGGGCTGGGTGCTGACACCGCTGGTACAAAAACAGGTGGATGCCAAGGCTGCGGCACTGGGCTTGAGCAATGACGATGCCAAGAAGCTGCTGCTCGGCGAAAAAGAGCCGTCCATGCAATTCACCACCCCGGAGGAACTCGGCGCACTGGCGGTGTTCTTCTGCTCACCCGCAGGCAACAATGTGCGCGGCGTGGCCTGGAACATGGACGGGGGCTGGGTCGCGCAATAAGAATTAAGCGGACTTCTTGCGGCTTTTCCAGGCCCCAAACAGCACCACCAAACCTGGAATCAGAATCATCGCCCAGATGATTTTGTCCAGGTGCATCTTCACCCACGGGATATTGCCGAAGAAATAACCGACGGTGACGATGCCCCCCACCCACAAGGTGCCACCGAACACGTCATAAAAGCTGAACCGGCTGCGCGTCATTTGCGCCACACCGGCCACAAACGGTGCAAAGGTGCGCAAAAACGGCATGAACCGCGCCGCCACAATGGTGATCCCACCGTATTTTTCGTAAAACGCATGGGCCTGGTCAAACGCCTTCTTATTGAACCAGCGCGAATCCTCCCACTGAAACACCTTGGGGCCAAAGTAATGGCCAATGGTGTAGTTGGACTGGTTGCCCAAAATGGCTGCCGCCAGCAGCAAGCCCACTGAAACCGGGTAGCTCATCAGCCCGACACCACACATCGCTCCCACCACAAAAAGCAATGAATCACCTGGCAAAAACGGCATCACCACCACGCCGGTTTCGACAAAAATGATCAAAAACAGCAAGGCATACACCCAGGCGCCATAGGATTGAACGAACACCTCCAAGTGTTTGTCTACGTGAAGAATAAAGTCAAAAAGCGTCGTGATGAGATCCATGGGCGCGGATTATCCACGGTAATGCCGCATGAAAACTTAAAGAAAAATTAAACGAAAAAAGGCATCGATTGATTTGCATCAATCAATTCGCGCCCCCCGGTATTGAGGTTTTCTGTGCACACCGATACAGTCAAAGCCACTTAGAAGGAGTTTGACATGGACATTGTTCTGCAACTGATTGTTATCCTGGTATGCCTGTTTTACGGTGCGAGAAAAGGCGGTGTCGCCCTGGGTCTGTTGGGCGGTATCGGCATCGTCATCATGACCTTTGTCTTCAAACTACCCCCTGGCAAGCCGCCGGTGGACGTGATGCTGACCATCATCGCGGTGGTCGCCGCATCGGCCACGCTGCAAGCCTCGGGCGGGCTTGAAGTGCTGCTGAAAGGCGCTGAAAAGCTGCTGCGCCGCAACCCCCGGTATGTCTCGATCCTGGCCCCGTTCACCACCTGCTTCCTGACCATTCTGTGCGGCACGGGCCACGTGGTCTACACCATGCTGCCGATCATTTACGACATTGCCATCAAGAACAACATCCGCCCTGAGCGGCCAATGGCAGCGGCATCTATTTCCAGCCAGATGGGCATTCTGGCCAGCCCGGTGTCGGTGGCTGTCGTCGCGCTGGTGGCCTTTTTGGCCAAAGCACCAGTGGGTGAGCATGTGATTGACTTTGTTCAGGTGCTGTCGATCACCATCCCATCCACTTTGGCAGGCGTGCTGATGATTGGCATCTTCAGCTGGTTCCGTGGCAAAGATCTGGACAAGGACGAAGAATTCCAGCAACGTATTGCCGACCCGGTGCAACGCGAGATCATTTATGGTGACAGCGTGACACTGATGGACAAAACCTTGTCCCGCAGCCAATGGACAGCGATGTGGATTTTCATCGGAGCCATCGCCGTGGTCGCCATCATGGGGGCCTACCCAAGCTTGCGTCCGCTGATCAATGGCAAGCCCTTGTCAATGGTGCTGAACATCCAGATGTTCATGTTGCTGGCTGGCGCACTGATCATTTTGTTCACCAAAACCGACCCCTCCACCATCGGCAAAACTGAAGTGTTCCGCGCCGGCATGATTGCCGTGGTGGCCGTGTTTGGTATCGCCTGGATGGCCGACACCGTGTTTGAAGCCAACCTGCCCGCCCTGAAAGCCGCGTTAACCGAGCTGGTGAAAACCCAACCCTGGACTTATGCGATTGCCTTGCTGCTGGTGTCCAAGCTGGTCAACTCGCAGGCCGCCGCAGTCAGCGCCATGGTGCCCGTGGGTCTGGCCATTGGTGTGCCACCCGGCTACATCGTGGCTTTTGCAGCCGCCTCTTATGGCTACTACATCCTGCCCACCTACCCCAGCGACCTGGCTGCCATCCAGTTTGACCGCTCGGGCACCACGCACATTGGCAAGTATGTGATCAACCACAGCTTCATCCTGCCGGGCCTGATTGGGGTGAGCACCTCTTGTGTGATCGGCTACCTGCTGGCTTCTGCTACGGGTTTGATTTGAGGAAAAATGTTGCCCCCACTTCAGAAGGTTCGGGGCAACACAAAGCTGCCCCTCGGTCTTACTGATTGTCTAACCGCAATCATTTGATTGGCTCTATAGTTCATGGCTCGGGTACTTACCCCCAAAGCACCGCAGCCAGGAGCCCGCCCCATGACCCGCAAACAATTGCCCATCGGCATTCAGACTTTCGCCAAAATTCGCGAAGATGACTGCTACTACGTTGACAAAACCCAGCTGATTTTGCAGCTCATCACCGAAGGTTCGCACTACTTTCTGAGCCGCCCGCGCCGTTTTGGCAAAAGCTTGCTGATCGACACCATTGCCGAACTTTTTGCAGGCAATCAGGCGCTGTTTACCGGTTTGTATTGCCATGACAAATGGGACTGGAGCAAGCACTACCCGGTGATCCGCATCAGCTTTACCGAAGGCGTGCGCGGTGGTGTGGCGGGGCTGGATCAGCGCGTGCGCGAAATTCTGGCCCAGGAACAAAAGCGCCTGGGGGTCAGCTGTGTCAACCAAAGCCTGGCCGGCATCTTGTCAGAGCTGATTTCTGAAACCCATGCCGCCACCGGTCAACGTGTGGTGGTGTTGATTGACGAATACGACAAACCGATTCTGGACAGCATCAGCCGCCCGGATGAGGCGCGTGACATGCGTGATGCACTGCGCAACCTGTATGCGGTGCTCAAGGCATCGGACGCGCACATCAGGTTTGTCATGCTCACGGGGGTCAGCAAGTTCAGCAAAGTCAACCTGTTTTCGGGGCTGAACAATCTACGCGACATTACCGTTTCAGAGGCTTACTCCGCCCTTTGCGGCTACACCGATGCCGACGTAGACAGTGTCTTTGCCCCGGAGCTGGTTGGTCTGGACCGCGCTGAGATCAAACGCTGGTACAACGGCTACAACTGGCTGGGCACACCGGTTTACAACCCGTTTGACCTGCTGCTGCTGTTTCGGGAACGCCAATTCAAACCCTTCTGGTTTGAAACCGGCACGCCCAAGTTTTTGATTGACCTGCTGACCCAGCGCCACATCTTCACCCCCGCATTGGGCAGCCTGGTGGCGGCTGAGACTCTGCTGTCCGCCTTTGATGTCGAGCACATCAGCTCTGAGGCGCTGCTGTTCCAGGCCGGGTACCTGACCCTTGACAGCGTCTGGAGCATTCCCGGCAGACAAGAATTCACCCTGAAATACCCCAACTACGAGGTGCAAGCCAGCCTGAATGACAGCTTGCTGCAGGCCTTGAGCGGCGACCCGTTTGTGCCTGGCCCGCAAATTGGCAAACTTTACCGCCTGCTGCTGGCCAACGACTTCGAGGGCATGCACACCCTGTTCACCGCGTTTTTTGCCAGCATTCCCTTTGAGTGGTTCAGCAACAGCCCGATTGCGCAGTACGAAGGCTATTACGCCAGCGTGTTCTACAGCCACTTTGCCGCACTGGGCCTGGAAATCACCACCGAAGACAGCAGCAACGCTGGCAGGCTGGACATGGCGGTGCGCTTCAACGGCCACATTTACCTGTTTGAGTTCAAAGTGGTCGAACTCAGCCCGCAAGGCCAGGCACTGGCACAAATCAAAGCCAAGGGCTACGCCAACAAATACTTGGCAGCGCAGCAACCGATCCATCTGATTGGCGTGGAATTCAGCAAAGCCAGCCGCAGCGTGGTTGGTTTTGAGCTCGAAACACTACAAAATGAATAGCTGCTTGCGCTTTACAATCAAGCGCTAGAGGTCTATTTCTTATATAAAGTTCGTCCCCCATCAGGCGTTATTGGCTGACCTGGGTTCTTCTGCCCTCACCCCCTAAAATCCCCAAGCCCAAACGCCC
>VIKI01000055.1:12630-19919 GCA_008080595.1 Comamonadaceae bacterium
CCATGCCAGACCCCTTTCTCACCCTGATCGCCGCCGCAGTGGTTCTGCTCATCGTGCTGCAACTCGTGGCACTTCTGCGCAAGCCACAAGCCCCGGCAGAGCTGCTGCTGCGCCTCGACGCGCTGGAGAACTCGGCGCGTGCCACGCTGCAAGCCGTGGCCAAACAGGAGGGCGCACTCGATGTCATGGCGCAGCAGATGCGCGGTTTGACCCAGGCCACTGACGACAAACTGACCCAAACCGTGGCCGAATCGCGCCATGGCCGCACCGAATTGCTCGCGGCTTTTCAGGGCTTTGAGGGCAAACTGGAACAGCGCCTGGAATCGGTGAGCAACACCAGCCGCCACACACTGGATTCCCTCAAAACCGACATCAGCACCCAGCTCAGCGGCCTGGTGCAAGGCAGCCAGCAAAGCGCCGAGCAACTGCGCGTGGCGCTCAACGAACGGCTGGCCGCGATTCAGCAGGACAACACTACCAAGCTGGAAGAAATGCGCCGCACGGTCGATGAAAAACTCCATGCCACGCTGGAGCAGCGCCTGGGGGAGTCGTTCAAACTGGTCAGCGAACGGCTGGAGCAGGTGCGCCAGCGTCGGCGACCTGAAGCGGGTCATGACCAACGTCAAATCCCGTGGCACCTGGGGCGAAATGCAGTTGGGCGCCATCATCGAGAACGTGTTGACCATGGATCAGTACGGCAAAAACGTCAAAACCGTGCCCGGCAGCAACGAGCTGGTGGAATTTGCCATTCGCCTGCCCGGCAAACAGGATGAACACCCGGTCTGGCTGCCAATTGACTCCAAATACCCGGTCGAACACTACCAGCGCCTGATGGATGCCTACGATGCCGCCGACAAAGGGGCCATCGCCCAGGCTGGCAATGCGTTTGAGACCTCGATGAAGCTGGAGGCCAAAAAAATTGTCAGCAAATACGTGTCGCCGCCCCACACCACCGACTTTGCCATTCTGTACCTGCCCACCGAAGGCCTGTTTGCCGAGGTGATCCGCCGCCCTGGCCTGGTCGAGGCGATTCAGAACGACTGCCGCGTCATGATCACCGGCCCGGCCAACCTGGCCGCCATGCTCAACAGCTTGCAAATGGGCTTCAAGACGCTGGCGATTGAAAGACGCTCGTCGGAAGTCTGGAGCCTGCTGGGCTCGGTGAAAAACGAATTCAACAAATTTGGCGAGATTGTCGAAGCCACCAAAAAATCCATCGACAGCGCCGCCGCCAAATTCAACGAAGTCGGCGTGCGCACCCGGGCCATCCAGCGCAAATTGCGTGATGTGGAAGAATTGCCAGCCCCGCTTGACCCGACCCAACCTGCTCCCTTGCTTGAAACTTTAGACCATGAGTGAACCCACCCCAGCCCGCCGCCCGATCCGTGAATTACCCGACGAGCTGATCAGCCAGATCGCCGCTGGCGAAGTGGTGGAGCGCCCAGCCTCGGTGGTGCGCGAACTGGTCGACAACGCGCTTGACTCCGGGGCCAGCCAGATTACTGTGCGCTTGATGGCCGGGGGCGTGCGCCTGATCAGTGTGGAAGACGACGGCTGCGGCATCCTGCCTGATGAGCTGCCGATTGCCCTCAAACGCCACGCCACCAGCAAGATTGGCAGCCTGACGGATCTGGAATCGGTGGCCACCATGGGTTTTCGGGGCGAGGCCCTGGCAGCTATCAATTCGATTGCTGATTGCGCATTGTTATCAAGGGCTACAGGCCAAAATCATGCCTATCTTCTGGAAGGCCAGACCGGTGAGCTGAAACCCGTGGCCCGCGCCCTGGGCACCACGGTCGAGGTCAAAGAGCTGTTTTTCTCCACCCCGGCGCGGCGCAAGTTCCTGAAAACCGATGCCACCGAGCAAGCCCATTGCGTGGAAGCCGTGCGCCGCCACGCGCTGGCCCGGCCCGACGTGGGCTTTGCCATCTGGGCCGACGGTAAGCTGGTTGAGCAATGGCGGCGCTGTGGTGAGCGCAACAGCTTACCGGCGCTGGAGCAGCGCCTGGCCGACGTGCTGGGCAGCGAGTTTGTCGAACGCTCGGTCTGGGTCGATTTCTCCACCAGCGCCGCACCCGGTCGGCCTGATTACGCCCCGGTCATCAAGGTCTGGGGCCGCGCCGGTATCCCGGATGCCGCCCGCGCCCGCTCCGACCAGCAGTTTTGCTATGTGAATGGCCGCTTTGTGCGCGACAAGGTCATCACCCACGCTGGCCGTAGCGCCTACGAAGACGTGTTACACGGCCAGCGCCAGCCGGTCTATGCGCTGTATGTCGAGATTGACCCGACGCGGGTCGACGTGAACGTGCACCCGACCAAAATCGAGGTGCGCTTTCGCGACAGCCGTGAGGTACATCAAGCGGTACGCCACGCGGTGGAAGCCGCGCTGGCTGCACCGCGTGCCGGGCAAGCTCCCCAACAGCCCAGCCAGATGCCGCTGACCAGCGAACGCCCGCTCCACACCGAAGCCCCTCATGTTTATGAGCAAAACAAGCCTCTAGCGCAGACAAGCTATGCGCAAGCAGCTATGCATTTTGAAGCACCCGTGGGCCACCGGGTGAGTGATCTGGGTGCCCTCTGGCAGATCAGCCAGCCCCCGGTGAGTGACAGCAGCCCCCCGCCACCAAGCTGGGCCAGCGTACCTGTACCGGAGGTTCAACCAGCGCCTGCACCAACCCGGCCAGAAGCCCCACTGCCCGAAGGCGACTGGCCGCTGGGCCGGGCCATCGGCCAGCTCAAAGGCATCTACATCCTGGCGGAAAACGCCCAGGGCCTGGTGCTGGTGGACATGCACGCAGCGCACGAACGTATTGTTTACGAACGGCTCAAAACCCAATGGGCCGCCACCCAGGCCCCAACCAACGGGGCGGCGGCAAGCGCCCTGCCCAGCCAGCCGCTGCTGATTCCCGCCACCTTTGCCGCCACACCGCTGGAAGTGGCCACTGCCGAAGCCCACACCGCCACACTGCAACTGCTGGGCCTGGACATCACGCCCTTCTCAGGCAAAACCCTGGCAGTACGCGCCGTGCCAAGCACTTTGGCGCAAGGCGATGCGGTGGAACTGGCCCGCAGTGTGCTGGCCGAACTGGGCCAGCACGAGGCCAGCACGGTGATTGCCCGCGCCCACAACGAGCTGCTCGGCACCATGGCCTGCCACGGCGCGGTGCGAGCCAACCGCCGCCTGAGTCTGGAAGAAATGAACGCCTTGCTGCGCCAGATGGAAGCCACCGAGCGCTCCGATCAATGCAACCATGGCCGCCCGACCTGGCGGCAAATGAGCTTGCGTGAACTGGATGCGCTGTTCATGCGCGGGCGCTGAGAACGCCCGGCTACGCCGCGCCGATCTGCGGTACCAGGCTGCCCGCATCATGGCCGCCTTTGAGGGCGGCGGTGAAGGCCAGCATGCGGTCAATCGGCTGGCGGGCGCGGGGAATCAAGGCGGGGTCAACCCACACCTCATTGACTCCGGTTTCCAGCACCCGGGCCACGTCGGCCAAACCGTTCATGGCCATCCAGGGGCAATGGGCGCAGCTTTTACAGGTGGCGCTGTTGCCTGCGGTTGGGGCTTCCAGAAACACCTTGCCGGGGTTCAGGCTGCGCAGTTTGTGCATCATGCCGTTGTCGGTGGCGACGATGAATTCCTGGGCATCCATCTCCCGCGCGGCTTTCAGAATGGCTGAAGTGGAACCCACCGCATCGGCCAGCGCCACCACATGGGCCGGGGACTCGGGGTGCACCAGCACCTTGGCCTGCGGGTGTTCGCGCATCAGGCCTTCAAGCTCAAAAGCCTTGAATTCGTCGTGCACGATGCAGGAGCCGTTCCACATCAGCATGTCGGCCCCAGTTTCGCGCTGGATGTAGCCGCCCAAGTGCCGGTCTGGGGCCCACAGAATTTTGTGGCCCTTGTCTTTCAGGGCTTGGACAATCTCCAACGCGCAACTGGAGGTGACCAGCCAGTCGGCCCTGGCTTTGACGGCGGCACTGGTGTTGGCGTAGACCACCACGGTGCGATCCGGGTGGGCATCACAAAAGGCGCTGAACTCATCGACTGGGCAGCCCAGATCGAGTGAGCAGGTGGCATCCAGGTCGGGCATCAGCACGCGCTTTTCGGGCGACAAAATCTTGGCGGTTTCACCCATGAAGCGCACGCCTGAGACCACCAGGGTTTGGGCGGCGTGATCCCGACCAAAACGCGCCATTTCCAGCGAATCACTGACCAGCCCGCCGGTTTCTTCGGCCAGATCCTGCAGGTCTGGGTGCACGTAGTAGTGCGACACCATGACCGCATTTTTTTCTTTCAGCAGTCGGCGAATCCGGTCTTTTAAAGCCAGCCGTTCGGCCGGGCCGGGTTCGACCGGCACCCGCGCCCAGGCATGGCGGGTGGCACACACGCCGCCGTCACCGGCAGCTTCTGGCTGCTCGTAGTCAACTTCTTTCAAGGTGTTTGCCATGCCTCTTCCTCGCTATACATTTAAGAGCTGTTTACGCTTATTTATCAAGCGCATCAGGCATAAAACGCATTGAAAAATCAATGGCTTTCACGTCTTTGGTCAAGGCACCGATCGAGATCCGATCCACGCCCGTGGCGGCAATCGCCTGCACCGTGGACAGATTGACCCCGCCAGACACCTCCAGAATGGCGCGCCCGGCGTTCAGGCGCACCGCTTCATACAGTTGCGCCAGACTCATGTTGTCCAGCAGCACCATGTCGGCCCCGGCTTCCAGCGCCTCGCTGAGCTGCTCCTGGGTTTCAATTTCAATTTCAACAAATTTGGCTTGCGGGGCCACTTGGGCGGCCTGTTTCAGCACGGCGGTGACACCCCCGGCGGCGGCAATGTGGTTTTCCTTGATCAGCACCGCGTCATACAAACCCAGACGGTGATTGGTGCCGCCGCCGGTGAGCACCGCGTATTTTTGTGCCAGCCGCAGGCCGGGCAAGGTTTTGCGGGTGTCGACAATCCGCGCTCTGGCTCCGGGCACATCGCGCACCGCTTGGACAAAGTCACTGGTTTTGCTGGCCACGGCACTGAGCAGTTGCAAAAAATTCAGTGCGGTGCGCTCCGCCGTCAGCAAGGCACGGGCCTGGCCATGGACTTCAAACACCACTTGATCGGCTTTGCAGCGGTGGCCTTCGGGCACATGCCAGGTGATCTGCGCCGTCGGGTCAAGGGCTTGCAGTGTGGCCTGCACCCAGGGCTTGCCACAAATCACGGCCGCTTCACGCGCCAGCACACGGGCGGTGGCACGGGTCTGCGGATCCACCAGACCGGCGGTCAGATCGGCCGCACCGACATCTTCCAGCAGGGCCCGCTCGACATCGGCACGGGCCAGTTCGGCCACGAATGCGGGGGAAAAATCAGAATGTGCAGTCATGTCAAAAGCTCCAATGGCTTAAAAATTCAGCTTGCAGTAGCGACAGCCGTCTGCTCCTGGGCCGGTTCGCGCCCCATCAAGGCGGCCACTGCTTGGGCCGGAGTCAGTTGGCCATCCAGCAGCGCCACCACGGCTTGGGCAATCGGCATCTCAACGCCCAGCTGGGCGGCGCGTTGCACCACCGTGCGGGCGCTGTACACCCCTTCGGCCACATGGCCTAAAGCGGCCGTGGCCTGGCTCAGGCTTTGCCCCTGTGCCAGTGCCAAACCGACTTGCCGATTACGCGACAGGTCTCCGGTGGCGGTCAGCACCAAATCGCCCAAACCACTCAAACCCATGAAGGTGGTGGCCTGTGCGCCCAGGGCGACTCCAAGCCGGGTCATTTCAGCCAAGCCCCGGGTGATCAGGGCGGCACGGGCGTTCAGGCCCAAATGTAATCCGTCACACAAACCGGTGGCAATGGCCAGCACGTTTTTCACCGCCCCGCCCACTTCCACGCCCACGATGTCCTCATTGGCGTAGACCCGCAGCGTCGGGCTGTGAAAGGCCGCCACCAGCGCTGAGCGCACGCTGGCATGCCCACTGGCGGCCACCAAAGCGGTCGGTTGACCCGCTGCAACCTCTTGCGCAAAACTCGGGCCACTGAGCACACCAGCTCTCAAATCAGGAGCTACTTGCGCTTGTATTTCATGGGCTAGAAGGCCAAAACCTTCAGAATTTGAGGCCTCAAAGCCTTTGCACAACCAGGCCACCGGGGCACGGCAAGTGGCCACAGCGCTCAACATCTGGCGCAACGCTGCCATCGGTGTGGCAATCACCAGCAAATCGGCTTGCGCCACCCAGACCGGATCCACCGGGGCGGCACTGTAGCCCAGGTCAGCGGGTAAACCGACTCCGGGCAGATAACGCAGGTTTTCACGCTGCGTTTGAAGCTGCTGCACCAGCGCCGCATCACGCGCCCAAAGGGTCACCTGATGTCCGCCGCGCTGGGCACTGACGGCCAGTGCAGTGCCCCAGGCACCTGCTCCGAGCACAATGATTTTCATAGCTGCTTACGCACTATTCATGCGCTCTAGAGTACAAAATGCCTTGATTTACTGAGGCAGAGTGGGTTCTGCCTGGGCGGCTTGCTGTTGCTGCTCGTACATTGCCTGGAAATTGATTTCAGACAGGTGCACCGGCGGGAAGCCAGCGCGCTGGATCAGGTCAGCCACATTGCCGCGCAGGTAGGGGTAGACGATTTGCGGGCAAGCAATACCCATGATCGGGCCCATTTGCTCTGGCGGCAGGTTGCGGATTTCAAAAATGCCGGCCTGGCTGGCTTCCACCAGAAACACGGTCTTTTCCTTGATTTTGGTCTGTACCGTGGCCGTGACCACCACTTCAAAGATCCCTTCGGCCACAGGCGCGGCGTTGACACTCAGCTGGATGTCTACAGTGGGTTGCTCTTGTTCGAGCAGGATGGCCGGTGAATTCGGTTGCTCCAGTGAAGACTCTTTGAGGTAAACACGTTGGATTTGGAAAATGGGGTCTTGGTTTTCAGCCATGGAGGTCTTTCAGTTAAAAAAATGGAAAAATTGTTTATGGGACTTACGCAAAATTGGCCCAGCTAGACGCTCCGACGCAGACAGTACTGAAGACGTACGGCAAGGAGGAGCAACGACGCTGGGGCGGTTTTGCGTAAGTCCTGGTTCAGGCGGCTTGCAGCAAGGGCAGCAAACCACCCTGCGCATCAAGTGCCACCAAATCATCACAGCCACCCACATGGGTGCTGCCAATGAAGATTTGCGGTACGGTGCGGCGCTGGGTGGCGGCCATCATCTGATCGCGCTCGGCCGGGTTCAGATCGATGCGAATCTCTTCAATCTGCGCCACGCCACGGGCTTTGAGCAGTTGTTTGGCACGAATGCAATACG
>VIKI01000294.1 GCA_008080595.1 Comamonadaceae bacterium
GGGGACGGCTGGAGCACAAACCCAAACACACTGTCGATGCGCGCCGGGTCTACATACGGGTAATACAACTTCAGGTAGTCCTCCATCGAGAGATAGGGGCTGACTTTGCGGGCAGAGACTGAGAACTTTGCGCCAGGCAAAGTGAAGTCCTTCAGGTGTGTGCTTAGGTTAACAACATTGCTGGACATGGAGATTCCCAAACGAGTAGGTTGGTATGGGGGCATGAAAGCATGGTCAACTCACCGCATAACTTGTGAGAGCGCCAAGCTTATCCGCACCTTTAGGGTTGAGGCCGCCCAATGTGATAACCGAGGTGTTGTAGATCTTCAGTTCAGGGGCTTCGTAGGGCAAGCGGGATGTGAGGTGCACTGCTTGTACTGCGGGTGCTTCTGGCTCTGTGTGGGTAGGTGGGTTGTGGTTCATGGTGTTCAATCTACGAAGTTGGTTTGAAAAAATAAGCGGGGGTTCGCGGCTGCCGCCGCTCCTACGGGGTAGGTGTCAGTTGGGGGGATGTGCTCGCCTCCCCTGTAGAAACAGCAGCATGTTGAATGCTCTTAGCGTCGGGCCAGGCATGAAGTCGCCCGTGCCGACACCCGTCAGCGCTTGCGGCAGCGCCTGTGCAAAGCGCTTGTGCAGTTTGGGGATATCAATGAACACGGCGCTGTCATCGTTAGCCCGCACAGCATCAATGGCCTGGAGATAGAAGTCACGGTTTTCATTCAGGAACGAGAGTGCCCCGGGTGTATTGGTCACCCCCTTGTCATGGCGCAGCCGGATTTGATCAGGCATGGCACCTGCCATCGCTCTTCGGACAAGCCTGCGGTTCATGTCATGGTTGTGCTGGCGTGCAGGTACGCCCAGGCTGAATTCGACCAGCCGTTGATCTAAAAAGGGATAGCGTCTTTCCACCTGATTGCCTGAAAACAGGGCTTGAGCGTGCTGGCCTGCGACCTGATGCAGTCTGTCGATCATGATGTCTCGCAGGCAGCGCCCCTTTATGGGCTGGAGCCGCTCACTTTTCCGCGCCCTCTCACGGATACCGATGCGCTGCTGGAATGGCGGCGACAAGACCGAACGCTCCAAAACAAGTTCATCGGCATCCAGTACGCCAGTTTTTCTGAAGTGCTGCCGCAGCATGCCCAGCAAGCGCCGCAGCCTGGGTTGGCCATGAAAACGGGCGGACGCAGCAACATATTCTGCAAGCTGCATGACATGAAAGCCATCCAGGAATTCCTGCAAAGGGATGTCAGTCCCAATGGTGGCACATTGGTCGCCACCATAGCCATCCAGCAGCACTCTAGCATTGGCGTTGTGCAGTTGCGCAAACAAGGCGGCCAGGTGGGCGCTGCTTCCGAGATAAGCATACTCACCCGCATCACGGTACAAGTCGGCCGCCCGACCGGGAAAGTCTTGTGTGGTGATGAAATGACCCTGGATGCCTTGGATAGCGTGCACCAATTCAATCAATTCCCTTTCATCACGCTCGTGGGTCTTGTGCCCCGCCTGGAGGACAAAGGAGTAGCTGGTGTAGTTGCGGCCTTGGGCGGCCAGCATTTTGGCGGCGATGACGGCGATGGCCCCGGAGTCGAGCCCACCACTCAGCATGCCAGACACTGGCCCATCTGTTTCAAGGCGGCAGGCGACTGCTTCATCAAGAAGCTGGCGGTAGGCTTGGACATAGTCCTCGTCTCGCGCAAAGCGAATGACATTGTGGGTGGGGGGGGACCAGTATTTCCGCAAGGAGATACCTTTTTTGCCAACGGTCAGGCAATGGGCTGGAGGTAGGGCCAGAATGCCGCGATACAGAATGACATCGGCTCCATGCGAAAGCCCGGCAAGCAGATCGGCGATGCTGTTTTCATCCAGTTCACGCGGGATTTCTTCAAGTGCGAGCAAGGCGGTGAGGTTGCTGGAAAAAATGAAACTGCCCGGCAAGCTGACATAGTAAAAGGGGTTGATGCCAAAGATGTCGCGGGCACAAAACAATTTGCGTTGCACCTCGTCCCAAATGGCAAAGGCAAAGTCGCCAATCAAGTGTTCAACACACCCTTCGCCCCATTTCAGATAGGCCTGAAGGATGAGTTCGGCATCGCTCAAGCTGGCCCCTGTGCGCAGGCCCAGCTTGCCCCACAACTCTGGGCGGTTGTCGATGCGGACATCGGCAACAATCACCAGGCCAGAGTGGGGGTCACGCACCGGCCCCGGTGCGGTTCGCACTTGGGGCAGGGTCCGCAGCAGGCCAAGGCCTAGCGCTGCGCTGTTTCCCAACCATGCCTGCGCTCCGTCTGGGCAGGCGGCTTGGCCCGCATCCAGCATCGGCCGCAAGGATGCGCTATCTGTGGGGCGGCCATCGAGACAGATCATGCCGTGGATCATGCTCATGAGACCGTCGCCCCCAGTTCGTTCTTCATGCGGTCGACGAATTCACCGAAGGACACCAGCGTGTCGTTGTACCGAATGATGTTGACCTTGACCAGGTTGGCAAGGTTTACTGCCATCCGGTTCTGCGGGCTCACCCTGTCCAGCGGCATTCCCCATTCCGCATGGTAGCGATGGGACATCAGGTTGA
>VIKI01000056.1:0-427 GCA_008080595.1 Comamonadaceae bacterium
ATTCACTCATGGCCTTTGTCCTTATTGCGCAGGTAGCTCTGAAATTTGTAGTGAGCTACTGAGTTCTACGACCTTGGCACTGACCGCGCCAATCGAGCCCGCCCCCATACACAGCACCACATCGCCGTCTTTGGCCGTGTCGAGAATGGCTTGCGGCATGGCGGCAATGCTGTCTACAAACACCGGCTCAATGCGCCCGGCCACGCGCAGGGCACGCGCCAGACTGCGGCCATCGGCAGCCACGATCGGTGGCTCACCGGCGGCATAGACTTCGGACAACAGCACCGCATCGGCCTGGGCGATGACTTTGACAAAGTCGTCAAAACAATCCCGGGTCCGGGTGTAGCGGTGCGGCTGAAACGCCAGCACCAGACGACGGCCGGGGAATGCCCCGCGAGCCGCCGCCAGCGTGGCGGCCATTTCCACC
>VIKI01000056.1:484-24062 GCA_008080595.1 Comamonadaceae bacterium
CACGGCAATGGCCGACAGGGCGTTGAGTACGTTGTGCCGACCAGGCAGGTTCAGCACCACCTCCAGGTCGGGCATCACCACACCATTGCGCCGCTGCACGGTAAAGTGCATTTGACCGCCCACCGGCTGCACATTCACCGCTCTTACCTCGGCCCCTTCGTCAAAGCCATAGCTGGTGATCGGGCAGGTGACTTGTGGCACGATGGCCCGCACTGCCGGGTCGTCGGTACACAAAATGGCGGTACCGTAAAACGGCATGCGGTGCAGGAAATCGACAAAGGCTTTTTTGAGTCGCTCAAAGTCGTGACCATAGGTTTCCATGTGGTCGGCATCGATGTTGGTCACCACCGCCATCACCGGCAGCAGGTTCAAAAACGAGGCATCGGACTCATCGGCTTCCACCACGATGTGATCACCCTTGCCCAGGCGGGCATTGGCCCCGGCGCTGTTCAAACGCCCGCCAATCACAAAGGTCGGATCGAGACCGGCCTCGGCCAGCACGCTGGCCACCAGGCTGGTGGTGGTGGTTTTGCCGTGGGTACCGGCAATCGCAATGCCGTTTTTCAGGCGCATCAGCTCGGCCAGCATCAGAGCCCGCGGTACCACCGGAATGCGGTTGTGCCGGGCCGCGACGACTTCCGGGTTGTCAGCCTGCACGGCGGTAGAGGTGACCACCGCATCGGCCCCTTGGATGTGCTCTGCCGCATGGCCAATGCAGGTGCGAATACCCAGACTGGCCAGGCGCTGCAAGGTGGCGCTGTCAGCCTGATCGGAGCCGGAAATGGTGTAGTTCAGGTTGAACAAAATCTCGGCAATGCCAGACATGCCGACACCACCGATGCCGACAAAGTGGATGTGTTTGATGGCGTGTTTCATGGGCTCAGGGGTTCTTTCACTGGGGTCAGGTTCCAACCACGGGGGGCGGATGTCCATGGGATGGTCAAGCAGTGCGTCATTTCACCAACTCCTCACAAGCCGTCACGATGACATCCGTTGCCTCAATTTTTTGAAGCTTTTTGGCCTCTAGCGCTTTATTCAAAAGCGTAAGGCGCTCCATGTTTGATAGCGTGTCGGCGAGTGCCGCAGGGTTGAGCTGGTTTTGCGGCATCAGCCAGGCAGCCCCGGCATCGACCAGAAAGCGGGCGTTGGTGGTCTGGTGGTCGTCCACCGCAGCGGGGAAGGGCACCAACAGCGCGGCGGCTCCCACCGCAGCCAGTTCGGTCACGGTGCTGGCCCCGGCGCGGCAGAGCACCAGATCGGCATCGGCAAAGGCTTGTGCGGTGTCGTCGATGAACGGGGTCAGCGTCGCCTGCACTCCGGCTGCGGCATAGTTGGCACGCAAGGCTTCAATCTGTTTGGTGCCACTTTGGTGGATCACGATCGGGCGTTGGTCTGCGGGCAAAAGCGCCAGTGCTTGCGGAACCACGTCGTTGAGCGCCTTGGCTCCCAGGCTGCCACCGACCACCAGCAATCTCAGGGGGCCGCTGCGGTCGGCAAACCGCTGTGCCGGTGCGGGCTGGTTCAGGAACGCTGTGCGCAAGGGGTTGCCAACCCATTGGGCATTCTTGATCACGTCGGGGAAGGCGGTGAACACCAGATCAGCCACACCGGCCAGCAGCTTGTTGGCTAGCCCGGCTACCGAGTTTTGCTCGTGCAGGATCAGCGGCTTGCCCAGCAGCACACTCATCATGCCACCCGGAAAGCTGATGTAACCGCCCAGGCCCAGCACCACGTCAGGCTGA
Organism: Comamonadaceae bacterium; assembly: GCA_008080595.1. Taxonomy (GTDB): domain Bacteria; phylum Pseudomonadota; class Gammaproteobacteria; order Burkholderiales; family Burkholderiaceae_C; genus Rhodoferax. The sequence continues at coordinate 2,227 of VIKI01000056.1, forward strand.
ACCCGGCGCACCACCTGCAGGCTTTGCCAAAAGGCGTTGAGCAGGCGTAGCGGCAACAGAGCCAGGGTGCTCAAGCCTTTGCCACGCACACCGCCAAAAGAGATGGATTCAAACGCAAAACCTTGCGCGGGCACCAACTGACTTTCCATGCTGGGTTGCTCAGGTGTGCCCGTGCCGCCAAACCAATACACCCGCCAGCCCCGTTCACGCAGCGCCTGGGCCACGGCCAGGCCAGGAAAAATATGGCCACCTGTGCCGCCCGCCATGATCAGTGCACATTTCCCGGCGCTCATACGCGGCCCCCGTGCATCATGATCCGGTTCTCTTTGTCAATACGCAGCACCACCGCGATGGCGGCCAGATTGATCAGAATGGCCGAGCCGCCGTAACTCATCAGCGGCAGGGTCAGGCCTTTGGTCGGCAGTGCGCCCAGGTTCACCCCCATGTTGATGAAGGCCTGAAAGCCCATCCAGACCGCCACACCTTGGGCCACCAGGCCGGCAAACACACGATCCAGCGCAATCGCCTGGCGGCCAATGTCCATCATGCGCCGCACCAGCCAGAAAAACAGGCCAATCACCAGCATCACCCCGACCAGGCCAAACTCTTCGCCAATCACCGCCAGCAGAAAGTCGGTGTGCGCCTCGGGCAGCCAGTTGAGTTTTTCCACACTGCCGCCCAGACCCACGCCAAAAATCTCGCCACGCCCAATGGCAATCAGCGAGTGGGTCAATTGGTAGCCCTTGGCCAGGGCATTGGTTTCGCTCCAGGGATCCAGGTAGGCAAAAATGCGCTCACGCCGCCAGGGGCTGGAGGCAATCATGGCGGCAAACGCGCCAATCAGCACCAGCGCAATCAAAAAGAACATGCGGGCATTCACGCCGCCCAGGAACAAAATGCCCATGGCAATCACCGCAATCACCATGAAGGCCCCCATGTCGGGCTCGGCCAGCAACAGCACCCCGACCACGGCCGTGGCCGCCCCCATCGGCCAGACGGCGCGGAAAAAACGCTCCTTGTCGTCCATCTTGCGCACCATGTAGTCGGCCGCATAGAGCAGGATGGTGAATTTCGCCAGCTCAGACGGCTGGAAACTCAAAGGCCCCAGGCTGATCCAGCGCCGTGCGCCATACACCACCTTGCCCACATGGGGCACCAGCACCAGCGCCAGCATGATCAGCGACAGCACAAACAGGGGGCGGGCCGATTTCTCCCACACGGCCAAGGGCACCTGGTAGGCCAGCAAGGCCCCGGCCACGGCAATCAGCAGCCACATGGCATGGCGGATCAAAAAATAGCTGTGGGTGTATTGGGCAAAACGCGGGTTTTCCGGCAGGGCAATCGAGGCTGAATAGACCATCACCAGCCCCCACAGCAACAGCGCCACGGTGACCCAGACCAGGGGCTGGTCAAAGTCTTGCGCACGGGCGGGGGCCGCTGGAGTGGCGGTCAGGCGACTGGCCCCCAGCCGTACCGGCAAGATGTCACTGCCATCGGCCTGGGCTGGTTTGAGCCGAGCCAGCCAGTCGAAAAGACGGGTTGCCATCGGGTTCATGCGCCGGACTCCAGCACCACCCCGGCATCGGTGGCCAGGTCTTGTACCGCTTGCACAAACACCTGGGCGCGGTGCTCGTAGTGCTTGAACATGTCAAAACTGGCGCAGGCCGGTGACATCAGCACCGCATCACCGGCCTGGGCCTGGGCGTTGGCCTGAGCCACGGCATCTGGCATGCTGCTGGCATCCAGCATGGGCACATCGGTCTGGTTCAAGGCGGCACGGATCAGTGGCGCATCACGCCCGATCAGCACCACCGCACGCACAAACTGGTTCACCGGGTCGGCCAGCGGGCTGAAGTCTTGGTCCTTGCCTTCACCGCCCAGAATCACCACCACCTTGCGGTCTGCGCCCAGGCCTTGTAATGCGGCCACGGTGGCTCCGACATTGGTGCCCTTGCTGTCGTCAAAAAATTCCACACCGTTGACCGTGCCCACTGGTTGCACGCGGTGGGGTTCACCCCGGTATTCGCGCAAGCCGTAGAGCATGGGAGCCAGCGCACAACCGGCGCAACTGGCCAAGGCCAGTGCCGCCAAGGCATTGATGGCGTTGTGGCGGCCCCGGATGCGCAGCGCATCGGCCGGCATCAGGCGCTGGATGTGAATCTCAGGCGCTTCACCCTTGCGTTGTTTCAGGGTTTCATCGGCCTCCAGGGCACGCACCAGCCAGGTCATGCCGTTGAGCACTTCAATGCCAAAGTCGCCTGGGCGTTGCGGCATATTGCCGCCAAAGGTGATGGAGGGGCGCTGCTGGGGCTTTTGTAATTTGACCTTGACGGGCGGAGGCAACATGGCCATCACCAGCGCGTCTTCTCTGTTCAGGATCATCAGGCCGTTGTGGCCAAACACGGCGGTTTTGGCCTGGGCATAGGCGGCCATGGAGCCATGCCAGTCCAGATGATCTTGCGTGACGTTCAGCACGGTGGCGGCGCTGGGCTCAAAGCTTTTTTCACCATCGAGCTGGAAGCTGGACAACTCCAGCACCCAGACTTCGGGTAGCGCATCGGCCTCTAGCTTTTCGGTCAGGGTGTCGAGCAGCGTGGGGCCAATGTTGCCGGCCACCGCCACGCTTTTGCCGGCGCGTTCCACCAGTTGCCCGGTGAGGGAGGTCACGGTGGTTTTGCCGTTGGTACCGGTGATGGCCAAGACCTTGGGGGCATAAGCGCGTTCGGCCTTGAGCTGTGCCAGAGCCTCAGAAAATAAGCCTAATTCGCCTGCGGTGCTTATGCCTATTGCGTGAGCAGCTTCAAAAACGGGAGCGACCTCAAGTGGGCTCAAGCCCGGGCTTTTGAACACCGCGCGAATCTCCGTGCCTTGCACCAGGGCTGCAGTCAACGGCCCACCGACAAAGTGTGCGCCGGGCAGGTCGTGCTGCAAGGTGGCGAGCTGCGGTGGGACACTGCGGGTGTCGGCCACCGTGATGCAGCGGGTGCACCGGCGCAGCCTGCGCCTCGGGCACAGGCTCAGCCATGGGGGTGGGGTGTTCGTTGCCGGTACTCACAGTTACCTCAGCTTCAGGGTGCTCAAGCCGACCAGGCACAGCAGCATGGTGATGATCCAGAAACGCACCACCACCTGGGTTTCTTTCCAGCCGGTTTTCTCAAAATGGTGGTGCAGCGGGGCCATTTTCAAAATGCGCCGACCTTGCCCGAAGCGTTTTTTGGTGTATTTGAAGTAAGTCACCTGCAGCATCACCGACAGGGCTTCGGCCACAAACACACCGCCCATGATGGCCAGCACAATTTCTTGCCGCACGATCACCGCAATCGTGCCCAATGCGCCGCCGAGCGCCAATGCGCCCACGTCGCCCATGAACACCTGCGCCGGGTGGGTGTTGAACCACAGAAAGGCCAGCCCGGCCCCGGCCATGGCTGCGCAAAAAATCATCAGCTCACCGGCCCCTGGAATGTGCGGCAGAAACAGGTAACGGGCAAACACCACATTGCCAGTCACATAGGCAAACACGCCCAGACAGGCCCCGACCATCACCACCGGCATGATGGCCAGGCCATCGAGCCCGTCGGTCAGATTCACCGCATTGCTGGAGCCGACGATCACCAGGTAAGTCAGCAGCACAAAGCCCAGCACACCCAGCGGGTAGCTGATTTCCTTGAAAAACGGCACCATCAGCCCGGCCTTGGGAGGCAGGCTCATGTCAAAACCGGATTGAATCCAGGTGAAAAACAGCTCCAGCACGCGGTAGTTGGTGTTCTCCGAGATGGAAAACACCAGGTAGAGCGCCGCCACCAGGCCAATCAGCGATTGCCACAGGTATTTCTCTTTCGAGGGCATGCCCTCGGGGTCTTTGTTGACCACCTTGCGCCAGTCGTCCGACCAGCCAATCGCACCAAAGCCCAGGGTCACCAGCAGCACAATCCAGACAAAGCGGTTGCTCCAGTCAAACCACAGTAGGGTGGAGGTGGCGATGCACAGCAGAATCAGCACCCCGCCCATGGTGGGTGTGCCGCTCTTGACGTGGTGGCTGTCCATGCCGTAGCCGCGAATCGGCTGGCCAATTTTGAGCTCGGTCAGGCGGCGAATCACGTAGGGGCCGGCGGCCAGCCCCATCAGCAGCGCCGTCATGGCGGCCATCACGGCGCGAAAGGTCTGGTACTGAAACACGCGCAGAAAACCCCAGTCGGGGTAGACGCTTTGTAGCCATTGGGTCAACCAGATCAACATGCGGCGGGTTCCTTTTGAGCCATGTCAGCAGCGGCACAGATGGCATCCACCACCCGTTCCATCTTCATGAAGCGCGAGCCTTTGACCAGCACGCTGGTGCTGCCCGGCAGTGCCGCCAGCACGGCGGCTTGTAAATCAGCCATTTCTGGATGCACTTCAATGCCATCAATATTCATAGCGGCTTGCGCACATGCAGTGCCGGTTACAAGCACTTTTTCTATATTCTTTTGCACGGCCAGCTGCAAGGCCTCGTGGTGAAATTCAGGGCCTTGGTTGCCGACTTCGCCCATGTCGCCCAACACCAGCAGGCGTGGCGCGGGCAGGGCGGCCAGCACCTCAATGGCGGCACGCACCGAGTCGGGGTTGGCGTTGTAGCTGTCGTCGACCAGGGTGAGGGCTCGCTCGCCGAGCATGACCCGCCGTGCCCGTGAGCGGCCTTTCACCGGCTCAAACGCTTGCAGACCGGCGGCAATGGCCGACAAAGGCACACCTGCGGCCAGGGCGCAGGCCGCTGCGGCCAAGGAATTCTTGACGTTGTGAGCTCCGGCAATGTGCAAGGTGTAGCGCAAGGCCCCGGCGGGGGTGCTGGCGCTGACTTGCCAGGCTGCGTCAGTCCATAGCGCCTGAGCGACACTCAGATCCGGGTGGCTGGCGGTATCGGTGGCAAAACTCAGTTGAGGGCGGGGGCCGGTGGCATTGGCCCACAGGGCGCTGTAAGCGTCATCCAGCGGGAAAACAGCCACGCCATCGGCCGGCAGTGCATCAATCACCGAGCCGTTTTCTTGCGCCACGCTGGCCACCGAGCCCATGAACTCCAGATGCTCGCGCTGGGCGTTGTTGACCAGCGCCACGGTCGGCTGAGTGATAGCGGCCAGAGTGGCAATTTCGCCGGGGTGGTTCATGCCGAGTTCGACCACCGCCACCCGGTGCTGTGGGCGCAAGCGCAGCAGGGTCAGCGGCACACCAATGTCATTGTTCAAATTGCCCTGGGTGGCCAGGCTGGCCTCACCCTGCCAGGCCCGCAGGATGCTGGCAATCATCTGTGTCACGGTGGTTTTGCCGTTGGAGCCGGTCACCGCGATCAGCGGCAAGCTGAATTGGGCGCGCCACAGGGTGGCCAGTTGGGCCAGGGCCAGCTTGGCATCGGGCACCACCCAGCCGGTTAAGCCGACCTGGGCCAGTTTGGCGGCCGCCGTGTCACCCTGGCAGATGGCGGCGACGGCCCCTTTGCGTTGCGCCTCGGCCAGAAAATCATTGGCATCAAAACGCTCACCCTGCAAGGCGACAAACAAATCGCCAGGCTCAATGCTGCGAGTGTCGGTGTGCACGCGCTGAATCAACACCTCGGCCTGGCTCGCATCCAGGTTCACCGGCTGGGCTTGTGCCAGCCATGGGCTGAGTTGCGCAATCGTCATCATGGCGCTCATACGCTGGCCTCCTGTGGCGTGCCGGGCAAGCCCATGGCGTGCCTGACCTGCTCGATATCCGAGAAGTGCAGGCGTTGCCCGGCGATTTCCTGGTAATCCTCATGGCCCTTGCCCGCCAGCAACACGACATCCTGGGCCGTGGCCTGGGCCAGGGTTTGCGCAATGGCGCGAGCCCGGTCGGCCTCCACCTGAACCCCAGCCAGACCGGTCAAGCCCAACAGAATCTGGCTGATGATGGCATCAGGGGCTTCGCTGCGCGGGTTGTCACTGGTGACCACCACCTTGTCGGCATGCGCTGCGGCTACCGCACCCATCAGCGGGCGTTTGCGGGTGTCACGGTCACCGCCGCAGCCAAACACACACCAGAGTTGCCCACCCCGTGCCCGCGCCAGGGGTTGGAGGGCCTCCAGGGCTTTGGCCAAGGCATCCGGGGTGTGGGCATAGTCCACCGCCACCAGAGCGCGACCGGCTGCGCTGACACATTCCATGCGGCCCGGCACCGGTGTCAGATGCTGGCAGGCTTCGACCGCTGCCTCAAGGGGCACGTTCAGGCTGCGCATGGCGGCAATCACGCCCAGCACGTTGCTGACGTTGTAAGCCCCAATCAGTTGGGTGGACAGAGGCAGGCGTTGTGAGCCCTCGACCACATCAAAGGCCACGCCCTGGGGTTCATAACGGATGTCTTGTGCCCGCAGGCGGGCACTTGCCGCAGCGCTGTCTGACATCGACACCGTCCAAAGCGCCAATGCCGGTTGCGTATGGGTCAGTTGGCTGGCCAGGGCCAAGCCAAACGTGTCATCCACATTGATCACGGCGGCACACAAACCTGGCCAGGTGAACAGCCGGGTTTTGGCCGCACCATAGTGGTCCATGTCACCGTGGTAGTCCAGGTGGTCTTGCGTCAGGTTGGTGAGGATGGCGGTGTGAATCTGCGTGCCGTCCAGGCGATGTTCTTCAAGGCCAATGGACGATGCCTCAATGGCGCAGGCCCGGTGGCCTTGGGCGACAAATCCGGCAAAGGCGGCTTGCAGGGCCAACGGGTCAGGGGTGGTCAGGCCGGTGCTGATCACCCGGGGCGGGATACCAATGCCCAAAGTGCCCACAACACCGCATGGGATAGGCGCAACAAGCTGCAAATTTGAGAGCGCCTGAGCGAGCCACCAGGTGCTGGAGGTTTTGCCATTGGTACCGGTGACGGCCAGCACCGCCAACTGGGCACTGGGTTGTGCAAACCAGGCGCTGCAGATCGGGCCGCAGTCTTTTTTCAAGTTCGGGTAGGTTGCCACGCGGGCATCGGTGAAGGCAAAGGCCTCGCTGCCACGCTGTTCCACCAGGCAGGCACTGGCCCCGGCTGCCAATGCGGCAGCCACATGGGCACGGGCATCCACTGCTGCGCCAGGCCAGGCCAGAAACCCATCGCCAGGGCGCACCTGGCGGCTGTCGGTGCGAATCACTCCTGTGATGCGCTCGTGTAACCAGGCCACCGCTTGCGCCGGGGTGTGCAGAAGATCAAGCATCAGAAGCTTTCCTCCACCGGCTTGGTGACGATTTGCGGCTTCACCGTCATGTCGGGTGCGACACCCAGCACCTTGAGGGTTTGCTGCACGGTCTGGCTGAATACCGGGGCGGCCACTTCGCCGCCAAAATATTTGCCATTGCTGGGCTCATCAATCATCACCGCTACAGCGATGCGGGGGGCATCAATGGGGGCCAGACCGGCGAACACGCCGCGGTATTTTTTATCGGCGTAACCACGCCCTTCAACCTTGTGTGCCGTACCCGTTTTGCCACCCACCGAGTAACCCATGGTTTGGGCTTTGGGGGCCGTGCCACCCGGCCCGGTGACCAGGTGCAACATGTTTCGCACGGCATGGGCATGGCGGGCCTCAATCACCGGTGTGCCCACAGTAGCCTGGTCAAGCTTGAACATACTGACCGGAACCAGATCACCATCGCGGCCAAAGATGGTGTAAGCGTGCGCCAACTGGAACAGGCTGACCGAAATGCCATAGCCGTAGCTCATGGTGGCCTGTTCAATGGGACGCCAGCTCTTGTAGGGGCGCAGGCGACCACTCACCGCACCGGGAAAGGGCAGATCAGGCTTCTGGCCAAACCCCACCTGGCTGTACATCGTCCACATCTCGTGGGGCGGCATTTGCAAGGCAATTTTGGCCGTGCCGATGTTGCTGGATTTCTGAATCACCTCGTTGACGGTGAGTACCCCGTGGGCATGTGAATCGGTGATGGTGGCGCTGCCAATGGTCATGCGCCCGGGGGCGGTTTGAATCGGGGTCTCGGGGGTGATCATGCCTTGGTTGAGTGCGGCCGCAATCACAAACGGTTTCATGGTCGAACCCGGCTCAAAGGTGTCGGTCAGCGCCCGGTTGCGCAATTGCGCACCGCTCAAGTTTTGCCGTTTGTCTGGCACATAGCTGGGGTAGTTGGCCAGTGCCAGCACCTCGCCGGTTTTCACATCCAGCACCACCACGCTGCCGGCTTTGGCTTTGTGTTCCAGCACCGCGTTTTTCAGGGTCTGGTAGGCAAAAAACTGCACCTTGCTGTCAATGCTGAGTTGCAGGTCGCGCCCATCGACCGGGGCGATTTGCTCGCGCAGGTCTTCCACCACCCGGCCCATGCGGTCTTTGATGACACGCCGGGAGCCAGCACGGCCGCCCAAGTCCTGGTTGAAGGTCAGCTCCATGCCTTCCTGGCCTTTGTCCTCCACATTGGTGAAGCCGACCACATGGGCCGCAGCCTCGCCCTCCGGGTATTGGCGCTTGTATTCTTTGCGCTCATAAATGCCTTTGAGTCCCAGGGCCAACACCTCTTTGCCGACCGATTCATCCACCTGGCGGCGCAACCAGACAAAGGTTTTGTCTTCGTTTTCAAGTTTTTTGTTCAGATCTGCCAATGGCATGTCGAGCAGGTCTGCCAGCTTTTTCAAGCTTTCCGGGTCACGTGGCACATCTTCAGGAATGGCCCAGATGCTCGGCACCGGAATGCTGGAGGCCAGGATCACCCCGTTGCGGTCCAGAATGCGGCCACGGTTGGCGGGCAAGGACAGGGTGCGGGCAAACCGCACCTCACCCTGGCGCTGGAAAAAATCGTTTTCGATCACCTGGATGTAGACCGCGCGGCCTACCAGGCCAGCAAATCCCAGGGCGATACTGGCCACAATAAATTTGCTGCGCCAGACCGGTGTGGGGCTGGCCAGCAAGGGGCTGGAGGTGTAGGCGATGCTGCGGCTCATGGTTCTCGCCCCGGTGCGGAGGCGACAGAATGGCCGGTCTGGGCCAAGGTGAGTGAGGCCACAGCATTTTGTGGATTGGCCACATAGGTGGTGATGGCTGGTGTGGCCGCACGCATTTGCAGTTTGGTTTTGGCCAAATTCTCGACCCGTGCCGAAGTGGCTTGGGCGCGCTTTTCAACCTGTAAGCGTTCGCTTTGAGCGCTCAGGCGACCGGCCTGGGCTTGTGCCCGATCCAGCTCCGAATACAGGCGACGTGATTCGTATTGCAAGTTGACCAAATACAGGCTGCTCAAGACAACCGCCAACAACAGCACCAGATTGAGCCGCATCATCCGCGCAACTCCGGTGCGGCGGCAGCAGTGCGTTCAGCCACCCGCATGATGGCGCTACGCGCACGCGGGTTGGCGGCCACTTCAGTGGCGCTGGGCTTGACCCGTGCCAGGGCATTGAATTGCATCACATGGGGGGCTGCAAACGGCGCACGGCGGTCAAACACTTCTTTGGCGTGTTTGGTGATGAACTGTTTGACGATGCGGTCTTCCAGCGAGTGAAAGCTGATCACCACCAGGCGGCCACCGGGTTGCAGCACTTTCAGGCTAGCGTCTAGCGCCTGTTGCAGCTCTTCAAGCTCGGCGTTGATGAAAATCCGAAAAGCCTGAAATGTGCGCGTTGCAGGGTGTGGTTGAAATGGGGCCCCGAGTCTGTCGGCGCGCAACAATCGCCTTTGCAATGGGGCCAGCAAACCGTTCTTCGCCATATTCACGTATCACCTCCGCTATGGAATCAACTTCTGCATCGGCCAACCATTCAGCCACGCTCATGCCCCGTGTGGTGTCCATGCGCATGTCCAGCGGGCCTTCAAATCTGAAACTAAAACCCCGCGCCGGGTTGTCGATCTGTGGGGAACTGATGCCCAGATCGAGCAAGACTCCGGCCACACTGGCGGGTGGCAATTCGCCTAAATGACGAAAGCCCTGGTGGCGAATGGAAAACCGCTCGTCAAGAATGGTGGCGGCCTCGGCCAGCGCGTCGGGGTCTTTGTCAAAGGCAATCAGGCGGGCCTGGGCGGAGAGCTTGGAGAGCAACAAGCGGCTGTGACCGCCTCGGCCAAACGTGGCATCAACAAAGACCGGGCCGGTTGCGCTGTCTGATACAGGCGTTGCTGCGCCGAGCAAAGCGTCAACCGCTTCACCTAACAAAACCGTGGTGTGAGTCCATGGAGATTGCACCGCAGGCCTTCAGAAAGAGAAATCTTTGAAAACATCGGGCATCTGACCCTGCATGGCCTGGGTTTCTTGCGCCGTGTAGGTGGCTTTGTCCCATAGCTCAAAGAAGTTGCCCATGCCCAAGAGTACGGATTCTTTCGAGATGCCTGCGGCCTCACGCAACTCGGGCGAAATCAGGATGCGCCCGGTCGTGTCGAGCTCCACATCCATGGCGTTGCCCAGAAAAATACGCTTCCACCACTGGGCCGACATCGGCAAGGCGGCAATACGTTCACGGAATTTTTCCCATTCGGGGCGCGGGAAGATCATCAGACAGCCGTGTGGGTGCTTGGTGATGGTGAGCTGCCCCGCTGCGGTGGCACTCAACACGTCACGATGCCGGGTCGGCACTGACAGCCGTCCCTTTGCGTCAAGACTGATGGAGGAAGCCCCTTGAAACACGATTGCAAGCCTTTGGAGGATGGAAAAACTGGAAAATGGTGGTGGAAAAGCACAATTCACCACTAAATTGCACTTTCTTGCACTGTACCAGCAAAACCAAACTCCGCAAACCGGTTTGCAACAAATTTTTACAATGAAATCAAAGACTTAGAAGCGTTTGTTAATCTTTGTGAGATTAAAAGTTGTTCTAAATGAAGGACTTAGCAGGCGTTATTAAAGCTGCACCTTAGGAATTTTTTCAGAGAATATAGCGGCTCAAATCTTCGTTCTGGCTGAGTTCGGCCAGACGGGACTCCACATAGCTGGCATCAACCTGAACGGTTTGACCTGCCAGCTGGGTGGCGTTGAAGCTGACATCATCCAACAGACGCTCCATCACCGTGGAGAGTCGCCGTGCGCCAATGTTTTCGGTGCGCTCATTCACATCAAAGGCAATTTGTGCCAGGCGTTGGATGCCGTCGTTGGCAAATTCGATCACGACCTGCTCGGTGGCCAACAGCGCCTGGTATTGCTTGACCAGCGAGGCGGTGGTTTGTGTGAGGATGGCCACAAAGTCGTCGACCGACAGGGATTGCAGTTCAACCCGGATCGGGAAGCGGCCTTGCAGCTCGGGAATCAAATCGCTGGGCTTGCTCAAGTGGAAAGCCCCCGAGGCAATGAACAGGATGTGGTCGGTTTTGACCATGCCGTATTTGGTGGACACGGTGGTGCCTTCGACCAGGGGCAGCAAATCGCGTTGTACGCCCTGGCGCGACACTTCGGCACCGCTGCTCTCGGCGCGAGAGGTGACTTTGTCAATTTCGTCAATGAAGACAATGCCGTTTTGCTCCATCATCTGCAGCGCCTGGGTTTTGATGTCGTCTTCATTCACCAGTTTGGCAGCTTCTTCTTCCACCAGGAGTTTCAGCGCCTCGGCAATCTTGAGCTTACGGGTTTGTTTTTTGGATTGATTGAGTTGGCCAAACATGCCGCGCAATTGTTCGGTCATTTCCTCCATGCCGGCCGGTCCCATGATTTCAAGCTGCGGCGCATTTTGGGCCACATCCAGCTCAATCTCGCGGTCATTGAGTTGGCCTTCACGCAGTTTTTTGCGAAAGGTCTGCCGTGCAGTGCTCTCGGGCTCGTTTTGTGTGTTGACCCCAAACTCTTGCCGGGGCAGCGGCACCAAAATGTCGAGTACCCGGGTTTCAGCGGCATCTTCGGCGCGGGAGCGCACTTTTTGGGTTTCACTCAGGCGGGTTTGTTTGACGGCAATGTCGGCCAGGTCACGAATGATGGCATCGACATCTTTGCCGACATAACCGACCTCGGTGAACTTGGTGGCCTCGACCTTGATGAAGGGTGCATCGGCCAAGCGGGCCAGGCGGCGGGCAATTTCGGTTTTGCCGACCCCGGTGGGGCCGATCATCAGAATGTTTTTGGGCGTGATCTCGGCACGCAAGTCGGCGCTGACCTGCTGACGTCGCCAACGGTTGCGCAGCGCAATCGCTACAGCACGTTTGGCTTGTTGTTGACCAACGATGTGTTTGTCAAGTTCGGCAACGATTTCCTGGGGGGTAAGAGACGACATGGTGGTGTATCAGTAGAGGACAAGGCAAATGTTAAACGCTCAATTTATCGAATTCGTGGTTGCGCAGCAGATATTCTTCAAAGCCGTAGCTCAACTGGGGGTTTCACAAAGCGCGGCCCAGGCCAATCCGTTGGCTACCCCACCAAACCGGTCACCATGCACCATGTTGGCATTTGGAAAGGCGGTTTTTAATTGATCTACCAGTGGGCTCAGGGCCGATGAGCCACCGGTCAGGTAGATCACTTCGGGCTGTTGTAGCCCGGACGCAGCGACACATTCTCGGGCACAGTCGGTGATGGCACTCAGGGGTTTGGACAGTACCTGTTGCAAGTTGATGGGGTCAAGTACAGCACTCACCTTGGCCAGTGCCTCGCTTTGGTTCAGTTCGCCCAGATTGATGGCGCTGTGGCTGTGATTTTCGGAACAGGCAATCTTGGCCAGTTCTACCATGGACAGCAGTTGATGCCCCAGACGCTCGGTCAGCACATGCATCAGGCGCTGGTGTTGCGCCCGGTCGGAGTAGTCGTGCCAAAGATCACGCGCTTCGGCCAGGCTTTTGCGGCTGCTGGTGTGGTGGACCAAATGCCAGGTCGAGAGTTCATAAAAGATGCGGTTCGGCAACTCGCGCCCACTGGGGGTGCGTTGTCCGTAGCCCAGCAGGGGCATGACGCAGGCTAAATCGAGCAAGCGGTCAAAATCGGTGCCGCCCAGATGGATGCCACGGGTGGCCAAGATGTCCTGGTGGCGGTGTTGTCGGCGGGGCGACCCGGCGACCAACTGGATCATGGTGAAGTCAGAGGTGCCGCCACCAATGTCGACCACCAGCACCCGGGTGTCGGAGCCAATGCGCCGCTCAAAGTCAAAGGCGGCAGCAATTGGCTCCATCTCGAAGGCGACTTGGGTAAACCCTGCGGCATGGGCAGCGCGTTGTAACGTGGCTTGGGCCAATGCGTCGCGCTCGGGGTTGTCGTCGACAAAATGCACCGGCCGCCCCAGCATGGCGGCAGACACGGGAAAGCCCAATTGGGCTTCGGCGCGGCGCTTGAGTTCGCGCAAAAACAGCACCACCACCTCAAAAAAACTCAAATTTTGCCCGTTCACCACGGTTTGCTCGTCCATCAGGGCGCTGCCCAGCAGGCTTTTGATGGCCCGCATCAAGCGGCCAGCGCCGACACCGTCTTGTACATCGGTCAAATACTGCTGCATGGCGGCGCTGCCAAAGGACAACTGCCCGGTTTCGCTGGAAAAATACAGCGCAGTGGGCATGGAGGTGCGTGTACCCTCCAGGGTAATCGGGTGCAATTGCCCTTGGGCATCGATCAACGCAGCGGCAGAGTTGGAGGTGCCAAAGTCAATGCCCAGCACGGGCGATGACCAGGACTTGGTCGGGGTGTTGTGAACCATGGGGTGCAAGGGGTGACATGACCCGGTGACGGGGTCAGAAAATTTCAATGTCACCGATGTTCAATTCTTCAGCGGCGAGTTGGCCAAGGGCGACCAGGGCCTCGTGGCCGCAGACCTGGTTGCGGCCATGTTCCTTGGCGTAGTAGACGGCTTTGTCAGCGCGCTCAAAGGCCCCGCTGGGCGAGTCGCCTTGGCGGATTTCTGTGAAACCGATGCTGATGGTGATGCGACCGACTTGTGGAAAGCTGTGTTGCTCGGTGATGCTGCGCAAGCGCTCCAGCGCAGCACCGGCCTGGCCGGCCTGGGTGCAATGCATCAGCACCACAAACTCTTCGCCACCAAACCGGTAGAGCTGATCATGAAAGCGGAAGGTGTTTCGCATCAGGCGGGAAAGCAGCAGCAACACCTCGTCGCCAATCAGGTGGCCAAAATTGTCATTGACCCGTTTGAAGTGGTCAATGTCGATCATGGCCAGCCAGTTGCTGCTGCTGTCCTGGGTGTGCCTGCGGTCATCTGCACTCGGTGTCGGGCCATCCAGTTTGGCTGTGGTGGCTTTCAGAAACGCGCCGTCAAAGGTTTTTCGGTTGAGCAGCTCGGTGAGGGCATCACGTTCGCCGTAGTCCAGCAAATTCTGAAAATTTTGGTACAGGCGCAACACGCCACTGACCAGCCGGGTCGTTTCATGGGATAGCGGCTCTGTGCTGCAAAGTTCCAGCACGCCATTGGCCGCACTGGGGGATGCCAGTGGGAATACGCTGACACCGGCATGGTGATCCGCAATCACGGGTTGGTTGCTTTGCAGCACCTGCTGGCGCTGTGCAAATGCGCAAGCCAATGGCAGTTCGTCCAGCTCTTGCCAGGCCAGGTGGGCAGGACGCAGCGCCTGGCCGTTCTGCATCTGCGCACAACTCAGCCAGCGCTCGTTGTTGACCGGTCCGACCAGCCGGTGAATGGCAATGTTTGGGAGGTGCAACAATTCGTACAGGGTGGACACCAGTGCGCTATCGAGCGAATCCCGGTCACGCAGGGCGGTCAGGTCAGCGAGGTGGTCAACGAGTTGTGGCATAGGGGTTGGAGTTTCAGGCCAGCAGCGCCTGGGCAAATTCCCGTGCGTTGAAGGTTTCCAGGTCTTCCAGCTTTTCGCCGACACCAATGAAGTACACCGGAATGGGCCGCTCACGGGCAATGGCTGCCAGCACGCCACCTTTGGCGGTGCCGTCCAGTTTGGTGACGATCAGGCCGGTCAGGCCGAGTGCGTCGTCAAATGCTTTGACCTGGGTCAGCGCGTTTTGACCGGTGTTGCCGTCAATCACCAAAAGCACCTCGTGCGGTGGCAGGCTGCTGGCCTCGGTCCCGGTTGCGGGGAGGGCACTGTCGCTGCTGGGGCCGGTTTTTTGCACCACCCGCTTGATTTTTTTCAGCTCTTCCATCAGGTGCAACTGGGTTGGCAAGCGCCCGGCGGTGTCGACCAGCACCACGTCACGCCCACGGGCCTTGCCGGCACTGACCGCATCAAAGGCCACTGCTGCGGGGTCACCCCCATCCTGGCTGATGATGTCTACTGCCGTGCGATCGGCCCAGACGCTCAGTTGTTCGCGGGCTGCGGCCCGGAAGGTGTCGGCGGCGGCCAGCAGCACGCTGGCGTTGGAGGCGGCCAAATGGCGGGTAAGCTTGCCAATGGAGGTGGTTTTGCCCGCACCGTTAACCCCGGCGACCATGATCACCGTGGGCTTGAAACGGCCAATCACCAGCGGTTTTTGCAGCGGTGTGAGCAGGCTGGTCAAGGATTCCACCAGCAAGACTTTGACGGCAGCGGGATCGGTGGTTTTGCTGTCTTTGACGCGGCGTTTCAGGTCTTGCAACAGGTGCTCGGTGGCTTTGACACCGGTGTCAGCCATCAGCAGGGCGGCTTCCAGGTCTTCGTACAGCGCGTCGTCAATTTGCGTGCCGGTGAAGACCGTGGCAATGCTGGCACCGGTTTTGCGCAAACCGGCTTTGAGCTTGTCGATCCAGGAGCTGCGCGTTGGGGCGGGCACGGCCTCGGGCAAGCGCTCAGGGGTCGGTTCTTGCTGGATCTCGGGCTGTGTTTGCGGCGCAGGGGCTGCGGCAACCGTAGGTTGGACCGGGGCAGGGGATTTTTTTCTGAAAAAACTGAACATTTTGTGGGTTCGTGGTATCACTGCATTCTATGAAACACAACGCCTCATTTTTCTTTCGATGCGCTACGGGCCTTGGCCTGGTCTGCGCCGCTGCGGCTTCCACCGTCCTTCATGCCGCAGAAACCCAGCCAGCTCCGGCCGTCGCCGAGCAATTCAGTTTGTCCAATGGCCTGACCCTGATCGTCAAACCCGACCGGCGTGCACCCACGGCGGTGCACATGTTGTGGCTGCGCGTGGGGGCCATGGATGAGGTCGATGGCAGCTCCGGTGTGGCCCATGTGCTGGAGCACATGATGTTCAAAGGGACACCGACAGTGCCTGCGGGCGAGTTTTCACGCCGGGTGGCGGCACTCGGCGGTCGCGAAAACGCCTTCACCAGCCGCGACTACACCGGTTATTACCAGCAAATTCCGGCGGCCCGGCTGGAAGACGTGATGCGGCTCGAAGCGGATCGCTTTGCCCACAATCAGTGGCCCGATGAAGAGTTTAAAAAAGAGCTGGAAGTGGTCAAGGAAGAGCGCCGCATGCGCACAGAAGATAACCCTCTGGCCCTGATGAGTGAAGCGCTGAGTGCTTCTGTATTTGTAGCGTCTCCGTACCGCCGACCGATTGTCGGCTGGATGAGTGATCTGCAGGCCCTGACGGCGCAGGATGCCCGTGATTTTTACCAGCGCTGGTATGTACCAGCCAATGCCGCCGTGGTGGTGGCCGGCGATGTGGAGGTCGGCCAAGTCAAGGCCTGGGCTGAAAAATACTACGGCAGCCTGCCGGCCCGAGCCGTGCCGGTGCGCAAGCCACGCGAAGAACCCGCGCAAGCCGGTTTGAAGCGGCTGACCTTCAAGGCCCCGGCCGAGCAAGCCCATGTCAGTCTGGCGTACAAGGTGCCCAGCTTGCAGCTGCGTGCGGATGCGCCGGATGACACGGATGCCCTGGCGCTCACCGTGTTGGCGGCGGTGCTCGATGGTTACAGCGGCTCGCGGCTGGAGCGCGCCTTGACACAAGGGCCGGATCGGGTGGCCGACAGTGCCGGTGCTTACAACGGCTTGTGGGGCCGCGGCCCCCAGTTGTTCATGCTGATGGGCGTGCCCGCCACCGGCAAAACCGCCCAGCAGGTGGAGGAGGCGTTGAAGGCCCAGGTGGCACGGATCGCGCGGGACGGCATCACTGCGGCTGAACTGGCGCGGGTCAAAACCCAGTGGGTGGCGTCGGAGGTGTACAAGCTCGATTCGTTGTTCAACCAGGCGCGTGAGCTGGGCACGCAGTGGGCGCAAGGCCTGGGTGTGGATGCGGGGGCGCAGTTGATTACCCGCTTGCGCAGCGTGACGGCTGAGCAGGTGCAGGCGGTGGCGCAGCGCTATTTTGGCGACGACGCCCTCACCGTGGCACAGCTGGTGCCGCAACCCCTGGATAAAACCCGTCAAGCCCGCAAACCCATGGCCGGGTCACGCCACTGAGATCTCTTATGAATACTATTAAAACTATAGCTGCTTGCGCAGTATCTATAAGCGCTACAAGCCTGTTTCTTGTAAATTTGGCATGGGCTGGGCTTCCTATCGAGCAGTGGACGCAAGCCAGCGGGGCGCAGGTGTTCCTGGTGCAAAGCCCGGCCATCCCCATGGTCGATGTGCAACTGGACTTTGATGCCGGTAGCCGCCGTGATCCGGCAAACCTTGCTGGCTTGGCCAGTGTCACGGCGGCGATGATGTCCAAAGGCGTGCAAGCTGGAGCTTCGCCCGCTGAGCCTGCCATGGACGAAAACGCCTTGGGCGAAGCCTGGGCTGATCTGGGAGCCAGCTTTGGCGGACATGCCAGCAGTGACCGCATGAGTTTTGCCTTGCGCTCATTGACCTACCCGGACTTGCTGGCCCAGGCGGTGCAACTGGCGGCGCGGCAGTTGGCTCAGCCGGCTTTCCCGGCTGATGTCTGGCAGCGCGAGCGTGAGGCGATGCAGGCCTCGATTCGTGAGGCCAACACCCGGCCCGCCACCTTGGCGGGCCGGGCCTTCAATCAGGCGGTGTATGGCACGCACCCCTATGGCTATGAGATGACGCAGGAGTCGCTGGCGCGCATCGACGTGCCGCACATGGCGGCCTGGCATCGTCAAAGCCTGTTGCCGTGTCGTGCCAAGGTGACGGTGGTCGGTGCGGTGAGCCGGGCTCAGGCCGATGCGTTGGTGACGAGCTTGCTGTCTCGACTCGCCGTCGTGCCGCCCCTGGCTTGTCCGCTTCAGCCGCCTGTGCCTGAAGTTAGCCCGCTGACACAGGCCAGCGAGTCGCGCATTGTGTTCGATTCAGCGCAGGCCCATGTGTTGCTGGGGCAACCGGGTTTCAAGCGGGATGACCCTGACTTCTTTGCGCTGACGGTGGGCAATTACATCTTGGGCGGTGGTGGGTTTGTGTCGCGCCTGACCGAAGAGGTGCGGGAAAAACGTGGCTTGAGCTACAGCGTGTACAGCTATTTTTTTCCGGCTCTGCATGCTGGTGCGTTCACCGTGGGCTTGCAAACCCGGCCTGACCAGGCCGATCAGGCCTTGCAAGTGGCGCGTGATGTGCTGGCGCGTTTTGTGACGGATGGCCCGACCGAGGCCGAACTTAAGGCCGCCAAAGCCAACCTGATCGGTGGTTTTGCCTTGCGCATCGACAGCAACCGCAAACTTCTCGACAACGTGGCCAACATGGCCTGGAACCAGTTGCCACTGGATTACCTCGACACCTGGACGCAGCAGGTGGACAAACTCACCACGGCGCAGATCCGCGCCGCTTTCCAGCGCAAGTTGCAGCCACAACGCATGGCCACCGTGGTGTTGGGCGGTGCAGCGTCGACCCGATCCGGGGCGACGGATTGATAAGATTGGCCGAATGAAAAACCAACGCCCCCCCGTCAAACCACGCCCACCCCGACCAAGGTTGGTACAAAGCCATGAAATCCGCATCATCGGGGGCCAATGGAAGCGCACCAAGCTGCAAGTGGCCGACAAACCCGGCCTGCGTCCCACCCCGGATCGGGTGCGGGAAACCCTGTTCAACTGGCTCGGGCAAGACCTGACCGGTTGGCGCTGTCTGGATGTGTTCGCCGGCACCGGCGTGCTGGGATTTGAAGCGGCCTCGCGTGGCGCGGTGCAGGTGCAGTTGGTGGAGCAGGATGCCGCGTTGGTGGCGCAACTCAAGCGAGTCCAAACCCAGCTCAAAGCCGATGCGGTTCAGGTCACCCGAGGGGAGGGGGTATCGGTCTTGCGCCATGCACTGACGGGCAGTCTGGATCTGATTTTTCTGGACCCGCCGTTTGAGTCTGACTTGTTTGAGACGGCTGTTTTGGCGGCATCCCAAGCGGTGTCCGGGCGTGGCTGGATTTACCTGGAAGCTCCGGTCAAATGGACAGACGAACAACTCCAGCCGATGGGTTTGCAATTGCACCGTCATCTCAAAGCCGGCATGGTGCATGCGCATTTGCTCAAGCACATTGAGTTGGTCGCGGGCGGATAATGTTGGCAACTCAACCAGAGCACTTTTTTGACCATGGCCAATGACCTGATCGCCGTTTACCCAGGCACTTTTGATCCCATCACCCTGGGCCATGAAGACGTGGTGCGCCGGGCTGCGCAGTTGTTTGCGCATGTGATTGTGGCGGTGGCTGCCGGGCATCATAAAAAAACCATGTTTTCATTGGCGGAGCGCATCGAGATGACGCGCGAAGCGGTGCGGCCCTACCCTGGGGTTCAGGTAGAAAGTTTTGATGGGCTGATGCGTGATTTTGTGGTGGCTCGCGGGGCTAGAGCCATGGTGCGTGGCTTGCGTGCCGTGACCGACTTTGACTATGAATTTCAGCTCGCGGGCATGAATCGCAGCCTGATGCCCGATGTGGAGACTGTTTTTCTGACCCCCGGCGACAAATACCAGTTTATTTCGAGCACTTTTGTGCGCGAAATTGCCACCCTGGGCGGCGAGGTGGATAAATTTGTGTCACCCAGTGTGAACCTGCGCTTGCAACAAAAAGTGCGCCTTGCAGCTGTGCAATGAAACTATTTTTGGAGAAAACATGAAGATTCTTTTGCCTTTTGATGGTTCTGCCGCGGCCCTGGATGCGGTTCGGTTTGCGATTCGCATGGCTAGTGATGGCCTGAACACCCAGGTGGTGTTGGCCAATGTGCAGGAACCGGCCAGTTTGTATGAGCTGGTGGTGGCGCATGACCCGCAGGTGATCAAGCAAGCCAGTGCCGCTGCGGGGGCGCACATTTTGCAAGCGGCGCAGCAATTGCTGGATGCGGCGGGTTTGCCTTATGAAACCGAGGTCGCCTCGGGTGACCCGGCCCATACGCTGGTGGATATTCTGGAGAACTATGGTTGTGATCTGGTGGTGATGGGGGCCAGTGGTACCAGCGCCTTGCGCAGTGCCTTATTGGGCTCGGTGTCCAACGAAGTGCTGCATGCCGCCGGTGTTCCAGTGATGATTGTCAAGGGCACTGAAGATGACAACGTTGACATCCCGGAATAAGGCCAAACTTGGGGGACGATTCGCATGGCCTTGTTGATTACCGACGAGTGCATCAACTGTGATGTGTGTGAGCCCGAATGCCCCAATGATGCGATTCGCATGGGGGCGGAATTCTACGAGATTGACCCACAACAATGCACCGAATGTGTCGGCCATTTTGATGAGCCGCAATGTGTGCAGGTGTGCCCGGTGAATTGCATTCCAGTGAACCCCCAATGGGTGGAGAGCCGTGACACGTTGTGGCAAAAATACCAGCGATTACACACCCCGGTCAGTTCACCGCCGCCTGTTTTTTCTTGACCACTTTTTTGACCTTGGGCTTCTTTTCTGTTCCGGGTATTTCGGCGATAAAGGCCTCCGGTTTCTTGCCGGGTCTTTTGAGTCGTTTGGGGGTGATTTGGGTGATCACGGGGGCGGTCTTGCTTGGGGTGACCGCGTGTTGAGTTGAGGTTGGGCTGGGTGGCTGCTTCAGGGCGGCTTTTTCAAGGGCCAAGCGTTCTTTTTCAAGCGTATCGGCTTGTTGGGCATCCTGGCGTGCGGCGGCTTGTGTTTGCTGCTTTTGTGCAGGTGTGCGTTCATCACTCAGGTCGAGCGCCCGCCCCTCCGGGCAAGCTGTGCTGCTGTAAGTGTTTCCACATTTGTAGATGTTTTGGGCTCTAGCGTTTATGGAATAAGCGCTAGCAGCTATCAAAAATAAAGCTGCTAGCGCTCGGAGTGCAGACTTCCCCGGCAGTTTTAAACACATGTCTTGACCTCGGCGGCTTCGGTCGGTGGCGTCGTCGCGGTATGAGCTGGTGGCCTGGCTGGTTTGGGGCGGGGCGGTTTGCTGGTGTGGATCAGGCGCGTGGCTTGTTCCATGTCGCCAGACAGGAAGGCGGGTACGGCTTTGAGCGCGCGGTCAAGCGTTTGCTCGATGGCGATGCGGTGATCGGGGGAGGGTTTTTTCAGCACCCAGTGAATCACTTCGGCCTTGTGGCCCGGGTGACCAATGCCCAAGCGCAGTCGCCAGTATTGGTCGGTGCCCAGTTGGGCATGAATGTCACGCAAACCATTGTGGCCGGCGTGGCTGCCACCGAGTTTGAGTTTGGCCTCACCGGGGCTGACATCCAGCTCGTCATGCGCCACCAGGATGTCTTGCGCCGGGATTTTGAAGAAATTGGCCAGTGCCGCGACCGATTTGCCACTCAGGTTCATGAAGGTTTGTGGCTTGAGCAGCCACACCGTTTGCCCTTGCACTGTGGTGCGGGCCACCATGCCGTGGTAACTTTTATCCATGACCAACGTGGTGTTGAGTTCACGGGCCAGGGCATCTATCCACCAAAAACCGGCGTTGTGGCGGGTGTCTTCATAGTCAGGGCCGGGGTTGCCCAGGCCAACAAAGAGTCGAATCATGACGGGATGATACAAAAGTGATGGATGCCTGAAGTGTTCAGGCAAAAAAAACGGCCCACCAGGTGAGCCGTTTTGGAAACCTGCGGGAGGTTTATTTCTTGGCTTTGGCCGCTGGTTTGCCTGCGGGTTTGGCTGCAGCAGCTGGCGCTTCAGCAGGGGCAGCTTCCGCACCTGCCACGGCGACCACAGACACCACCACCGGGTTTTTGTCGCCACCGTGGACAACCACGCTGACACCCT
>VIKI01000295.1 GCA_008080595.1 Comamonadaceae bacterium
GAGACTGAGAACTGGCCTGGTGTGCTGCCGGCAACTGTGGTGGGGGTTTGGGCTTTGACTCCCGGGCCTGACAAGATCAAAGTGAGAACAAGAAGGCTGTGTCTCAGGGTGCGTTGCATTGGCATAGAGGGGGGGGGCTTGGTGCGAGTTAGTACGTTGTTATTGCCTGGTTTGACCATTCCCCACCTGGGGGTTTTGAGTATACAAAACATCGATTTAAAGATGCGACGCAGGTTGAGCGGGTCGGGTTCGATGACTTCTTTGGTGAGCAAGCAAAGTGGCTGTGGCATGGGTTGCTTTGCTGTTCTTCATGGTGGATGCCCGCATCAATGGGCGGATTTTGTGAAGTGACGGGGGATGTAGATGGTTTTTATGTATCAAATTGGCTTGTAGCGCTTTTACAGTATGCGCAAGCAGCTATCGAATATGTAGTGTTTTTGGTACTCATGCAGCCAAGAAATCTACTGATTGGTGGGGTTGTTTGGACAAAAGTTAAACAGGGAGTGCGTATTTTGCAAGGCTTCGTTTGCCTGGTCTGGCTGTGCTGGCTGGGCCTCATCTGGTGGCGCAGTTGGTGCTGTGCCGTGATGGAAATCCGCCGCTTTGTTCGTGCTCCAGCAGCCAAAGCAGCGCACATCGCAACTCCGGTCAGCCGTCGCAAGCCCGATTGGGTGATCCAGGAGGTGTTGCGACTGAAGGTGTTGATGGGGTGTCAAGGTTGTCGCAAGCTTGCCGACACGTTCAACAATTTGCATGCCGCCAAGTCGGCTTGCACCGTGGGCAAAACCTTTGTGGCGGAATGCATCAAGGCCAACCAGTACTCGCTGGCTTGCTTGCGCCAGGAGATGCGCAACACGCTGCCGCGTCCGGTGGCAGTCAATGCGGTGTGGGCGGTGGATTTGACTTTCTATACCGATGCCTGTGGCAGGCAACACATGGCGCTGGGTATTCTTGACCATGGCTCGCGCTTGATCACTTGTTTACAGACATTGGTCAACAAACGCAGTTGGACGATTCTGGGTTACCTATGTCTGGCGATTGGCAAACATGGCAAGCCGGAGCGTATTCGAACCGACAACGAAATCATCTTCACCAGTTGGGTCTTCACCACATTTTTGAAACTGGTGGGTATTCGGCATCAACGTATTCAAACATGCGCCCCCTGGCAGAACGGAAGGATCGAGCGTTTGTTTGGAACGCTCAAACCGTTACTACGCCAACTGGTGATTCCGTCCAAGGCGGCACTGCAAAGAGCGCTTGAAGAGTTCACGCTGTTTTACAACCATGCCCGGCCGCATCAGAACCTGGATGGGCTGACACCTGCCGAGAAATGGAATGGATTCAGCAAAGCTGACTTGATGCAGACACCACCGAAACAGGCGGTATTGGTGCAGGCATTGGATGGTTTGATGGTGGGGTATTGGCTACGCAGGTAGCGAAGCGCACTGTCCGGTTGGAATCATCGTCAAAAAGTTGCTGTCCTCTGAAGGCGAGAGGTAGAACGCCTTGATGTTGAGATTTGCTAAAAACACGGGCAGTTTGGCATTTGAAAACTCAGAGGCTTGTGCGCTTGAGGGCACAGGATTGAGCAAATCCTGTAAAAAACGGGGTTGAAAAAGGACGGCGAAGCCAGAAATGGACAGCGGACAGGACACCTCTCTACTGTGGGTAATGGACGCAGCCAATGTTTCGATACTGGCTTGAATCATTGTTTCTCTTGGAATAGCAAACTAGTCCTTCGACGAAGGTGACATCAATAACATCCGTTTGCAGGGCATCCGAATGCTCCCATCGTCGAACGACAACACCACCGCGTATCGATTGAATGCCAACGGACTTGTACCGACCAGTATCTAGTTCCCACGCGGCAGCGGCCTTTTTCATCAGCGCCTCGGCGGCACTCTCATCATGAGCATTCAGCCATACAGCCACCGAACTCAACGCCAATAAAGCAAGCGCAACGATCAGGTACGTTTTTCGACTCATCGAATTCTCGCTCTTCCATCCAGTTGAATAAAGAATGGTGTCCCCGACCCGGAGCCGGGATTTCGAATGGTGTTTGCTACGCTATTGACCATCGATCCAACCCCGGTAGCAACATTGCGAGAGAGTGTGCTAACCGTCAGCGGCTTCATGTCGAAGTTATAGCGGTCATACCCAAGTCCCGCTTCAACAAGGCCTGGCGCGACTAGCTTCAAAGTGACATTTCCATATACCAACTGATCAGACAGTCGGGTGCTGACATTGCCACTCAGATTAAAGACCCGCTGATCACCCACCCCAGCAAAGTCTGCCGTTCTCACGGAAGATAAATCAAGAGATGACAGAGGGACTCGAACATCCATCCCGCCGCCGTTTGCCCACTGATCGACAGCATCCCCATATGAAAGGCTTGCTTTCCTTACCTCGTAGCCCGCCTGTTCCTTCGTGGAGTGCTGCAACTCATTAAACAAATACCCAAAAGCCGCAGTAGTAGCCCCATTCTCAAACTTGCCCCCGGCGACCACCGAGCCAATCCCGCCCGCCACCACCGTA
>VIKI01000057.1:0-16278 GCA_008080595.1 Comamonadaceae bacterium
ATCTGTTGCATCTGGCTCATCATGGCCTGGAGTTGATCCACCACCTGGGGCAAGGCCTGAGACTGCAGCTGCAAGGCTTTGAAGGCTTCCTGGCGCTGGTGGGTGAGTGAAAACTCGCGCAAAGTGGTGGCGATCTGGCTGTCCAGCCGCTGCGCGGCCTGCAGTCTTTCGCGCTTGCTAAGTGCCGACATCAAGCCCAGCATGGCCGATGAAGCCACCCCGGCCACCGAGGTGCCAAACGCCAGCCCCAGACCTTTCATCGGGGCCGAAAAGGCGTTGCGAATCGCCTGCAAGTCGGTCGTGCCCTCCAGTGCAAACACAGCCCCATTGAGGGTGACCACCATGCCCAAAAAGGTACCCAGCATGCCCAGCATCACCAGCAAGCCCACCAGATAAGGGGTGAGTCCCGGCCCGGGCAGCCCCACGCGCTCCCCTTCGATACGCAAGCGCACCGGGTTTTGCAGTGAAGCAGGCAAACCAGCCAGCCATGCCCCGAGATTGGGCAGGGGCGCCACCAGGGCTGAAAGTGCCGTGTTCAACGTTGTGGTGGCCTGCCGGAAGCGGTGCAGCTCCAGCGTGCCCAACCCATAAACCGCCGCAATCACCCCGGTCATCAGCAACGCCAGCAGATTGGAGCCCCAAAATCCGGCAGCCACCCACACAATGGCCGTCAGGCCCAGTAAAAAGGCTGCGGTAAAAAAATGTCTATTCATGAGTGATGTGTTTTCTCTTGATCAAAATGAGGGTTCAGGGCTTCCAACAGCCCTACCGTGGGTTGCAGGCGAACATCCAATTCCGCCAGCAGCACCGTTTGAAGTTCGTGGCCAAACCGCGCCAACCAGCCACCGGGCTGCTCAGCTTGTGGGGAGCCCTGCTGCAAGTGCTTGAAACGCAGCGCCAGCAGCGAAGGCAGTTTGGAGAGCAATTGATCTTCGCGCTCAGACAACATGGTGGCGAAGGCCTCGTCCAGAGCCGCCAGCTGCTTGAGCGCCGGGGAAGCCCCGACCAGCACCGCCCGCACCCGGGCCTGTAGCCGGGGAACTTTCAACGCCATGTCACGCTGTTGAGCCATGTAGTAGCGGCGATAGGGCTCGAAAGTCGGCTCGACTTCAAGCGGCCCACCCGGCTTGGGCAGCTCGCTTTTCTGGATCGCCTGCACCAGCGCAGCCCGCACCCGGGCAAATTCTTCGCCCACGGCAGAACTCGCCTTGGCTGGCGCTTTCGCGCCTGCTGGAGTGGCTACGCTGGCGCTGTGCACCGAACGCAAGGTGATGGCGCTGGCAATGTCCACCCACTGCCCCAGCTTTTCGGCAAACGTTCCCCCCGGCTCGACGGCATCGACAAGCGCCATATCAGTGAGCACACGGATGAGACTGGAACGGTGAAAGTGGCTACGCGCCAAGGCTCGCGTCATGGAAGAAAAAAACAAAATCGAAAAACTGGGTTAAGGGATGGCCGATTCACCCCGTTGATTTGCATATCGGCTGATTGGGGTTGCCCGACATTGGAAGGAGCATGAACCCAAAGCTGCGTTGATCTGCCAGCCCATGATGGACATGCGGCAACGATCAGGCAGGCGCGGATTTTACTGTCTCTGCCCCACGTCAATGCCACATGCAGCCCGTCATGGCAACGGTTCTCCCCGGAAATCGCAGCAAGTGCACAAAAAACCTGTGCAGGCACTGAAATGCTTGCGCTACCCCTGGCTAAACCACTATAGTGGCACTGCACTTTGCTGTTGAATACAACCGGATGGGATGGGAATGAAGCCAATCACCTGCAATACCGAGGACTTACTTGATCGTCACCAGCAACAACCGCACCGCCTGGTGCAAATCCTGCGGGAGCTGCAGGCGTACAACGGCTGGCTGTCTCGCGAAGACCTGAGCCTGGTAGCCCATGCCCTGCACCTGCCACTGGCGCAAGTGCAAGGGGTGGCCGAGTTCTACCATTTCTTTCATACCCGACCGGTGGGCCAGTACCGGGTGCTGTTCAGTGACAACATCACCGACCGCCTGCTCGGCAGCGAGGCCTTGCTGCGCGACCTGTGTCACCGGCTCAAGGTGGAACCCGGCCAAGTGCGTGCCGATGGCCGTGTCAGCGTCACCACCACCTCCTGCACCGGACTGTGTGACCAGGGCCCGGCGGCGCTGATCAACCACCACCAGATCATCACCCGGCTGACACCTGGGCGCATTGAGCACCTGGCCGCACTGATTGAGCAGCAGGTGCCACCGGCCCAATGGCCTGCTGAGTGGTCACGGGTGGAGGATCAGATTCGCTTGGCCGATGTCAAGCTCGGAGCCCAACCCGCACCCGGCAAAGGCATTGCCGCCGCCATTGCCCGTGGGCAGCAGGGCATGCTCGACGACATCAAACGCTCCAAACTGCGCGGCCGTGGTGGTGCGGGATACGCCACCGGCACCAAATGGCAGCTCTGCCGCAATGCCCCCGGCCACACCCATTACGTGATCTGCAACGCTGACGAGGGCGAGCCCGGCACATTCAAAGACCGGGTGCTGCTCAGCAGTTATGCCGACACCGTGTTCGAGGGCATGACGATTGCCGCCTGGGTGGTCGGCAGCCGCCAGGGGCTGATGTACCTGCGCGGCGAATACCGCTACCTGTTAGAGCCGCTGCAAGCCGTGCTGCAAAGCCGCCGTGAGCAAGGCCTGCTGGGCAAGTCCATCCAGGGCCAGGAAGGTTTTGATTTCGACATTGAGATTCACGTCGGAGCCGGAGCCTATGTGTGCGGTGAAGAATCGGCGCTGATCGAGTCCCTGGAGGGCAAACGCGGCACACCGCGCATTCGCCCGCCGTTCCCGGTGGAGCAGGGTTACCTGGGCCAGCCCACGGTGGTCAACAACGTGGAGACGTTTTGCGCCGCCACCCACATTGCCGTCAATGGTGGGGCCTGGTGGGTGCGCATTGGCACGCCGCAGTCCACCGGCACCAAGATTCATTCGGTCTCGGGTGACTGTGCCCGCCCTGGCATCTACGAATACCCGTTTGGCACCCGGATTGGCCGCATTCTGGAAGACTGCGGTGCCCACAACACGCAGGCGGTGCAGGTGGGCGGACCATCCGGCGTGTGTCTGTCGGCACTGGAATTCGGGCGGCGCATCGGCTTTGAAGACGTGCCCACAGCCGGGGCCTTCATGGTGTTTAACCGCACCCGCGACCTGTTTGAGGTGGCACGCAACTTTGCCCAGTTTTTTGCCCATGAAAGCTGCGGTTTTTGCACACCCTGCCGGGTCGGCACCGAGCTGGTGGTGCGCCGCCTGGACAAGCTGAAAAAAGGCTACGGCTCCAGCGAAGATGTGCAGGTGCTGTACGAGCTGGACAAGCTGATGCACAGTGCCACCCACTGCGGCCTGGGCGCAGCCGCCTGCAACCCGCTGCGAGACACCATTGCCAAGTTCCGCCCGGCCTATGAACGCCACCTGACCTCCCTGCATTTCGCCCCTGGTTTTGATCTTGATGCCGAATTGTCACAAGCCCGCCTGGCCACCGGGCGCGACGACACCGGTGCCCACCTGGAGAATATCGCTTGAGCAGCAACCGCATTGATGCCCTGAGTCCGGGCACCTTCACACTGGACGATGAAGAGGTCGAATTCGGCCCCGGTGACACCATTTTGCAAGCCGCTACCCGTGCCGGGCACTACATCCCGCACCTGTGCTGGCATCCCGACTTTCACCCGCAGGGTTCGTGTCGGCTGTGCACCGTCAAGGTCAATGGCCGCAGTGGTGCGGCCTGCACCGTGCACGCTGCCTCGGGCCAGGAGGTGCAAAGCAACACCGACGAACTCAACGCCCAGCGCAAGACGCTGTTGCAAATGCTGTTTGTCGAAGGCAACCACTTCTGCCCGTCGTGCGAGAAAAGTGGCAACTGCCTGCTGCAGGCCACCGCCTACCAGATGGGCATGGAAGACCCGCACTTTGAAGAGTTCTACCCCGACCGCCCACTCGATGCCAGCCACCCCGACCTGCTGCTGGACTTGAACCGCTGCATTTTGTGTGGCCTGTGTGTGCGTGCCAGCGCCAGTGTCGATGGCAAAAACGTGTTTGCTATGGGTGGCCACGGCGTGAAGACGCACCTGGTGGTCAACAGCGCCAGCGGGAAGCTGGTAGACAGTGAGCTCACACCCAATGACCGGGCTGCGACAGTCTGCCCGGTCGGAGCGATTCTGCCCAAGCGGCGCGGCTTCGCCATCCCCATCGGTCAGCGCAAGTATGACGAGAAACCGGTGGCGCAACAGGTTGAGGAAGGCACACCATGAACATTCTGCCCAATGGTGTGCCACCGCTGCACGCGCCGCGCAAGCTCAAACTCGCCACCGTCTCGCTGGCGGGCTGTTTTGGCTGCCACATGTCGTTTCTGGACATTGACGAGCGCCTGTTGCAATTGCTGGAACATGTTGAATTCAACCGCTCGCCACTGACCGACATCAAGACCATTGGCCGCTGCGACATTGGCCTGATTGAAGGTGGCCTGTGCAACGCCGAAAACGTGCAGGTGCTGCGCGAGTTCCGCTCTCACTGCAAAACGATCGTGGCGGTGGGGGCCTGCGCCATCAATGGCGGCCTGCCAGCCCAGCGCAACCAGCGCGATGTCGGCCAGATGCTGCGCGATGTGTACTGCGGCCACACCGGCATTGATGCCGGTGGCCAGATCCCCAACGACCCGGAGCTGCCGCTGCCGTTGAACCATGTGCACCCGATCCACGAGGTGGTGCATGTCGACTACTACCTACCCGGTTGCCCGCCCTCGGCCGATGCGTTCTGGACTTTCCTGAACGATCTGCTGGCAGGGCGCACGCCGCAGCTCGGGCATGGCCTGATTCATTACGATTGAACACCCCAAGGATTTCCCATGAGTTTTGCACTCGAAACCGCCGCCCACCCGGAGGGCTTGCGCCGTGTGGCGATTGACCCGGTCTCGCGCGTGGAAGGCCACGGCAAGGTCACGCTGCTGCTGGACGAACACAACCACGTGCAGCAGGTGCGCCTGCACATCGTCGAATTCCGTGGCTTTGAGAAGTTCATTGAAGGCCGCCCTTACTGGGAAGTGCCGGTGATGGTGCAGCGCCTGTGCGGCATCTGCCCGGTGTCACACCACCTGGCGGCATCCAAGGCCTTTGACCGGGTGCTGGGGGCCACACCGATCAGCGCCAGCGCCGAGGCGGTGCGCCGCCTGATGCATTACGGGCAAATGTTGCAATCCCACGCGCTGCACTTTTTTCACCTGTCTTCGCCCGACCTGCTGTTTGGTTTTGATTCCCCGGTGGCGCAACGCAACATCGTCGGCGTGGCCCAAGCCCACCCGGAGATTGCCAAAAAAGGCATCTTGCTGCGCAAGTTTGGCCAGGAGGTCATCCGCATCACCGCCGGCAAACGGGTCCATGGCACCGGCTCTGTGCCGGGCGGGGTCAACAAACTGGTCACGGCCGAGGAGCGCGACAGCCTCAAGCGCGAGCTGCCGCAGATGCTGGCCTGGGCCCAAGATGCGGTCGACATTGCCAAACAGTTGCACGCGCAAAACCCGGCGCTTTACAACAGCTTTGGCAGCTTTCGCTCCAAGCTGCTGTCCATCGTGCGTGCTGACGGGGCCATGGACTTGTACAACGGTGTGCTGCGGGTGCGTGACGAGGCCGGCCAGATTCTGGTAGACGGGGTGGACGACCAGAAATACCTGGAGCTGATCGAAGAAGAAGTGCGCCCCTGGAGCTACATGAAGTTTCCGCACCTGCGCAGCCTGGGGCGTGAGCTGGGCTGGTACCGGGTCGGGCCCTTGGCACGGGTGCAAAACTGCGACTTCATCCCCAGCGAACGGGCCGAAATCGAGCGCCAGGCTTTTGTCGCCTGGGGCAAAGGCGATTTGGTGCATGCCACGCTGGCCTACCACTGGGCGCGCATGATCGAGATGCTGCACGCGGTGGAGGTGATTGCCGAGCTGCTGGACGACCCTGCCCTGCTCTCAGGCGACCTGCTCACCAGCGGCCAGCGGCAGCGTAGCGGTGTCGGCATCATCGAAGCCCCGCGCGGCACACTGATCCACGACTATGACGTGGGCGACGATGACCTGGTCACCCGCTGCAACCTGATCGTCTCCACCACCCACAACAACCAGGCCATGAACGAAGCGGTGCGTTCGGTGGCACGCGACTACCTGGACGGCCACGAGCTGACCGAGGGCCTGCTCAACCACATTGAAGTCGCCATCCGCGCCTATGACCCCTGCCTGTCTTGTGCAACCCACGCGCTGGGTCAGATGCCGCTGGACGTGACCCTGCTGGCCGCTGACGGCAGCGTGCTGGATCGGGTGCAAAAGTCAGCTTTGGGTGGGGTGAGCCGATCCATCGACCATTCTTCAGACGAAATTAGCCTCCAGCGCTTGTAATACATGCGCAAACAGCTACTGTTTCGATAGCAAATATTCATGGATTTACCGCTGCAGCCATCACCCCAGACCGCACCGCTGCTGGTACTGGGCTGGGGCAATCTGAGCCGGGGGGACGATGCGCTGGGGCCAGCCTGTGTGGCGGCGCTGCAGGCACGTTTACCCGCCCACCTGAGCCCGCAGATTGAGTTTCTGGACGACTACCAGTTGCAGATTGAGCACGCGCTGGACTTGGTTGGCCGCCATGCGGTGTTGTTCATTGATGCCAGCCTGAGCTGTGCCGCCCCGTTTGAAGTGACCACCGTACACGCCCGGCGTGACACCAGCTACTCCAGCCACGCCTTGTCGCCTTTCGAGCTGGGCCAGCCCATGAGCCTGGCCGCCCAAGCCCATCTGCAGGCCGCGCTGGACAGGGCACTTATGTGGGTGGATGCATCTGCCACGTCCCGGTGCGGCATGTGATCCCGGAAGTGACAAAAGTCCCAATTCCAACGTATCTTGTCGAGGTGGTGCTAAGGTTGCACCATTGAAGGCGTTTTTGACGATACAGGGAGAAGATAAGGTGCCGTACAAAATTCTGATCGTGGATGACCATCCGCTGGTGCGTGATGGTCTGGCGATGCTTTTGTCTGCTTTGCCTGGTGGGGCAGAGATATTCAAGGCAGCGACAGCCGCACAAGCACTGGAACAGGCTGAATTTCACACCCCGCTGGATGTGGTGTTGCTCGATTGTGGTTTGCCCGATGCCGATGGTGGCAGCTTGATCAAAGCGCTGCAAACACGCAGTGGTGGTGCACCGGTGATTGTCATTTCAGCCAACGAGTTTGATGGCACGCCTGAGCGCATGCTGAGCCTGGGGGCTTGCGCCTTTGTACCTAAAAGCAAAGCTTCTTCCACCATTCTCAATGCCGTGAAGGAAGCGCTGACACACGGCAACCACCCCGCTCAGTCAACGGCCGTAGCGCCCCCGGTTGACCGATCCAGCACACCCCAACTCACGGCGCGTCAGCTTGATATCTTGCTGATGTTTGAACAAGGCATGGCCAACAAAGACATCGCCTTGCAATTAGGTTTGTCTGAAAAAACGGTTAAAAACCACATCACGGCACTGTTTCAGGCTTTGGGCGTGGTGAGCCGTCTGCAGGCCGTGCGGCAAGCCCGCAACCTCAAGCTGCTGACCTGAGCCATGCCCTTGCGCTTGCGCTTGAAACATGATTAGAACGGATGCCGTCCGGCTGGAACAGGCACGCAACCTGCATGATGGCGCACCTTTGGTGTTATGGGGTAATTTTGGCGGGGCACTGTGCGCCTTTTTGATTGTGTTCTTCGGACTGGGAACGCTGCAGCTGTTCCTGTCCACATGGTTGCTGGTATTTGTGGCCTACATGGGCTGGTTTTTCTGGCTGCGCCGGCGTTACCCACTGGCCGCTCTGGATGACCCTGCAGCGATGCGCCAGTGGTTCCACTGGAATGTGCTTGGCAACATCGTCTTGGGCCTGATCTGGGGGGTCATGTCGGCGGTGGTGATTTCTGCGGGCGTGCCTGCGTTTCAGTTTGCCATGCTGGCCGGGATGGCGGTGCTGACGGTGGGCGGCATGTTCAGCCTGGGGGCCTATTTCCCGTCATTTCGCGGTTTTTTTCTGGTGCTGGTGCTGCTCACCCTGCTGGCCTTGATCGGGCAAGGAACGCTGCTGCACGTCGGCATGGGGGGGATAACCCTCCTTTTTCTGCTCTTCATGCTGTGGGCGGGTCAGCGCTTCAACCGCAGTTACATCGATTCGCTGCTGCTGCGCTTTGAGAATCTGGATCTGGTGCGGGAGTTGACACTGCAAAAAGAGGCGGCTGAGAATGCCAACCTGGCCAAGTCGCGTTTTCTGGCCGCAGCCAGTCATGATTTACGCCAGCCCATGCATGCCCTGAACCTGTACCACGGAGCCATGGAGAATGTCGAACTCTCCTCTGAGGCACAGCTCTTGCTGAATTACGCCCGGCAGTGCGCGGTGGCCATGGATGACATGTTCAGCGTATTGCTGGACATGTCTCGGCTGGATGCGGGTGCGGTCACACCGACCCTGGAAACCTTTCCGGTCAAGCAATTGCTGGAACGGATTCGCGTGGAGTTTGAGCCACCGGCCAAAGAAAAAGGGCTGAGTTTGCGTGTGGTGCCGTCAAAACTGTTCATCCGCACCGACCCGGCTCTGGCCGAGCGCATTGTGCGCAACCTGGTTTCCAACGCCATTCGCTACACCCACCAGGGGAAAATCGTGGTGGGTTGCCGATACCGTGGCAAGGTGTTGCGATTGGCCGTGTTGGACACGGGCACAGGCATCCCGCAGGACAAACAAAAACTGGTGTTTGAGGAATACTTTCAGCTGTCCAACCCCGAGCGTGACCGCACCAAGGGCCTGGGTTTGGGCTTGGCCATTGTCAACCGGGTCGCCGACTTGCTCAAGGCCCCCATCACCGTGCAATCCGAGCTGGGGCGTGGCTCCATGTTTGCGGTGGATTTTGAGTGTGACGAAGCTTTTGTACCGCTGGAGCTAGCGCCTGACCAGCCTGTCATGGATCACACAAGCTTGCTTGGGCGCTTGATTGTGGTGATTGACGATGAGGAGGCCATCCGTGCGGCCATTGGTATGCTGCTCAAACAATGGGGCTGCAAGGTGGTGGCCGCAGCCACCGGCGACGATGCCGTGGAGCAATTGGCGGCCTACCCCACCCCACCGGATGTCATTGTGTGTGACTACCGCTTGCGTGGCATCGAAAACGGGCTCGATGCCATTGAAAAGGTGCGTATGGAGTTTTGCGTGGATGTGCCCGCCTTGCTGGTGACAGGGGATACCGCACCGGATCGGATTCTCGAAATCCGTGAGGGCGGCCTGCCCGTGTTGCACAAACCGCTGCAACCCGATGAATTACGCAAGGCGATGCTGCAAGCCATTTTGACGCATCAGAGCCAGGAGGCCATGGCGGTCGCGACTCATCAAGACTTGTCCTGAAATCCGGATACCGGGAATTGGGGAAGTTATTTTCGGCCACATCCTCACTCCGTGCGCACCACAAAGCGCAGTTGTGCAAACCTCCCGCGTCCGTCCATCGCCGTCAGTGTCTGGTCGCCGCCATGCAGTTGGAGGTGCAGCGGACTGGCCACGCTGTCACTTTGCCCTGCGACCCGTCCGTTGAGCAACCATGTGAGCCCGTCACGTGCGCCCACGGCCGTCAGCTTCAAGCTCACGCTGTGTTGACCGGGTACGGGTCGCAGCACACTGCCGGGCTCCAGCCCGACAATGCGCAGCCCCGCCACCGCGCTGTGCGGCGTGCAGGCGGCATGCCAAGGCCAGGTTTCGGCCACTTGGCGTTGTGTGGGTTCGATCCAGGGTGCCAACAAGGTAGGCCAATGGACCAGTTCAACACGCTCGATGGCCGGCAGCGCCTTGGGTGCGCAATCGGGGCGCAAGCGCCGCTGGTGCGACCTGTCCAGCCACGCCACCTCGACCAGACTGCCACTTTGCAAGCGATCTGGCAGCGTCGGGGGGGTGACCCCGTCCAATGTCCATGCCATACGTTTTTGCAGGCAATGTTCAGGCGCGGTACTGGCCTCTGCCAAGCCCAAGGGCCAGCAGATGGCAACCGGTTTGACCCCTACCGGAACCTGGCGCGGGCCCAGTTGCTGGCGTAACACGCTGGGCCCCAGAGCGGCGGCCAGATCCTTGAGCAGGGGCGCGGCACTGTTGGCACCAAAGTGGCCGGGGTTCGGTGTACCGTCGGGCCGACCGATCCAGATGCCCAGGGTGTAGCGGTCGGTCACGCCAATCGCCCAGGCATCACGAAAGCCAAAACTCGTGCCGGTCTTCCAGGCAATACGCTGCTCACTTTCGCGAAAAGGTGTGCCGGGGCGGCCCCCGTTCTCCAGAATCTCGCGCACGATGAAGGCGGCACCGGCACTCATCAGCCGCGCCTCCATGAGCGGCTCGTCGGGCTTGAGACGCGGTCGCCCGGCCACGCCACCCCGCGCCAAGGCCGTGTACGCCCCCACCAGTTCTTCCAGACTGGTGCTGCCACCGCCCAGAATCAGGCTCAGGTTGGGACTGGCATGGGCCGGCATACGCAGCCTCAGCCCGGCCTGGCGCAACTGCGCCGCAAAGCGCTCCGGGCCAATGCGATCCAGCATCTCCACGGCGGGCACGTTGAGCGAACGCTGCAGGGCCTCACTCAAGCTGACCGGCCCGGAAAAATCCGCCTGGAAATTGCCAGGCGCATAGCCGCCAAAGTTCTGTGGTGCGTCAATCAACAGGCTCTCGGAATGCACCAGCCCTTGGTCCAGGGCCATGGCATACAAAAACGGCTTCAATGTGGAACCTGGCGAGCGAAAGGCCCACACCATGTCCACGTGGGCCGCACGGCGTGGGTCTGAAAAATCAGCCGAACCCGCATAGCCACGCACCTGCAGATTTTGGTTTTCCACCACCAGGGCGGCAATCGACACATGCTCGGGCAGGCTGCTCACCCGGTCCAGCAGCACTTGCTCCAGGCGCGTCTGCAGGCCCGCGTCCAGGGTACTTTGGATCAGTGCCGATCCATCGGGCTTGCGCTGTTGGCGCAGGCGCTCTGCTGCCAAAGGAGCCAACCAGTTGGCCCGCTGTGCGGGTGCAAAGACCCGCTCCAAACGGGCATCCGCCACGGTGGCGGCATCCCACACCCCAAGCTGCCGCATACGTTCCAGCACCTTGTCGCGTGCACCCTGGGCTCGCATTGGCCCATGGCGGTCAACCCGGTCTGGTCGCAGACGTGACGGACTTTGCGGCAGCGCTGTCAGCAGTGCCGCCTCAGCATGCGAGAGCTCACGAGCCGATTTCCCCAGGTAGACCCGGCTGGCCATCTCCACGCCTTCGATCATGCCGCCCATCGGGGCCTGGTTCAGATACAGGGTGAGGATTTCAGTCTTGCTCAGGTGCAGCTCCAACTGCAGCGCACGCAACAGCTGCCGCAGCTTGGCCCCCAGGCCACGGCTCTGGCTGGCGTTCAACGCCGGGTCCACCAGCCGCGCCACCTGCATGGTCAGTGTGGAGCCGCCCGACACGATATGCCCATAGCGCAGCCATTGCCATGCTGCGCGGGCCAGCGCCCAGGGGTTGATGCCGACATGGTAGTCAAACCAGCGGTCTTCATAATTCAGCAGGGCCTGCAAATAGAGCGGCGAGACCGCATCGGGCGTGATCGGGTGGCGCAGCACCCCATCCACACTGGGCCAGCTGCGCAGTGGCGAGCCGTCTTGCGCCAGCACCACCAGGGTGGACTGGGCGCTGGCGGTCTGCGTCGCATCCGGCCTGGCCATGTGCGGCAGGGGAAACACCCGATCCAGAATCAACACGCCCACCAGCAGTGCAGCCACCGCCCAGGTCAGCTTGCGCCAGGGCACGCGCCGACAAGCTTCCAGGCTCATGGTGTGCTGTGTTTATCCACCACGGTGATGTCGACCTCGGCCTTGCCAATACCGCGGATTTCGGGTCGGTACATGTCTTCGGCAAATGGCGCGGGCACCACATAACGGCCTGGGGTGACGGCACGCACCAGATAGAACAAGTCCAGCACATCGCCACCGAGTTTGGCGGCAACCACGAAGCGGTCGTCCCGGTACTCGGTGTGCAAGATCCGCTCATTGGCATTTGCAGTGGCAATGTTCACACCCTCCACCTTGAACTCACCGGCCTGGGGGCCCTGGCTGAGGTTGAGGTTCTCCACCTCAAACCCGGCGGGAATACGGTCCACTACCAGACCGTCCTTGATGTTTTGCTTGGCCTGTACCCGCAGGCGCACGATCAGCATCTCGCCGGTGGTGAACTGGCGGGCCGTGACCGGGTTGCCCTCGGTGCTCCACAGGGTACGCTCCAGCTTGATGCGATCCTCCTGAACCGCCATGGGTTTGACCGGGTAACCTTGCGCATTCAGTTCCAAATACACGGTGCTCGCGCCATCGTTGCGCAGCGACGCACCAGCCTTCAGCTTCGGTCCGGCCACACTTTGCTGTTGGGTGCCACTGCCGCTCCAGGCCTCATTGACCCCGCCCAGGCTGAGGGTGGTTTTCCAGCCATTCTCCGCCCCGGCTTCAATACCTGTGCCCATGGCGCTGCGCACGGCCAGGAACAAGCCCAGGCGCTCCTGGGTCGAGAAGTAGCGACGACGGTCAAAGTCGGCAGCCAAGTCGAACAGCAATCCTTCGCGACGCTCGTGCGCAATTTTGTGCCGCTGCATCAACGCATAAGAGAGCGACAGGTCGCGCACGCGCGAGCCATAGTCGCCCAACCACTCGCCCCAGTAAGCGCCCGCAGCATCGCTGTATTCGGGCTGCAAGCCATAGCTCAACTTCAACGCCTCATCGATAGCCACTTTGGCGCGGGCTTCGTCACCCATGAGTTTGAGTGCCACGCCCAGTTGCAACAGCGGCAAGGGTGAACGTGCACTGCCTCGGTAACTCTCAAACAGGGTACGCAGTGTGGCCAGTGGTGCCTTTTGCTCACGCGCCAGGATGTAACCGGTGTGCGCCGCTTCGGCAAAGCGCTGGTGCGCCATACGCAGCAGCTCCAGCTCGCGGTAGTCGGTCAGGCGGCCATTGGCATCGCGTTTTTGTGCCTTGGGCACCTGCATCTGGTAACCCGGCGCACGTTGAAACTGCTCGGTCAGTGACTCCAGAGAGCGTTTGAGCATGGTTTCTGGCACGTTGAAACCGGCATCACGGGCATCCTGCAAAAAGCCGGTGACATAGGCACTGAGCCAGGCTTCGTAGGGACTGTTGGCATTCCACAAGCCATACCCCCCCTTGGGTTGCTGCATGCCTGCCAGGCGGGCAAACGCGCCGTCCAGCCGCTTGGCACGCTCTTCACGGCTCAGGGGTGTCATGCCAAAAGCTTTGGCACCGTCTTCGTCGATAAACACCAGCGGATAAGCACTGCTGGTGGTTTGCTCCAGACAACCATAGGGGTACATCAGCAGGCCTTTGACTTGGGCGCGCACATCGATGGGTGGCTTGTCGGACAGCGTGAGGCTGAGTGCGGCAGAGCCCGCCCAATAGCTGTCCAACAAGGTTGCATCGAGCTTGTGGCTGGCCCCAGGCTCCAGACGGGTGCGTTTGATCTCACGGGTCAAGGGGGTGGTCGGTTGCACCTGCAAGGCGGCTTCACGGGTCAGCTTGATGGCCCCCGCAGTCACCTGGAGTTTGATCGGGGCCAGGCCCCAGGCATCGGTCGCCTCCGCCTGGAAGCGCAGCACCTTGCGCTGTTTGTCGGCCAGCTTCACCGGTTCGGGTTTGCCGGTGATACGCAGCGGGCCACTGGCCTCGATTTGCACCCGCACCTCTTGCGCTGCGCCGGATAGATTGGTGATGTCCAGCGCGATGGTGGCTCGGTCACCCGGTGCAATAAAGCGCGGCATGGCCAGCTCGGCCACCAGGGGGGCCGCCACCACGGTCTCGGCTTGGGCACTGCCATAGCTGTCGGCCGAACTCGCCACCGCCATCACCCGCAGCGTGCCGTTGAAGTCTGGCAGCTTCAGGTTGACGCTGGCCTCACCTTTGGCATCCAGCTGCACTGGCCCCGAAAACAGGTCGACCAGCAAGACCTTGCGTGGCATGCTTTGGGTGTCACGCTTGCCTGCATCGCCACCAAAACGTTGCTTGGCCTGCGCACCGTCCATTTTTTCGATCAACTTGCCATAGATGTCCAGCATGTCCGCGCCATAGCGGTGTTTGCCAAAAAAGAAGTCGGCTGGGTCTGGGGTTTTGTAGCGGGTGATGTTCAGAATGCCCACGTCCACCGCAGACACCGTGACCATGGCCGGTTTGCCAGCCAGTTGCGGTGCCTTGATGCGCAGCGGCAGGGATTGTTCTGGCGTGGCTTTGGCCGGTACGCTGATGTCAAGCTTGACCTGACGATCCTCGCGCCACAGCGGCAAATGCACCAGGCCCAGCGCCCGCGCGGGTGTCACCCGGTCGCCCTGGCTGCCGGGGCGAAACGCCGCCACGGTGATGTAGAGGTCGTGGCGCTTCCAGGCCTCGTCGATGGTGATTTCGACATCGGTGCCAGAGGCACGCACCGCCATACGCTTCTGGTACAACACGCGGTCACCCTCCACCGTCACCAGGGCTTCACCGTCATGGGGTGGTTTGATGCTGAGCTTGGCGACCTGACCCGGTTTGAAGGGGGCGCCCTGCAGCTTGAGTTGCACCCGATCCGGCCGGTTGCCCAGGTCATCGGCATCCTGCGCACCCCAACCCGCGTAGAAGGCATAACGCAAGGTTTCCTGAGTCTCGGGGTCGGTAATTTCCAGCCGATAACGGCCCCAGCGCACCGGCAGGGCGATCTTGGTGCGGGCTTTCAGGTTCAGAGTACGGGCCTCGACCAACTCTTCCTGGGTGTTGAAGCCCGAGTTCCAGCCACGCCCGTCGTCGTAACGCCAGTACCACTGGCGCTCCTCGTAGACCAGCTTGAGGGCCAGCTCCTTGGCAGGCTTGAAGTTGCCAGCGCTGTCAACCCGCGTGACTTCGAACTCGGCCAGGCTGCCCTCCTGCGCCACATTGCTGTTGAACAGCGGGCGGATGGCCACCAGTTGATCGGCTGGCCACCAGTTGCGCTCCAGCGAGCGCACCACCGGTCGCCCGCCAGACTCCAGCAGGCTGAAGCTGGCACGCACCAGCATCGGTGAGCTGCGTTCGGAAAGAGCAGGTGAGATCGTCAGCTCGGCGTGGCCCTGGGCATCCAGCTCCTTGTCCTCCAGGTTCTCGCGTTTGCGGGCTTGGTCATCGGCAAAATCCCCAAACAAAAATCCGGGTAACTTTTGCGGCAAAGGGTTGAGCTGGCGCTCGGTGTAGACACTGCCCTGCAGCCGATTACCCGCAGCCGGAGCACCATACAGGTAGTCGCCCTGGATCTGCACCGCCAGCCCCGCATCACCCCCCATGGCCGCTTCGGCAGCCTTGAGTTCGAGCTTCATACGCTCGGGCAAAAACTCTTCTACCTTGAAACTCCACTGCGCATCGGGCTGCTTGGCTGCCGGATCCAAACGGGCCTGCAACATCCAGCTGCCGGTGGGTGAATCGGGCGGCAGTGTGAAGGCCTGCTGGTAGTAGGCGCTGCCGCTGGCATGGGGTTTGGCAAGCTGCTGAACCAGGTTGGTGCCATCGGGCTTTTTGAGCGTCAAGGTCATGGGCACGGCAGTTGTGGGTGTGCGGCCATCGGCATCACGCGACAACACAGAAACCTGAAAACTTTCGCCCGGGCGGTACAGGTCTCGACCCGCGTAGATAAACACCTTGTTGTTGCGCGAAGCATGGCCGGTGGCATCAAATTCGGACAAATCCAGGGCCGGCTCACGCAGCGCCAGCACCGACATTTCCTTGCCCCGGCGTGCCAGCAGGGCGCGGGCGGATTCGCTGCGCCCACGAAACACCGCATGCCCTTCGCCATCGGTCTGCGCCTGACCCAGCGACTTGCCGCTGTCATCCACCAGGGACAGCTCCACACCACTCACGGCACGTCCGCTTTTCAGCGAGGTGCTGAACACGTCGAGTTGCTCGGCATGGCGGCGCACATGCAGACCGATATCGGTGACGTAGAAATGGGTGACCTGGTAGTCCCAGCCAAAGCGGCCCGGCTGGTTCATCACCGCCACATAAATGCCAGGCTCCTGCAATTCCTTGATTTGCTCCACCGGCAGAAAATTGACGTTGCGGCGGTTGGTGCGGGCATCGGTGCTGAATCGGCTGATGTACACGCTGTCCGACATGGCACGTAACTCATCAAGCACATAGCTACTGACCTGGCCTTTGAGGCGTTTGCCTGGGTCTTCGTAGCCGTAGTATTCACCCTCGTCGCTCGGAGCTTC
>VIKI01000057.1:16337-44725 GCA_008080595.1 Comamonadaceae bacterium
AGACCACCGTTTTGTGCAGCTGGCAGCACCACACCCCGGCTGGCAAAATAAAAGGAGTCCGGCATACTTTCGCTCTTGAGCTCACAGGTCTTGGCGCTGCTCAGTTTGGCCCCCGATTTGGCCGCCAAGTCCGCCGACAGGCTGAGAAAGTACTTGTGGTCCGGTGTCACATAGGGCAGGTAGAGCACCCGTGGGTTGTCGCCCAGCACCCAGCGTGCCTCCAGCGGCTTGGCCTGGTCGGCCCGTTCGCCTTCGCTGGCTTTCACCAGCTTGGCAAAGTCTTGGCTGCGATCCAGCGCCTGGGTAAAACTCACGGCAATTGCCGGTGAGCCGTCAAACATACGTGCCTTGCAATCGGCCAAGGCAAACGCTTGTTCGCTGCCAATGTCCGCACTGGAACCCAGTTCAGATTGCGAGCCAGACTGCCAGCCATACCAACCGACCCCAGCTGCTACCGCCACCACCAATACCGCCAGACCCACTTTGATTGCTTTTGCCACCATGTGCCCCCCTCTGTGTCGTTGCTGATGAATCAGCCAAAGTATCGCACCGGGTGAATGTGCGACTGTACGCCCCCCCCAAAATCGTGCGCTAGACTACGCTGAAAGGCGTTAAGCACATCGGATGATGGTAAAAATACATCATCAAAATACAGAGCAGCTTGCGCTTACTGCATAAGGGATTGAGACCAATATGACATCAAAAACAATCACTTTTTGGCTGACTGGCCTGTCTGGGGCTGGCAAAACCACCTTGGCACAAGCCATGGCCCGGCATTTGCACACCTTGGGCCAAGCGGTGTGTGTGCTCGATGGGGACGAGTTGCGTGCCGGACTGTGCCGTGACCTCAGCTTTTTTCACCCACCACTTCGGGCCGGGCGGCCGCACGCCAGACCATTGGCAACCACCAATTCATTGAAATCTTTGTCAACACACCCTTGAGCGTCTGTCAGCAGCGTGATGTCAAGGGTCTGTACGCCAAGGCCAGCCAGGACAACAGCTTTGCCCTGACCGGTATGGCCGCACCTTACGAAGCCCCGCTTGAAGCCGACCTGTGCATCGACACCAGCCAGCTCAGCCTGGAAACGGCGGTAGCCCAGATTTTGAGCTTCCAACGACGGTAAAACACAGTTCCTGATCTGCTTTTTTTCCAACATACCACTGGCTGGCCGCCCTGTTGCGGGTGTTGTTCGTGCTGCCGTCGCCGAGCTGCCAGTCGACTTCGGGACGTTTGAAACCGGCCGAGATTTTTCAATCCATGCCCCGGAGAGTTGGAATTTCTGAACAGTGAGATTGAACTTTTCTATTAGCACTCACTCATAGAGAGTGCTAATATACGAAATATCAAGCAATTGGAGGTCTGGTATGACTGCACACACTGGCGTTTCTGGTACAGCCCTCACCATGGCCAACCCATGGTCGATGGTGCCCGCTCTGGGGCATCTTGAAGCCTATATCGCAGCGGTGAACCGCATGCCCATGCTAACGCTGGAAGAAGAACAATCTGCGGCGCGCAAACTGCGCCAGGACAATGACCTGGAGGCAGCTGGCCGCCTGGTGTTGTCGCACCTGCGGCTGGTGGTCTCGGTGTCGCGGCAATATTTGGGCTATGGCCTGCCCCATGGAGACCTGATTCAGGAAGGCAATGTGGGTCTGATGAAGGCGGTGAAACGTTTTGACCCGGAGCAAGGTGTGCGACTGGTCAGCTACGCCATGCACTGGATCAAGGCCGAAATTCACGAATACATTCTGAAAAACTGGCGCATGGTCAAGGTGGCCACCACCAAAGCACAGCGCAAACTGTTTTTCAACCTGCGCTCCATGAAACAGCGCTACCGCAGTGAAGACTCTGCCGCCGATCTGGACACCTACCGCGACACGCTCAATGAGAGCCAGATAGATGCCATGGCCGCCGAGCTGAATGTCAAGCGCGAGGATGTGATTGAAATGGAAGCCCGCCTATCGGGCGGCGATGTGATGCTGGACCCCACTTCTGCCGACGACAGCGACGAAGCTTTTGGCCCGATTGCCTACCTGACCGATGCCGCCCACGAGCCCACCGCCATGCTGGAAGCCCACCACCGCGATGTTCTGGCCAGCGATGGTATTGCCCAGGCACTGGCCACGCTGGATGCACGCAGCCGCCACATCGTGGAAGAGCGCTGGCTGAAGGTCAACGACGACAACTCGGGCGGCATGACACTGCACGATCTGGCTGCCGTCTATGGCGTGAGTGCAGAACGTATTCGCCAGATTGAAGTGGCCGCAATGAAAAAGATGAAAAAGGCGCTGGTTGAATTTGCCTGACCTTTTGGCACAGCGCCACAATGCCCCTGCAAGCCCCGGCTTCAGGGGCATTTTTTTGAACTGAAGGAATCCAGCATCATGCGTCGTCAATGGCTCAAATTTACTATTTTTTCAATAGCTGCTTGCGCACTATCCACAAGCGCTACAGCCCAGAAAG
Source organism: Comamonadaceae bacterium (assembly GCA_008080595.1). Lineage (GTDB taxonomy): Bacteria > Pseudomonadota > Gammaproteobacteria > Burkholderiales > Burkholderiaceae_C > Rhodoferax. The sequence continues at coordinate 18,802 of VIKI01000057.1, forward strand.
CTTTAAATACTCCGAACTGGCCCAGCAAACCCTTGCGGATCGTGGTCGGTTTTCCGGGCGGCTCATCACCGGATCTGACGGCACGCACCCTGGCTGAGCCCCTGTCCAAAGCGTTGGGGCAGCCGGTGATTGTGGAAAACAAAGTTGGTGCGGGGGGCAACATTGCCGCCGATCTGGTGGCCAAAGCCAGCGACAACCACACCATCGGGCTGATGATCAACGGCAACATGACCACCGCCAAATTGCTCAACCCCAAGCTGGCCTATGACCCCTTGAAAGATTTGCAGCCGGTGAGCCTGGTGGGGGTTTCCCCACTGGTATTGATGGCTCCCCTGAATGCCCCCGGCAGCTCCGCGCAAGCTTTTTTGGCAGCCGCTAAGAAGGCTGGTGACAGTTGGAGCTACGGCTCACCCGGTGTCGGCACGGTCGGCCACATTGGCATGGAATTGTTCAAGAGCAAAACCGGCACACAAGCTGTGCATGTGCCCTACCCTGGCTATGCCCAGGTGGCGACGGCCATGGTGGGTGGGCAATTGCAGTTGTCGATGTTGCCGCCTGCCCTGGCGATGGCCCAGGTCAAGGGTGACAAACTTCGCGCCATAGGGGTGACTTCCAGTGGCCGCAGCCCGCTGGCCCCCGAGCTGCCCAGCATGGCCGAGGTGGGGGTCACCAACTTCAACCTGGAAATCTGGAATGCGGTGTCTGCGCCCAAGTCCATGCCGGTGGCCATGGTGAACAGGCTGGCCACACTGGTCAGCGAGATTGCCCGCACGCCCGAGATTCGGCAAAAGCTGTTTGCCCAAGGCTGGCAGGTGGTGGGCTCGTCGCCCGAGGGCTTGGCCAACCGCATCAAGGCCGACACGGTGCTGTTTGGCGGCATCATCCAGACGCTGGGGGTTTCCAACCAATAGCCCCCAAACAAAAGTGGCCGCAGGGTTGCCCCGTGCGGCCACTTTGCGTTGAGCTTTGATTACTCTTGGGCGGCGCGAATGGTGTCGCGGCCATGGATGTCTTTGGCACGGCCCAGGTCGTTGTCCAAAGCACGTGCCAGCTTGTCAACGGCTGCGGTAAAAGCCGCAGCCAGTTTGTCGGCATCGGCCATTACCGCCACCGGCTGACGGCCTGCGACACGGGCTTCCAGGCGGCAACGTTTGTCACCTTCACCGGATTTAGGACTATCCACGCCGGTCAAAAAAACTTCCACGCGCGTCACGTTGTCCTTGAATCGGGCCAAACGGGTGCTGGCTTCTTCTTGGATCCATTGCGCCAAAGATTCGCCGCCTTGGACATGGTCATCGGTATGAACTTGAATTTGCATGATGTTCTTCTTTGTAAATGTCGGCCCTCAGGCCGGGGAGTGGATGAAACAGCTTAACTTTACCTCATGGCAGCAGTTGCCGGATGTCTGCCACCGTCAGCTCGGGCTTGGTGCCGTAGCGGGTAAACAGGCGCAATTTACCGTTGGTGTCATAGACGTAGCTGCCCGCCGTGTGGTCGATGGTGTAGCTGGTGGGGGTCGGGCCATCGACCTTTTTGTAGTACACCTTGAACTCTTTGGCCAGCACTGCGGTTTTTTCAGGCGTGGTGTAGAGCGCCAGAAAAGCCGGGTCAAAGTTTTCCATGTAGGCCTTGAGCATCTCGGGTTTGTCACGCTCGGGGTCGACTGAGACAAACAAGGCCTGCAAACGGTCGCCGTCTTTGCCCAGCAGTTTTTTGATCTCGGCCATCTCAGCCATGGAGGTCGGGCACACATCCGGGCACTGGGTGTAGCCAAAGAACATCATGACGATCTTGCCCTGAAAGTCTTTCAGGCTGCGTGGTTGACCGTTGTGATCGGTCAGAGCAAAGTCTTTGGCGTAATCGGCCCCGGTGATGTCAATCGCGGTGAATTTGGGAGCGTTTGGTGAGCATGCAACAAATAGGCCTGTAGCGCACATTAATAGTGCGCAAACAGCTATTTTTTTAATAGCAAATCGTTTAGTCATGAGCCCAATGATAAGTCCTACAGATAGTGGTCTACCAGCAAGGCCGCAAACAGCAGGCTCAGATGAATCAGCGAAAAGCGGAAGGTTTTACGCGCCAGCGCATCAGAGTAGTCTCGCCACAAGCTGAACGCATAAAAAATAAAGCCCGCATTCAACAGAATGGCTGATCCCAGGTACAGCCAGGAGCTCATGCCGTAAATAAAGGGCAACAAACAGGCCGCCAGCAAAATCAGGGTGTAGAGCAACACCATCAGCCGGGTGAATTCGTTGCCATGGGTCACCGGCAGCATGGGCAGACCAGACTTGCGGTAGTCTTCCACCCGGTACAGGGCCAGCGCCCAGAAATGCGGCGGGGTCCACAAGAAAATGATCAAAAACAAAATCAAGGCTTCCGGCCCCACATTGCCCGCCATGGCAGCCCAGCCCAGCACCGGTGGCATGGCCCCGGAAGCCCCACCAATCACAATGTTCTGAGGAGTCAAGGGCTTCAAAATCAAGGTGTAAATCACCGCATAGCCGATGAAGGTGGCAAACGTCAGCCACATGGTGAGCGGGTTGACGGCAAAGTACAGCAGTGCCGAACCCAAGGCACACAAGGTGGCGGAAAACAGCAGGGTTTGCCGGTCGCCCAACTGCCCTTTGGCGGTGGGCCGCCAGGCGGTGCGTTTCATCTTGGCATCAATGCTTTTTTCAATGATGCAATTGAACGCCGCTGCGGCACCCGCCACCAGCCAGATGCCAAGGCTTGCCATGGCGGCCACCCCGACTTCGTGCCAAGACGGCACACCCGGCACGGCCAGCACCATGCCGATCAAGGCACAAAACACAATCAGCTGAATCACGCGCGGCTTGGTCAGCGCGTAATACTGTGCCAGAACCGACAGGGCAAGCACGGGGCGGGCAACGGTATTCAAGCCAAACTCCCTCTTTCAGTGGCTGGCAACGGTTCAAGCGGTTTGACCGATTCGGCCACTGGCTCAGCTTGTTTGCAAGCCCAAATCCAGGTGAACGCCAACACCAGTGCAGCCGCACCGCCGGTGTGCAGCAAAGCCGCCACCAGGGGCCATTGCAACACCACATTGCTTAAACCGGTGGCCCATTGCAGCCCGACCAACGCGGCCAGCACCCGGCTGTGGGTTCGCCAAAGGCGTTGGCGATTCAATTGCCAGGCCAGCCAAGTCAGCACCACCAGAACCAGGTAGGCCATCAACCGGTGTACATAATGAATCGCCGTGAGTGCGGCAAAGCTGATGGGCTCACCTGAGCTGGAGACTCCCAAATGCCGCCACAGCTCAAAACCCTGGCTGAAATTCATCTCTGGCCACCAGCGGTTTTGGCATTGCGGAAAATCACTGCAAGCCAGCACGGCGTAATTGGTACTGACCCAGCCGCCCAGCAAAATCTGCAGCACCAGCAAGCCCAAGGCAAGACCCGTCCAGCGGCCCAGCGCAGGTGACAGGGGCAGGCGCAGTGCCAAGTTGCTGCCACGCACCGCCTGCACAGCCAACAAGGTCAGCAACACCAATGCGCCCGCCAGGTGCAGGGTGACAATCGCTGGAAACAGCTTCATGGTCACCGTCAACGCCCCAAAAGCGCCCTGTAAACAGACCCAGACCAGGCTGGCCGTGGCCCACCAGGGGGAGATGCCATGCCGAGCTGAGGTCTCTTGGTTTTTGGTTTCACGCCAGTTGGCCCAACTCAGCAGCGTCATGGCCAAAATCAGGGCCCCGACACCCGTGGCCAGGTAACGGTGCAGCATTTCAATCCAGGCTTTGGCCTGGGTCACCGGGCCGGTGGGCATGGCTGCTTGGGCATGGTCAATGGCCTGGTTGGCCCCCCAAGGGGAGGTGCTGCCATAACAGCCGGGCCAGTCCGGGCAACCCAGGCCCGAGTCGGTGAGCCGGGTGAAGGCCCCAAACAGGATCAGGTCAAAGGTTAAAAACAGCGTCAGAATCCGCAACGCTTGCAGGCGCTGCACCGGAGCATGCGAGCGCTTGCGCCCGTACACCCAGACCAATGGCCCCAGAGCCAGCACAGCACCAATGAGCAACAGGCTGAGCAAAGGTGTCAAATCGTAAAGGGCTTGCGACGTGTTCATGAGCTACTTGCAAATCAACGCCCAGGGGCATCCCAGGCCAGGGAGGCCCGCAGCAAATGCTCCATGTCGCGCTTGGCTTTGGCGGCGGCAGCGCTGTCCATGGGCAGCCAATCACTCAGCACCTGTGGCTCCAGCCGCAGCACGGTGGCGCGATCACGTTTTAACAGTTCGGCCAATTTCGCATCAACGGGTGCTTGGTCATTGATGAGCCAGAGCCAGTCCACCCGTTCCATGTCTTTGGCCAACATCAAACGAAATTGCCGCAGCACGGTGAGCTGTTTTTGGCAATCCTGCACACAAGCCCCGCCATCGACCTTGACCAGCAGCCATTGCCCCTTCAGGGCGGGCAAGGGCACCGGGCGGCCCTCCAGGTCGGTGGCCAGTACGTCAGCCACCGGGTGCACCGGCGTGATCAATTCGCCAAAAGCGGCTTCGCCATGCGGGCGCACCACATAGAACACAAAATAGGCCACCAGCACGGGGAAGGAACAGGCCAACAAAATTGCCAGCAACTTCATGCGCCCAGAAAGCGCCGTGCCAGCCGCCGCACCCGGTGTGGGCAGGGAATGCACCGCCATCCCCAACACTTCATCTGAGGGTTGACTCATACAGATTCACCCTTGCGAAAACAAGCAAACAGATAAAACAAAACCAAGGCCAGTGCCATGCCAAACCACTGAAAGGCGTAACCACGGTGTTTGCCCACACGGTCTTCCGGGGGCGGCCAGTGGCGCACCAGGGTATCGGGTGCATCCCCCCCGGTTTGTTGCAACACCACCGGCTGCAAGGGGTGGCCGAGCAAGTTTTGGAATCGTGCCATGTCGAGTTTGGCCCAGAGTTTGTTTGGCGCTTCAGGATGATCGGGCATCAAGAAGAACTTTTTGGTGGAAGGCACAGCCGCCAAGCCAGTGACCTGAACGCGCCCGGTCGGTGTGGCCACCACCGGCAGCACCGAACGGCCTTGCGTCCAGCCAACCCAGCCGCGATTGATCAGAATACGTGTCTCGCTGCCTTCAATTTTCAAAGGCGTGATGACATGCACACCGGGTTGGTCATTTTCCTGGCGATTGTCCAGAAAGATCTGGTGTTCGGCCTCGTAAGTACCCACCACGGTGAACGGGGCATCGTGCGCACTGGCACCGTCCAGCAACTGACCGGTCACCACGCTCGGCCCCAATTGGCTGCGCTCGGCACGTTGAGCCAATTCTTGCGCCAAGCGTTCACCTTTGCCACTTTGCCACGCGCCCAAAGTCACCAGAACGGCCAGGCCCAGCAACATGGCCAGGGTAGGAATCAATCGGATCTGAAAACGCATGGGGCTGCTGATTGTGGAGTAAATACGCATAATGCAGTCCCTCGTTGATGAAAGACTGACATGCTGGCAAAAATATTCATTCTGGCGACCTTGGCACTGATCCTGGTGAGTCTGTTCAGCGCACTGGCCATGCTGTTTAAAAATGATGATCCTGACAAACGCAAACGGGTGGTGCAAGCCTTGACCATTCGCATCAGTTTGTCCATCGGTTTGTTTGTGGCATTGATCGCAAGCTTTTATTTTGGACTGATTCCTGGCCGGGGATGATCCCACAAAAACCAGAAAGCCACTGACTCAGCAGTGGCAGCCCAAGGCACAGATCAACTTGAATTTCGATGGCCATCTGCCATCACAAGCTCATCAAAGAATGTAGACAAACACAAACAGGATCAGCCACACCACGTCGACAAAGTGCCAATACCAGGCCACCGCCTCAAAGGCAAAGTGGTTGTGTTCGGAGAAGTGACCTTTCATGCCTCGGCCCAGCATGACGATCAGCATGATGGTGCCCAGCGTCACGTGTAAACCGTGAAAGCCGGTCAGGATGTAAAAAGTGGCACCGTACACACCAGCCCCCAGTGTGAGGCCCATTTCGGCATAGGCATGGGCATATTCATACACCTGAAAACCCATGAAGGTCATGCCCAGTGCCACGGTCAGGGCCAAACCCAAGGTCAACTGGCTTTGTTTGCCCTTGATCAAGCCCCAATGCGCCCAGGTCAAGGTCGCACCCGAGGTCAGCAACAGCATGGTGTTGATGGCAGGTATTCCCCAGGCATGCATGGGTGTGAAGGCATCACCCAAGGGACCGGCACTTGGCCAGGTACTGGTGAACTTGCCGTAGGGTGACAGGGATTCCTCAAACCCAGCCATTTCTGGCAAGGCAATGCGGCGGATGTAATACAGTGCGCCAAAAAAGCAGGCAAAAAACATCACCTCAGAGAAGATGAACCAGACCATGCCGATGCGGTACGAGCGGTCTTCCCACAAGGTGTACACACCCCGCACGTTTTCACTGATGATTTCACCGAACCAGCCCACAATCACATACAGGATCAGTGCGGCCCCGATCAACATGCTCCAGATACCCGGCGGTGTGCCGTTGATTCTGAAAATAAAGCCCAGCGCCAACATGAAAATACCCACCGACAAAAAGGTGGAGTAGTGGCTGGCCGCTGGCACAAAGTAGTGGCCGCGCACAGCGGGTTGGGTTGCGTGTGTCATTCTTTCTTCCTTATCAAATCAGCTTTTTGCCTTGATGGCTTCAAAAAATGCGTATGAAAGCGTCACGGTGCCAAAGTCCCGATCAAGCTTGGGGTTCACCACAAACACCACCGGCATGGTGCGTGTTTCACCTGGGGCAAAACTTTGCTGGTTGAAGCAAAAACACTCCAGCTTTTCAAAATGTTGCGCCGCCACCGCAGGTGTGATGCTGGGGATGGCCTGCCCCACAAATACCTTGTTGGTGGTGTTGGTGATGGTGTAGTTCATGCGCGAAATCTCTCCCGGATGCACCCGGATGGAGAACTGCTCCGGCTTGAACGTCAGGCCCACACCAGGCATGGAATGGCTCAAAAACTCAACCTTGACTGAGCGTGAGGTGTCCACCTGGGTGTTCTTGTCAACCACCGCCGCCACCGCATTGGTCTTGCCATTGAGCCCGGTCAGTTCACAGATCACGTCATACAGCGGCACCATGCCAAAACCAAACCCGACAAAAAACAAAGACACCAAACCCAGCTTGAGGCCCATGCGCACATTGCTGCGCTGGCGCTCAGCTGCAGAAACACCCATCAGAACGGGCGATATTTCCATATCGAGCCCAAAAAGATGGCCAGCACGATCACCCCAAAAACATAACCCAGGCGTTTGTTGCCGCGCTTGCGCGTCTCCCACTCCGCAGCATCCAAACTGGTTTGTTGAGTCTTAGACAATTTCACACGCATACCCATCCTTGTTATTTGATGACCGGTGGGGTCTCGAAGGTGTGGTAGGGCGCAGGTGAAGGCACCGTCCACTCCAGGCCTTCTGCACCTTCCCAGGCTTTGTCAGCGGCTTTGTCACCACCTTTGATCGTTCGGTACACGTTGTAAACAAAGATCAAGTGTGCCGAGCCCAAAATGAAAGCGCCAATGCTGGAGATCATGTTCCACTCGGTAAACATCATTGGGTAGTCAGGAATACGGCGCGGCATACCTGCCAAGCCGACAAAGAATTGGGGAATGAAAGTCAGGTTAAACCCAACAATGGTGACCCAGAAATGCCATTTGCCAATGGTTTCATCGAGCATATGCCCCGTCCACTTGGGCAGCCAGTAATACACCGCTGCCATGGCTCCCATCACCGCTGTGGGGTAGAAGGCATAGTGGAAATGTGCCACCATGAAATACGCATTGTGGTACTGCGGATCAGCCGCTGCGTCAGACAAGGCCAAACCCGTGACCCCACCCCAGCCAAACAACACCAGCGAGCCCAGCGCAAACAGCATGGGGGTCTCAAACGTCATGGAGCCTTGCCAAATGGTGGCAATCCAGCAGAAAAACAGCACCGCCAGGGGGAACGAGATGGCCATGGTGATGTACATGAAGTAAATCTGGCTGCCCAGCGACATACCACTGGTGAACATGTGGTGCGCCCAGACGATCATGCCCAAACCGGCAATCGCCCAGAAGGAATACACCTGCGCCTTGTAGCCATAAATCGGCTTGCGGGCAAAAGCTGAAAACACGTGCGGCAGGGCACCGGCAATTGGCAGCAGCAGCACATACACCTCAGGGTGGCCCATGAACCAGAAGATGTGTTGCCATAGCACCGGATCACCACCGCCAGCAGCGTTGAAGAAGTGGGTGTCAAAGTGGCGATCCATCAGCACCATGGTGACGCCACCGGCAAACACCGGCATGATGGTGATCAGCAACACGGCAGTCATCAGGAAACCATGGGCAAACAGCGGCATCTTCATCAACGTCATGCCTGGCGCACGCATGTTGAGAATCGTCACAATGACGTTGATGGAGCCCAGGATGGACGACACGCCGAGCATGTGAACGGCAAAAATGGCAAAGTCCATGCCCCAGCCGCTTTGAATTGACAAGGGTGCGTACAGCGTCCAGCCGGTGTCTACTGCGCCTGGGCCGATACCCATCAAGCCCAGAAAGAAGGGCAGCGTCAGCATGATGGCCGCCGGCGGCAAAATCCAGAAACCCCAGTTGTTCAAACGTGGCAAGGCCATGTCTGGCGCACCAATCATCATCGGCAACATGTAGTTGGCCAAACCGGTGGCCGCAGGCATGGCAAAACCGAACACCATCACCAGTCCGTGCAGGGTGATCAATTGGTTGAACAACTCAGGCTGGACAAATTGCAGGCCGGGTTGAAACAGCTCAAGGCGCACCGTCAAAATCATCGCCCCACCGACAAACAGCATGGCGAAACCAAAAATCAGGTACATGATGCCGATGTCTTTGTGGTTGGTGGTTTCCAGCCAGCGAATCCACCCGCCCTTGTAATGCTCGCCGTGCGAATCTGCTACCGGCAAGCCGTGCGCCATATCATGTGCCATTGACAACTCCTTCTACTGAATTTTGGAATGGGGGCGCGCGTTATTGCGCTTTTGCAACGACAGCTGTCGCAGCGGGTTCAACTGCAGCCACGGGGGCAGCAGGAGCAGCGGACTTTTTACTGGCCAGCCATTTGGCGAACTCTTCCTGGCTGACCACATTGACCACCACCGGCATGAAGCCATGCTCCTTGCCACACAGCTCGGAACATTGCCCACGGTACGTACCGGTTTTCTCAACCGTGGCCCAGAATTCACGCAGAAAACCCGGTACGGCATCACGTTTGACACCAAAGGCAGGCACCCACCAGCTGTGGATCACGTCGTTAGAGGTGGTGATGAAGCGGATTTTTTTACCCACTGGCAGCACCAGCGGGTTGTCCACTTCCAGCAAATAATGCTCACCCTTGGCAGCACCGTTGTCGATCTGTTCACGCGGCGTGGTCAAACGGCTGGTGAAGCTGACACCTTCTGCCGGAAATTCGTATTGCCACAACCATTGGCTACCGGTGACTTTGACCACCATTTCCGCATCGGTTTTGGTGTCTTCGTACATGATCACCGCATGTAATGCCGGAATACCAAACACGACATAGTCAATAAAAAACAGCAAAGCAAAAGGCGACAGCACCCATAACCATTGTTTGCGATTCACTGGCCCGGTGAAAGTGCCTGCTTTGTAACCGGCATCCTTGCGGTGGGTACGGAATGAATAAATCAACAAACCGAACACCAGGAAGAACAGGATCAGAATCACCACCATCACCAGGTTGTGCATGTGCAGCGTTTCACGCGCAATCGGTGTCACCGGCTCAGGAAAATTGAAAGCATAGCCAGCCATAGCCGCTACAGAACTCAAAGCCAGCAAAACACCCCAACCTAACCTGCACAAGCTACGCATATACGCTGTCCTTCAGACTTGAATCGATCAACTTTTGATCAACTATTTGATATTTATCAAACAATTGTAGAAGATCATCCACTAGGAACAGTCAAAAAAATACAAGGGGAAACCCGAGGCTTGCCGATCTGCGGCAACACACTCCCCACTGAGACTCAGGGTGTCCAGAAAATCCGTGCTGTGGGCCACACCAACAACAACACAATCACACAGGGTGTCACGGTCCATGCAATTTCGACTGCCAGCGAGCTGTGAAAATTCACCCGTTCCGGTGATCCGCCACGGTGATGTTTCCAGGAAGCCCAGAGCAGCGCAGCAAAAGATGCAACAAAAATCATCAAACATGCCACCATCAGCATCCATCTGAAGTCAAATTCAGTCATATTCTCTCCTTGGCTTGACCAGACAGACCCATCCCTTTACCTTGTTGCAAGGCGGCCCGCATGTCTTGTAATGAAATTTCACTTTGCGCCCCCACCTTCAGGCGACGAGCCGGTTTAAACGCATGCCCGTAGAGCACCTCAAAGGTCAATTGCAAAGGCAACTTATCCAGCTCCGAGAGCAATTGCGCATGCCAGTGTCGCCCACGCAAGGCCGGGAAACGCGCCACATGCAAATTGCGCCCCAAACCACGCAACTCTTGCAGCAAGCGCTGTGGGGTCTCAAAGCTCAGCGTAATACGCTCCATGTCCATCACCGGCTCAGCAAAACCTGCGGCCACCAGTTGGTCACCCCAGTCGTGCATATCGGTCAATTCATGGCTGGGTGCGGGCCAACCCAGTGCCTGGTAGAGCCCACGCAACTCCTTGAGCGAATCCGGCCCCAGACAAGAAAACATCAGAAAACCATCCACCTGCAAGGCACTGTGCCACTGGGCCATCAGCGCCTGCGGGTCGGCCACCATGTGCAGACACATGTTGGCCCACAACATTTGGGCTGGCTGCTGCACGTGGCTGACGACCTGGGTGGCGGGCTGTCGCCAGCGCTGCGCGGTCCACCAGGGCTGGTGCAAACCTTGCCGAACATCATCCAGGCGCGGTGGGCTTTCCACCACCGTACAAGCCGCTTTCGGATAGCGCTGCGCCAGCAGGCCATGCGCCTGCATGCCGCCTTTGAGGGGAGCCCAGTGCAGCCAGCTCAGAGGCTGCAGCTTGATCAAATCCAGACGCTCTTGCATGCGCTGCGCCACCTCCTCATGCAACCACGGCGATTCAGGCAGTGGCATGGTATGCCAGCGCAAGGCCGCGCGGGGGTCAATGGTGGGGGGTGAGGTGTCAGTCATGGAGAAAATTTTTGCTGCGAGTATATTGATGCCATGCTGACCAAGTTGTTCACAGGGCTGATTCACACGCTTCCCAGCCAATGCCGGGTCTGTCACAGCTGGCCGGCACATCCGGTTTGTGAAGACTGCGTGGGCCAGTTTGCGCAGCCGCACCAGCGCTGCACCAGCTGCGCCCTGCCCTTGCCAAGCGGCATGCCGCGTTGCGGTGCCTGCATCAAAGACCCGCCGCCACTGGATCAATGCCTGGCGGCTGTCGGCTACGCTTACCCCTGGTCAAACCTGATGGCCGACTTCAAATTTCACGCCCAGAGCGGCTTGGTTCACAGTTTTGCAACGCTGCTGAAAGCCAGCCCCTGGGTCGAACCGGCCCTGGACGCAGCCCAGATGCTGCTGCCCATGCCTTTGTCAACACAGCGTCTGGCCGAGCGTGGCTACAACCAGGCCCTGCTGTTGGCACGCGCCCTCAACGCCCAAAAAACACGCGCAGATCTGCTGCTGCGGGTGCAGGACACGCCCGCTCAGCACACGCTCAAGCGCGCCCAACGTTTGCATGCACTTGACCAGGCATTTGCGGTTGAACCACTGCTGGCGCATCAGCTCAAAGGGGTCAACGTGGTGCTGGTGGACGATGTGATGACCACCGGCGCGTCACTGTATGCTGCTGCCAGGGTGTTGCGCAGGGCTGGGGTCAGCCATATCACCGGTCTGGTGTTTGCGCGGACTGAGTAGCCTGCATGGGCGACAATTTGGCCATGTTTCATATTGTTTTGGTCGAACCCGAGATCCCTCCCAACACCGGCAACGTCATCCGCCTGGCCGCCAACACCGGTTGCAGCCTGCACCTGGTTGAGCCGCTGGGTTTTTCCATGGAAGACAAACACATGCGCCGTGCCGGGCTGGACTACCACGAGTACGCCAGCGTGACGCGCCACACCAGTTGGCAAGCCTTTCTGGACGCTGAGCAACCCGCACCACAACACCTGTTTGCCATGACCACCCGAGCCAGCCAAAGTGTCTTTGACACCGCATTTGCGCCGGGCGACTACCTGGTGTTTGGTTCTGAGACCAAGGGCTTGAGCGAGGCGGTGCGCCAATCCTTTGCACCCGGCCAAGCCATCAAACTGCCGATGCTGGCGGGCCAGCGCAGCCTGAATTTGTCCAATGCGGTGGCGGTGACGGTGTTTGAGGCCTGGCGACAAAATGGGTTCGCCAACGCGGGTTGGCCTGTTGCATAAATGCAAGCCATTGAGCGCTAGCACTTTGCTATTATTATGATAGCTGCTTGCGCTTATGGAACATGCGACAGAGGGCTATTTTCATGACGAAATTCGCCATCATTCCCGCCTTCCTGCGCTCCTACAAAACCCGAATCAGAATAGCCCGAAGATCAGTTTTTGACCCTCAAAGGCTCGCACAACGGGTATCCCTCCCTGCGTCGGGCTTTGTTGGCTGGCTCTTTGAAACCGATATCCAGAACAGACTTGCCTTTCTCGTTAGGATTGACCCACCAAACAAGGCTTCAGGGCGCTGTCAGTGTCATCCCGCGCTCTTTGAACATGGCCAGCAGTTCACCACTCTCACGCAGCTCTTTCATGGCAGCCTGCAGCGCCTGACCCAGATCCTTGAAACTGGTCTTGACTGCCATGCCGATGGGCCAGCCGTTGTCAGGTAGCCCCGGCAGCGACATCGGCGTGATCGGGTAATTGGCTGGGTCCCGTTTATTCTGGGCCATGGCCGCTTCTGCCTGCGACTGCAAGATGTAGGCTGCCTGCACTTGGCCATGAAACACGGCGCGCGCGGCCTCCATGCCAGAATTAAACAGCACAACCTGCCCACTCAGCGCACCACTGTTCTGCCCAATCAAAGCACCGGCCGTCCCGGTGCCACGCTCGGCCGCCAGCTTGAACGGTTTGAGATCCTGAGGCTCAGAGAACTGCGGCATGGCTTTCACATCCCGCAGTAAAACCGGAATTTGGCGCATGTAGGGCGCAAAAATCACCACCTGGCGGTTTTGCTGACTCAGGTACTTGTCAACGGGCACATGAAGCATGACATCCGCCGGGCCATAACCCAGGTAATGACCACGCCAGACCATGTTACGCAGGTCGTCGTTCATGTTTTCGCCGGCATCAAACGGCAACAGCGTTGGTTTGAGTTGAAGTTTCTGGGCCAGCGCTTGCGCCAGGGCAATGTCTAAACCGGTCATGTCGCTGTTATGGCCACTGGAAAATGGCGCATTATCCTTGTAGACGGCAACTTTGAGCATGCCCTTGGAGCGTATCTTGGCCAAGTCATCCAGCTCCTCCTGCGCAGCCACGGAACCGGCACAAAAGGCGGCCAGCAGCGCGAGGCTTTGACGTCGATTGACCTGGCTGGCGTTGCTGGTTAACGAAGTGTCTAGGTGATGAAGTACGGACATGACAAAACTCTCGTAGTGAAGGCGTGGTTCAAATGGCTGGGCGCTAGATCACCCTGACAGCGGGCCAACTCAGGGTTCCCTGCGAGTTTCGATGTAGGTGCGAATTGACCAGATCGCCTCTTGTGAGAGGATACCTTCGAAATGAGGCATGTAAACCCGCCCATCACGCACCCGGCCGCGCCGCACGGTGGACAGAAAGTAGTCATCCATCTCCTTGAAACAGGCCGACTTTTTTTCCACATCTGCCAAACCCATGCAGTCACTGTCGATCTTGCGCAGGTCAGGCGACATCCCCCCGGAGATGGCCTCCAGACCATGGCAGCGGGCGCAGTTCTGGTTATAAGCGGAGGTGCCAATGCGCAGGGCTTCGGCATGTGCGCTACCGGTGCTGAACGGATTGGACTCAAGCCACTTGGCACCCAGCTGCGGCAAGGTGCTGGTATCCACCGCCTGAGGAACCACATCACCATGCGCCCACACGCTGCCACTGGTTGCAGCAAGCGACAAGACCGTGGCCATCAAACCGCGTTTAACCAGAGATCCAATTCGAAGCTGCATGAAAATGTCCTTTTAAAAAATAGCGTTATTTCCTTAAATAGCAATAAGCAAGCCATCGACAGAAGTATCAAATTCGCTGCAAAAATTACGGCATTTGGAACGAACTGCTGGGACAAGTGACAGTGAACCCTGTGCCAAATTGGGTCAACTGTCACATTTTTTTGCAATGCAACACACGAGCCATACAGCAGCGCAAGGGTTTGTGCGGATGGCCTACGCCAAAACCAGGCAGGACAATGGCAGCTATGAAGCTGAACGAGATTTTTCCTAGAAATTCATATGTCTGCGCATAAGCAAAGCTTGCAGGCACTTAACGACAGCGGTGTCAACGCTGACCGATGCCTGCTGATCACCGAGTCTCACGCCAGATCGGCTGCCTACGGTATCGCCTGTAACGACGAAGCAGATTACGCGCGAGAAAGCCAGTTGTCGCTGCTGCGCGCGATGGATGAAAACCGTCTGCTGTTCAAACATGCTGCACCCGTGATGGAAACGCTGTACGCTCAAATCGTCAATACCCACAGCGTTATTTTGCTTACCGACTCGGACGGCTTGGTGCTTCACTCTCTGGGCGACCCAGACTTTTTGACCAAGGCCTCCAAGGTGGCACTGATACCCGGTGTCAACTGGTCGGAGAAGAGCAAGGGCACCAACGCAATAGGCACAGCGCTTCATGAAAATCAGGCGATGATGGTTCAGGGCGACCAACATTTCATGCAAGTCAATCAGTCGCTGACCTGCTCTTGTGCACCGATTGTTGATCCGCATGGCAAAGTTATTGGTGCCCTGGATGTCACAGGAGATCAACGCAGCTCGCACCAACACACGCTGGCGCTGGTGAGAATGTCTGGGCAGATGATTGAGAACCACATGTTCTCGGAGACATTCAACAACTCAGTCGCGGTTCACTTTCACGCTCGTCCCGAGTTTTTGGGAACGCTGGTCGAAGGCATTGCTGTTTTCTCGCCTGACGGCCGCTTTCTGTCGGCCAATCGAAGTGCTCAATTCCAACTGGGTCTCTCACTGAATGGACTGCATGCACACACTTTCTACAGCTTGTTTGGCCTACCCATATCGAGAATGAAAGAGTTGGACAGTGATGCATTACAAGGCCCCAGAAAGCTGGATTTGTTCAGCGGCCTGTCGGTCTGGTGCACGGTCAAAATGAAAAGCCACAAACAATGGTTGGGTGGACTCGATAGCCGCACCGATGCTCCCAAACGCATTGATCCACCGGCCAAGTTTGACGAATCAAGCGGGCAAAAGAAGTCACTTTTGTCCAGCCTGCGCTACCTGGATACTGGGGATACACAGGTATCTACCGTCATTCGGAAACTGGCCATGGTTCGCAACCATGACATCCCGATCATGATTTTGGGTGAAACGGGCACTGGCAAAGACCTGATGGCCCAAGCCATCCACTCAGACTCCAACCGCGCGGCACAGCGTTTTGTATCGGTGAACTGTGCCTCCATTCCAGAGACTTTGATTGAGTCCGAGCTTTTTGGATACGAAGAAGGTGCCTTTACCGGTGCCAGGAAAAAAGGCTCAGTCGGAAAAATTCAACAAGCTGACGGCGGCACCTTGTTTCTCGACGAAATTGGCGACATGCCCAAACACCTTCAGGCGCGTTTGTTACGGGTGTTACAGGATCGCAAGGTCAGCCCCCTGGGTGCCAGCAAAGATATTGAGGTGGATGTGGCGATCATTTGCGCCACGCATCAAAACCTCAAGGAGCTGATCGTCAAAGGCAGCTTTCGGGAAGATTTGTACTATCGGCTGAATGGTTTGGTGGTTCGTCTTCCAGCGTTGCGCGAGCGCACTGACTTTGATGTGGTGAGTCAGAGAATTTTGCAGAGTTTGTGCAAAAACACCCCTCCCCTCAAGTTATCCCCACCGGTGTCCGAACTGTTCAAGCGTTATCCTTGGCCGGGCAATTTTCGACAGTTACACAACCTGCTGCGCACTGCCGTTGTCATCGCGTGTGAGGAAGACGCCATACAGTTGCACCATCTGCCAGACGACTTTCTTGAAGATGCCAAGCAGATACAGCGGCCAGAAATTGAAAAATTGCCCCCTGTCAATGCAGAACAACTGGTCGACAAAGACGACAGCAATCTTCAGGACATCACCCTTGCCGCCATGGCCCAGACATTGCGCCTTCACAAAGGCAACGTCTCGACAACAGCCAAGGCATTGGGTGTTTCAAGAAACACCATTTACCGCAAAAAGAGCTTGTTACCGCCTGGTGCCTGGGATTAAGGGTTTGTCCACAAATAACATGCACATTTGGCTCGTCAGCTTTGGGCGCATTGCGTCGTTACAATGACGGCCAAATGCACAGCTTATTCATGGACAGACCCTAAGTCGCAGCGTGCCGACGGTGCGTCCCGATTACTTGAGCGACAAAATCCAGTAAACCATCTGGCGAGCATCACTTTCACTGATGGCCACGGCATTGGGGGGCATGGCAATACCTGCTGCCTTGTTTTTCCAATGGCTCGCGTAAGGGTTGGACCCCTCAAGCACGATGCGCGTCAGAAAATCAGCGGCACCGGGCTTGTCCTTGTACTGCAAGGCCACATCCTTCCATGCGGGGCCGACCGGAAGGGTGGCATCTTTGCTGACCTGGGGTGTGATGCTGTGGCAAGTAAAACAGCCTGCGTTGGCGGCAATTTTTTTGGCCTGCTCGTCAGGCAGCGGCTGAGCTGCTGAGGCTGAAGTGATCAACACCAACGAACTGAGCAAGGTGAATAAACATAATGGGTGTTTCATAAGCGGTGTAGAAGTTGAGTAGATTTGCAAAGAGCCATTCAATCAGGGTTTGTGGGTCAACACCCAGCTGGCGAGTGCCTTCAGATCATCGTTGCTCAGGGTCGAATGCGGCGGCATCGGCATACGGCCCCATTTTCCGCGCGACCCATTCTTGATGCTTTGCGACAAGGTGCTGACCGCATCCGCATCAGACGCATATTTGGCCGCGACACTTTTGAAGGCTGGCCCCACTATTTTTTCTTCAATGGAGTGGCAGGACAGGCAGCCGCTGGCTTGTAACAGCTCTTTGATTTCTGGCGTGTCCTCGGCGTTTGCACACATGGCAATCGCCAACACGCCGACTGAAATCAACAGGGTTCTGAATTTGAACATGTGAATTGGCGCATGAGAGAGCGGAGCCGGTCTAGTGCTTAACACCAGATACCGGCCCTCACCCTTGTTTACTTCATCAACTTGAAAGTCCAGACTGAGCCACCTTGCTCCAGCAAGTTGACTTTCTTGGCCACTTCCCCACCCCACAAAGGCACCGCACCACCCCAACCGGACACCACACTCACGTATTGCTCGCCGTCCTGTTTCCAAGTGATGGGCGGCGCCACAATGCCTGAACCCGTCTGAAACTGCCAGACCACTTTGCCGGTTTTGGCATCTGCTGCCTTTAAGAAGCCTTCTGGCGTTCCCCAGAACACCAGATCACCCGAGGTCATGACCCCACCCCACAGCGGCGCATTGTTCTTGACCTCCCAAGCCACCTTGCCGGTCTTGGGGTCAATCGCGCGCAATGAGCCGATATGGTCTTCAAACAAAGGTTTGATGGTGAAGCCAGCGCCTAGATAAGCCGCGCCTTTCTTGTAAGCGATGGGCTCATTCCAGATGTCCATGCCCCATTCATTGGTTGGCACATAAAACAAGCCGGTCTTGGGGCTGTAGGCCATCGGCATCTGGTTCTTGCCGCCCAGGAAACCAGGTGCCGCAAACGCGGTCGTGCCCTTTTTACCGTCGCCACCCGCAGCGGTGGGATCACCGGGACGGTTTTCATCGATGTAAACCGGGCGGCCGGTCTTCAGGTCGATGCTGCTGGCCCAGGTGGTTTTCTTGACAAAGGGAAAGGCGTTGACCAGTTTGCCTGTGGCTGCGTCATTGACATAGAAAAAGCCATTGCGGTCGGCTTTGGCCCCCATGCGTTTGCCATCCATATCAAAGGTGATGAACTCGTTGACACCGTCATAGTCCCAACCGTCATTGGGTGTGCTTTGGTAGTGCCAGACGATCTTGCCAGTCTTGACATCGATCGCGATGGTGGAGGCCGAATACAGGTTGTCACCTTTGCGCACATGGCTGTTCCAGGGGCCAGGGTTGCCTGTTCCAAAATAGGCCAAGCCGGTCTTGGCATCGTAGGTACCACCCAACCACGGTGTGGCACCACCGGTCTTCCAGGTCTCGCCCGGCCAGGTGGCGTTGGTGGTACCGCTGATGCCGTTTTCCTTGCCATTGAGGTAACCCATGTGGCCTTCCACGGTGGGGCGCGACCAGACCAGTTTGCCAGTTTTAGGGTCACGGGCCTCAACGCGACCGACCACACCGAACTCACCACCAGACAAACCGGTGATCAACAAACCTTCGGCAATCAGGGGCGCTGCCGAGTAGCTGTAACCCGCGCTGTAATCGTCGATCTTTTCACGCCAAACGATCTTGCCGGTGTCTTGATTCAAAGCCACCAACTGCGCATCCAGTGTGCCAAAAATCACCAGGTTGTCATACAGCGCTGCGCCACGGTTGATCACATCACAGCAAGGCATGATGCCTTCTGGCAGGCGGTGCTCGTACTTCCACAACTTCTGCCCGGTCTTGGCATCCAGCGCAAAAATGCGGGAGTAAGAAGCGGTCACAAACATCTTGCCCTTATGCACTAATGGCTGAGACTCCTGACCACGTTGTTTCTCGCCGCCGAAAGACATGGACCACACCGGTACCAGCCGACCAACCGTCTTGGCATTGACATCTGTCAAGCTGGAATGGCGTTGTCCTTGTGTACCCATACCCCAGCTGAGCACGTCTTCGGGGGTATCTGCATCGTTGGCGATCATGGCATCTGTCACTTGTGCGCCAACATGTGCTGCGGCAAGCATCATCAAAGTGCTGAGTATTTTTCGTTTCACTGACATGTCTCCTAATAAAGGGGGAATTACGCTCGGGCCGATGCTTCAGCATCGGCTTCCATATGGACCGGTCATTCACAAAATTGACCTACGCCATAAGGAGTTAAGCGCAACAACTATGCCAATCGAAAAAAATCATATTCAGTCAAAAACCGCAAATCAAAACCATGAAAAAGGGTCAAAGTGTTCAAGCGCAACCGACCCATGATGTGACACTGTTCAATATTGAATCAGTCAGGCAGCGCCACGTTTTTTGATCCAACCGCGCTGCGGGTCATAGCCCCACAAAGCCAAACCAAAAAATACAACAATGCCGCCCACCAATACCAGGCATGACTCGACTTGCCATTGCCCATACATGGCAAAACGAATGGCTTCAACCGCGTGGGTGAACGGGTTGAACTGGGCCAGCAGGTGCAACCAGGTTGCGCCAGATTCCTCCAGCTTCCACAGTGGATAAAGCGCCGGGCTGATGAAAAACATGGGAAAAATCACAAAGTTCATGGTGCCGGCAAAATTCTCAAGCTGCTTCACATACACCGACAGCACCAGCCCCAATGCTGCAAGCAACATCGCCGCGCCGAGCATGGCCAGGAGCAGCGCAGGCAGATGTTGACCATCCAGCTCGACACCAAAACCCAGAGAAATCAACAGAAAAACCACCATTTGCAGCAGGGACAGCGACGTGCCTGCCAGCAGCTTGAAAGCCAGCAGCCAGCCGCGTGGCAAGGGCGCTGTAAGCAACAGGCGCATCATGCCCATCTCGCGGTCATACACCATGGAGAGCGAACTCTGCATGCCGTTGAACAGCGCCACCATCGCCAGCAAGCCCGGCACCATGTAGACCTTGTATTCCACATAAGTTTCGTAAGGCGGCACGATGGACACCCCAAACACATTGTGAAAACCCGCTGAGAACACCACAAACCAAAGCAGTGGCCGCACCAGTGCCGAAGCCAGGCGCGAGGGTTGACGCAAAAACTTGTGCAACTCACGGCCCACCACCGCACGCATGGCACGCAGCAGATGAAGACCAAAGGGCGGCATCACGGGCGGGCTTTGCATTGGCTCTCCTTCTCGTCTGTTCCCAGCGTGTCCATAACCTCAGTCGGGTGCAACACGCCATCCAGCGGCGCGATGCCCACCACGCCATCCCCATGGCCCAACAAAATAGGCTGGCGCAGCTGCCCGTCCCAGGCCCGAAAAGACAGGCGTGGGCCTTTGCTACCGTCCATAAACACCTCACCCGCACGCAATGCCAGCAATTGCTTTTGCGCACTGGCCTTGGGGTCAGCCGCCACGGCAGCGGCCACCGTTTTAACCGCCATCCAGACCGCCCAGTCTTGGGACTGCATGGGCCGTTTGCTCTGTTTTTGAAAGCGCCGGGAGACCTGCGGCCCACCGTTGCGCTCCCATTGGGTGTGCCAGGCCATGGCCATCAGGCCGTTGCTACCCATCACCGGGCGCGGCCACTGGGTGGCATACGGCAGGGTGCGGGCAAACTCACCGTCTGAATCGGCTACGGCCACCACATCATGGTCGCGCTCGTTGGTAAGCAAACGGGTGTTGAACAGATCACGCTCACGCGGGTCGCCCGAGAGCTTGAACGGTTTGACCTGCAACACCTTCAAACCCAACTTTTTGGCCGACAGCTGCAAAGCGGCGGCCTGCAACTGGTCGGCGGGCAGCGGGCCTTGCAAAAGCAGCAGCTTGCGCCAGTTGCGCGCCGCCAAATACTGGGCCAATGCATCGGTCAGCATGGCCCGGCTGGGCGTGGTGTGCAACAAGGCTGGCGCACACTGGGCGTTGCGCAGCGCGTCGTCATCGGCACTTGTGTTGAACACCATCGCCCCGCCCAGCGCCGCCGGTGCTTGACGCGCCAAGGGCTCCAGCAGACCCACTGGCAAATCCGCCACCAGGTGATGCACCCCAGCCGCTTTGATCGCCGCCAAGGTCTTGGGTAACTCGGCGGCATCTGCCACACTGAATTCGCGCAACATCAGGGTCACACCACTTGTCTGTAATTCCAGTGCGGTGTCACTGAGCGCCATTTGTGCCGCGTCCAGAATGCGCCCAGTGGGGTGGCCCGGGTAAGCGCGCTCCAGCCGCCGAGGCGCATAACGCGGGTCGTTGGCCAGCGATACCAAAGCCACCGGCACGCTCAGCGCAGGAGCTACTGCCGCTACAGCGTTGATGCCAGTGCCCGCCAACACACCAACCAGCCCCAGCCCGGCCCCAACACCGCGCAGCACGGCTTTCATGAGTTGACCCCAGCTCAAGGTTGCACCAGCAGACTGTGCGGCACCCGGCCCACCGCCACGGTGCGAATCGCCTTGCCCGCAGCGGTATCCACCAGCGTCATGTCGTCCGACAAGCCATTAGCCACATACAGGGTTTTGCCGTCCGGGTGCAGCGTCAGGCCCCAGGCCCGTTTGCCCACCAACACGGTTTTTTTGACCTCACGGGTGGCTACATCCACCTCGGCCACATGGTTGGCCTTGCCCAGACCCACCCACACCGTCTTGCCATCGGCGCTCAGGGTTGCACCCACCGGCGTGATGTCGTTGGCCCGCATGCCCTTGATTTTGAAAAAGATGGTGTGTTTGAGCTTCTGGTCTTCGGTGCTGACAATGCTGACGCTGGCGCTTAACTCATTGGTTACCCACAGCTCCTTGCCATCGGCGGCCAAGGTAAAACGCCGTGGCCGGTTGCCCACCTTGATGTTCTTGACGATTTTTTTGGTAGCCAGGTCAATGTAATGAACCAGGTTGGCTTCTTCCGAAGTCACATAAGCGTGTTTGCCATCGGGCGTGATCAAAACACCTTCTGGCTCGCCACCCACCTTCACCTCGAACAGTTTTTTCTTGGTCTCCAGGCTGTAGGCCCCCAAAACGCTGTCGTCTTCAGTCGTCACATAAACCGTCTTGCCGTCGGCACTCAGGTCAAACATCTCAGGGCTGTTGTCCAGCGGCACCTCCCCCACCATCTTGCCACTGGCCAGATCCACCCGACCCAGCGTATTGCTTTCGCCGCAGCAGACATAAATCTGGCTGCGATCCTTGTTAAAACGCATGTCACGTGGACGCTGGCACACCTCAATAGCCGACAGCCGCTGGCCCTGGGTGTCGAACACATCAATCTTGTTGTCTTTTTCGCTCGACACATACAAGCGGTTGG
Organism: Comamonadaceae bacterium; assembly: GCA_008080595.1. GTDB lineage: Bacteria > Pseudomonadota > Gammaproteobacteria > Burkholderiales > Burkholderiaceae_C > Rhodoferax. The sequence continues at coordinate 41,030 of VIKI01000057.1, forward strand.
CAGGTGGCGTTTGGGCCAATGCCGCACCCATGCCTGCCACCACAAGCAGCGTGGCCGCGGTTTGCACCATGGCTTGTCCCAACTGTTGCAGGGTGTGTTCAGAAATATGTCTCATGCTGTTCCTTGATTGTTGAGTTTTGGAACACATGCAGGGCTGTGCTCCACCCTTCTTCAGCAAAAAACAAGCCAAGAACAAAAGGCACGGACTTTGCGTTACCGGTTGGATATGTCCTTACAAGCGCACACCGTGCTCCCCATTCCTGCTCACCTTCCAAGCCATACCTCGCTCGCGCCACAAGCCAGGTCGGAAAGGCATGCGCCATGAGCAACACCATGCTGACGGTGACCAAGCTGCACAAGTCTTACGGTGCCAAACCAGCCCTCAAAGGCATCAGTTTCACGGTCAAGGAAGGCGAGTTTGTCGCCCTGCTCGGACCCAATGGCGCGGGCAAATCCACCTTGATGCAGGTGCTCACCGGCCTGTTCAGCCCCGACCAGGGCGAAGTCAGCATTTTTGGCCAGAGCCTGCGCGCCAAACCCAGCCACGCCCTGGCCCGCATGGGTGTGGTGTTCCAGCAAACCGCGCTTGACCTGGATTTGTCGGTCAAAGCCAACCTGTTGTTCCATACCGACCTGCATGGCCTGGCACGGCCGCTGGCGTTGGAGCGAATCACCCAAGGTTTGGCCAACATGGACTTGCAAGACCAACTGCATCAACCGGTGCGCAGCCTCTCGGGCGGCACCCGGCGCAAGATCGAGCTGGTACGCGCCCTGTTGCATCGCCCCAGTGCCCTGCTGATGGATGAAGCCACCGTGGGCCTGGACCCGCCGTCGCGCCAGCAACTGCTGCTGGCCGTGCGACAACTCTGCACCCAGGTCGGTGTGGGCGTGTTGTGGACCACCCACCTGACCGAAGAAGTCAAGGTGGCTGACCGGGTGTTGCGGCTGGAACAAGGCTTGCTCACCTTCGACGGCACACCCCAGGCCTACCTGGCGGCCCTTACCCCAACTGCCCAAACAAACCCATGAAAAATCTCATCCTGTGGCTCACCAGCCTGCTGCTGTTCAGCTTGAATCTGGCCCATGCCGCCAACCAGACGGTGCGCGTCGGCGTGCTGGAGTTCGGCACCGTCAACTGGGAACTGGAAGTGATGCGCACCCAGGAGCTGGCCAAAAAACGCGGGGTAGATCTGGTCATCGTGCCGCTGGCATCGGGCGATGCCTCTACCGTGGCGCTGCAAGGCGGCTCGGTCGACGTGATCGTGTCGGACTGGATCTGGGTGTCACGGCAACGCGCCGACGGTCGGCTGTTTTCCTTCGTTACCTACTCAAATGCGGTCGGAGCCCTTGTAGTACCTGCGCAAAGCACTATTAAGTCAGTAGCAGACCTGCAAGGCAAAAAAATCGGTGTCTCGGGCGGCCCCAACGACAAGATCTGGACTCTGCTGCGTGCCCACGCCCAGCGCAATCTGAACCTGGATCTGGCCAAGGCGACCCAACCCAGTTTTGGCGCTCCGCCCCTGCTCAACGAACTGGTTCAACGCCAACAACTCGATGCCGTGCTCAACACCTGGCCGTTCACCGCCCGCCTGCAAGCCAAGGGCATGCGCCAGCTGGTAGACCTGCCAGACGTGTTGGCCGGTCTGGGCATCCACCAACCGATTCCCCTGATTGGCTGGGTGTTCAAGGAAGATTGGGCCGAGCAGAACAAAGCCTTGCTGAACCAGTTTTTGGCCGCGTCGCTTGAAGCCAAACAACTCATGAAAACCTCGGATGTTGTCTGGGACAAACTCAAACCCAAGATGCGAGCAGAAGACGATGCCGTCTTTGTGACCTTGCGGCAAACCTACCGCGCCGGGATTCCGGCTTGCCTGGATCAGACCACCCGCAACAACATTGCCCTGACCCACAAAATCTTGTTCGAGGTCGGTGGTGAAAAACTGGCGGGCAAGTCCGACACCCTGGCACCGGGCACCTTCTGGGCCGGTTATGAGGCTGCTTGCCCCAAACCCTGATGTGTGTGTCTGCCGCAGCACGCCAGTGCCTGATTCGCTTTGCACCGCTGCTGGGGCTCGTCGTGCTCTGGCAACTGCTGGGTCACCAGATTGACAACAAGCTGCTGCCACAACCCAGCGCCGTGCTGCAATTGCTGTGGACAGAGGCCACCCAGGGCGACTTCTGGCTGCATTTGCGCATGACGCTGACGCGGGTGGTCATCAGCTTCACCCTGGCCATGACGCTGGGCACCACGCTGGGTATTCTGATGGGCTTGAACCCAACGCTGGACAAGGTGCTTGACACCTTTTTGATCATCGGCATGAACATCCCGGCGCTGGTGGTCATCATCGTCTGTTACATCTGGCTCGGTCTGACCGAGGCCGCCGCCATCACCGCCGTCACCCTGAACAAAGCCCCCATGGTGGCCGTGAGCCTGCGCGAAGGCACCCGTGCGCTGGATCCCAAGCTGTTTCAGTTCGCCAGCGTCTACCAGGTGTCACGCTGGAAGATCCTCACACACATCATTTTTCCGCAACTGCTGCCCTATCTGTTTGGCGCGGTGCGCAACGGCCTGTCCATCATCTGGAAAATCGTGCTGGTGGTGGAACTGCTGGGGTGCAGCAACGGCTTTGGGTTTCAGATTGGCAGCTACTTCCATTTTTTTGACCTGACCGGGGTGTTGGCCTACACCCTGGCCTTCACGCTGGTGGTGTTCATGATCGAATACGGGGCCATTCGCCCGATTGAACAACGCATGTTGCGGTGGCGTACCCTATGATGCTCAACATCAACCTGTGCGCCAAGCGCTTTGACAACGGCTACCTGGCCATCAAAGACCTGCAGTTTTCAGCCCGGGCGGGCGAGTTCATTGCCATCGTCGGGCCATCCGGGGCGGGCAAATCCACGCTGCTGAACCTGGTGGCCGGGCTGGATGCCAAGTTTGAGGGTGACATCCAGTGGCAAGCACCCCTTGCCAGCACAGCGGCCAGCCTCAACAGGCCACCCCAAGCGCCCCGCCTGGGCTACCTGTTTCAAGAATCACGCCTGATGCCCTGGCTGACCGTGCGGCAAAACCTCACCCTGGTGAGCCCGACGCTTGGCGAAGCCGCGCTGGCGCAGTGGCTTGACAAAGTGGGCCTGAGCGGCAGCGCCCATCTGTTCCCCGGCCAGCTCTCCGGCGGCATGCAACGCCGGGTGGCGCTGCTGCGTGCCTTTGTGGTTGAGCCCGAGTTGCTGCTGATGGACGAGCCGTTTCAGTCGCTGGACGCCCCCACCGCGCAACAACTGCGCAGCCTGCTGTTTGAGCTGTGGTCACAGCGCCAACCCACCGTGCTGTTTGTCACCCACGACCTGCGCGAAGCCCTCAGCCTGGCCCAGCGCATTGTGTTTTTGTCCCCCTCCCCGGCCCGCATCGTCTCAGAACACCGGGTGGCCCGGCGCGGCCTGTGCAGCACCGACGACCCGCAGGTGAATGCCGACTACGCTGCCTTGCTGAACCAGTATCCGCAACTGCTGCAGGGATTGCACAGCCCGGATATTGCTATAAATAAGTGAGCCACTTGCGCTTGATTTATAAGCGCTAGAGGGTGATTTAGCATAAACATCCGCCCTTCGGGGGCTGTACTGAGGTTATTGACGGCCACAAACGGTAAACAAGGGCAGGCTGCGGCTGGTGCGGTGTAGGCGCTTTTCAAGCGC